>NZ_JAQISN010000005.1:0-300000 GCF_037450285.1 Erwinia sp. SLM-02 | reverse complement strand
ACAGGTTCTTTCCGCAAAACATTTTCAGCACGTGCCAAACTGATTTTTTCATCAATTTCCTGGCGGCTGGCACAGGCAACGCCAAGATGGCCGAAGCTCCCTAATGGGGTGTCCGTCACATTATCTGACTGTACCAAAACGAGGGCAAACGGGCGGGTTCGATCGCTCAGCCATGCCACTTTACGCGCATCAGGAACATCAGGTTCGCGCTGGTGAACAACAGACATACCGGCATAGCGTTCATAAAACGCAATACTGTTACCTAAGTTTCTAACGACAAATGCAACATGCGTGAAACCAACATCTATTTCGTTCATATCCATAATTCGCCCATAGAAGTTAAGAGCAGGCATTCTAGGACCTCAAGTTAAGTTGAGGTCAAGAGCCGGTCTGAGCTGCTTTTACACCAGGAATGAGTCACATACCCTGGATTAACTTCCGAATGCAGTAGCCAGAACAAAATGATTTAATGCTTCACGCCGTCCTTTTGTGATGACCTTCATAAGACTAACCGGGCAGCGAGTTTCTCTATGTTGCCAGCGACATGCTTTATCTATCACCGACCAACTTCCTCTAATTTATCTGCCGAACGCTTAAAATAAGAGGCAGGATAAAAGTGGAAAAATTACTCTATGGTGTGGCTTACTACCGTGAATATATGCCTGAAGAAAGGCTGGATGAAGATATACGGCTGATGAAGGCGGCAGGCATCAATGTGGTTCGTATTGCGGAAAGCACGTGGAGCAGCTACGAACGACAGGACGGTGATTTTGACTTTTCCAGCGTGCTGACCGTTCTGGACCGTATGCATGCTAACCACATCGCCGTTATCATCGGTACGCCAACCTATGCCATTCCTGCATGGCTTGCGAAAAAGCACCCTTCGGTCATGGCCACCACCCCGCAGGGAGTGAATAAATATGGTCACCGCCAGAAGATGGATATCACCAGCCCTGTTTACCTGCGATATGCAGAGCGGATTATTCGCGAGTTGATGAGCGCCACCGCCACTCATCCGGCCGTCATTGGGTATCAGATCGATAATGAGACTAAATACTATGATACCTGCGGATCACCCGTTCAGAGGGGCTTTATTGAGCAGTTGAAAAAACAGTTCGATGGCAATCTCGACAAGCTGAATGCCGAGTACGGCCTTGATTACTGGAGTAACAGAATCGACGCGTGGGAGGATTTTCCGCCGCTGGAAAGTACCATCAATGCCAGCCTGGGCGCCGCCTTCCAGCGCTATCAGCGCGGCCTGGTGACAGAATTCCTGGCCTGGCAGGCAACGCTGGTCAGCGAGTATCGCCTGCCCGGTCAGTTCATCACCCATAACTTCGATTTCGAGTGGCGGACATGGTCCTTTGGCGTGCGCGGTGAAGTCGATCATTTCACGGCATCGTCGGTGCTGGACATTACCGGCGTGGATATCTATCACCCGGGCCAGCATCAGCTTACCGGGGTGGAAATTGCCTTCTGCGGAGACATTGCGCGCACCACGAAGGACGCAAACTATCTGGTTCTGGAAACGCAGGCGCAGGCGTTTAAGAACTGGACCCCCTATCCCGGCCAGCTCCGCCTTCAGGCTTTCAGCCACATCGCTTCCGGCGCAGCGATGGTAAGCTACTGGCACTGGCATTCCCTGCATAACTCCTATGAAACGTACTGGAAAGGACTGCTCAGCCACGATCTGCAGCCAAACCCTGTTTATGATGAGGCGAAAGACGTCGGGCAGGCCTTTGCCCGCCTTTCCCCGCAGCTTGCGGGCCTGAAAAAACACAATCGCGTCGCCCTGCTCGTCAGTCACGACTCACTGACCGCCGTTGACTGGCATCCTTACAGCGGGCATCAGTTTGGTCGTAACAAGGAACACCAGTATAACGACACCGTCCGCGCGTATTATGATGCCCTTTACCGCCTTAACATTGAGGTGGACATTCTGACCGTTGACGATCCCCGGCTGTCCCGCTATCAGCTGCTGATTGCTCCCCTGCTTTACGCCGTTTCTGAGTCATCTCTGCAGCGCCTGAATCAGTTTACCGAACGGGGCGGGCATATCCTCTACGCCTTCAGATCGGGCTTTGCTAATGAGCATCTCAAAGTCAGAACGAACAGGCAGCCGGCCGTCATCAGGGAAGCGGTGGGTGCAAGCTATCAGCTGTTCGTTGAGCCACACGAGGTGACCCTGCAGTCCGGGCTGCTGGACATTCCTGCCGGGAAAGCCGCTGTAGCCGACTGGATGGAGCTGCTGGAGGCCGATGCCGGGGCCGAGGTTTGGGCAAGTTATCGGCACCCCTACTGGAATAAATACGCGGCCATCGTTCATAACCGCTACGGTGCCGGAACGGCAACCTACGTGGGCTGCAGCATCAGTTCTGAGGCCGTGGAGGCGGTGCTGCTTCAATTGATTGAAAAAACGTCTCTGGACGTCGCAGCCATATCGCCGGATTACCCGGTCACGGTCAGGCGCGCGGTGAACCGTTCAGGCAATACCGTTCTTTTCTTCCTGAACTATTCCAGCCAGCCTCAGACCCTGTCCTTCCCGTTTAAGGCCGGCGAGGAGTTACTGAGCGGGCAGCGTTACCGGCAGGGACAGGCGCTTGAACTGGCTGACTGGGGCGTGGCGATTTTTGAAGTGGAGAAAGAATGATGAACTCTGACTCATCGAATCAGGATTTGCAGCGTATTGGCACCCGGGAACGTCTGGCCTTTGGCGTGGGCGATTACGGCACCAACTTAACCTACACGTTAATGGTGACCTTTCTGGCGTATTATTACACCGATGTGGTGGGCATCTCTGCTCTGCTGGTGGGATCGCTGATGTTCTTTGCCCGCGTGCTGGATGGCATTATCTGTATCTACGTGGGTATACGCATCGATAAGACGCGCTCCCGCCTGGGCAAAGCCCGGCCCTGGGTCCTGTGGACCGCCGTCCCGTTTGGCCTGTCGGCCTTTCTGATGTCGACCATTCCGGACGTCAGTTACACACTGAAAGTGGTGTACGTCTGCATTACCTATCTGCTGACCAATATTATGTTTACCGCGAACAACATTGCCTACGGCTCGCTCCTGGCGTTGATCACGCGTGATAATTATCAGCGCGGCATATTGAGTGTCTTCCGGAAGGGGTTCTCAACCTGCGGATCGCTTACCGTTGGGGTGTTAACCCTGCCGATGGTGGCATTTTTTGGCAACAGCAATACGTCCTGGATTATCGTATTCGCTATCTTTGGCTTGTTCACCGCCCTGTTCCTGCTTCTGACCGCGCTGGGTACCCGCGAGCGTGTAGAACCGGTGAGCAGCGACAACAGTCAGAGAATTAATGCCCGGCAGGTTACGCGTTCAGTCATGGCAAATCGCTACTGGCTGATCATCTTCTTCTATCTGATGATTACCTTCACCAGCCTCACTGCGTTGTCGGCAGTCGGGGTGTATTACTCGAAATATGTTCTTTCGGATGTTTCACTGATTGCCTACATCAGTATGGCCCAGTACATACCGGGCTTGCTTACGCTGATGATCATCCCGATGCTGCTTAAAAAGCTGGGCAAGCGGCGCCTGGCCATGCTCGGGTTAGTCGTGTGCTGTATTGCTTACCTGCTGCCGCTGTTCGACAAGCAGAATGCGCTGTTTGTGATTATGGCCACGGCGGTACGCAGCGTGGGATTCTGCGGCATTGGTGCCACCATGTTTGCCCTGCTGGCAGACACCATCGACTACGGTGAATGGCGAACCGGGCTGCGTATTGAAGGCATACTCTTCAGTGCGGGCACGCTGGGGCAGACGCTGGGGATGGGGCTCGGTACGGCGAGCGTAGGCTGGATACTGGGTGCGGCCGGATTTGTCAGTGGTGGAAGCGCCCCTCAGTCTGAAACCGTCATCAGGACTATCGAATTTCTGTTTATCTTTTTCCCGCTCATCCTCGCGGCGCTAAACCTGGTACTGCTCTGGTTTTACAAGCTGGATCGGTTCTACCATCAGGTCGCGCAGGATTTGTCTGCCGGTCGTTATCAGCAGGCCGATCGCACCGACGCTTCAGTCACCGGCGACAGTTTGCTAAATTTGAAGTGATCTCTACGACAAAATGAGTACATCCCCCCTTCAGCAATGGAGGGGGTTCCCTATAGTATCTGCAGCACTGAAACAGGGACGGGAACCAATGGAAGAACTGAACGAAGCCGGTATGTTAAGCTTTTCTCCGCTCATGAGAAGCTTCACCTTTAACGCATTCATGGTTTCCGGATTCACCCCAATCAGCCCCGGCAGCAAACTCGATTTTTTTATCCACCGCCCCAACGGAATGAAAGGCTACATGATTAACCTGACGCTGAAAGGTGAAGGGATCATTCATCATGCAGAGGGCGAGTTTCACTGTCAGCAGGATGAGATGCTGTTGTTCCCGCCCGGCGTGATTCATCACTACGGCAGGGCCAAAGAGAGCATTGCCTGGGACCATCTCTGGATCTATTTTATCCCCCGCCCGTACTGGATTGACTGGCTGCGCTGGGACAATAAACAGGGCGACATCGGCCGCATGTTGCTTGCTGATAAATCGCACAGCCAGCAAATGGTTCAGCTCTTCAAAGAGGTGATATCGTGTAATGCAGTCGGGGCACTGCTCCAGGAAGCCATGGCCATGAATGCGCTCGAGCGCATCATTCTGAAGGCCTTCCAGCTTCAGCCGGCCAGCAATCGTCATAACCGGGACCCCCGTATTCAGACCGTCTGCGATTACATCAATGAGCACCTGTGTGAAGATACCCGAGTCGAAGAACTGGCGCGCATGACCTTCCTTTCCGCCTCACGCCTGACTCATATATTCAGGAAAGAGATGGGCAATACCATTTACGGCTGGCGTGAACAGCAGCGTATTTCACGTGCCTGTGATTTACTTCGGTATAAACAGCTGAATGTCACTCAGGTTGCCCGCGCCGTCGGCTATGAAGACCCGCTGTATTTTTCACGCGTGTTCAGTCAGCACAACCAGCTGAGCCCACGCGAGTACCGAAAGAAATTTGAGCAAGCCGCTTTATTTTGACCGTACAGAGCCTGGGGCATTTTAAAGCTAATGTTCGAACATCAGCTCGAACATCATTGACACGCCATCACCACCCTTTTATGACTCGTATATGAGTCATAAATCACCTTTAAGACTCATATAGCATCCATTTTGTTTGTAGATCCAAAAGTGAAATGGTATTTTGAGTTCTATATGATGCACTAAGATGGTTAACGACCTTTAGGGAGGTCAAAATGCCGCGTTCGGTACAGAGGGTTTACTCACGCTACACGCTGGAAGCGATCAAATTGTTCGCTGAAATGATCCGTTTTGAACGTAAAAATCAAAAAATGACGGAGTCAGAACTCGCAGAGCGAGCAGGTATATCGCGGAGTATGCTGCAGCGAATTGAAAAAGCCGATCCGAAGTGCGAGCTCGGGGTTGTTTTCGAAGTTGCGGCACTGCTCGGGATTCCTCTCTTCGATGCGACAGCCGACGTCAACCGGCTGATAGCCTATCGCAGGCAAACTGAGGATAAGCTTAGCCTGATGCCACAAAGGATTCGTAAACCAGCGAAGGAGACGTTTGATGACTTCTGAAAACGCGCCGCAGCAGGCATTTGTATGGATTTGGTTGCCAGGTGAAACCGCACCTGTGGTCGCCGGACGTCTGAGTTACGGCAATAATGACCTTTCATACATCGCGTTTTGCCTGATGATGGATCGAACATATCCACATCAGGCAATCACACCTATTTTGAACGACCTCCAGCCAGGTACTTAAAGGCAACCCCCCTACTGCAACCGGCTCGCAATCTGGCGCAGCTGCTCGGCGATTTGTGCTAAATCCTGCGTTCCCGACCCCAGCGCGGCGGTGGAATTGCGCACTACCAGGCGTGCGGGCAGGATCGAGGACGATCGGCTGTGGTCGTCTTCACTGGCCTGCAGAATACGGTTCACCGCCTCTTTTCCCTGTAAATCGAGGTCGAGAGAAACCGTGGTCAGCGCAGGATGGAAAAACGCGCTTTCATAGGTGTCATCGTAGCCCACCACCGAAACCTGCCCCGGAACCGCCATGCCGCGCTGGTGCAGCGCGCTCAGCACGCCCAGCGCCATCTGATCGTTGCCGACCAGCAGCGCGCTGAAGCGCGGTGTTTCATGCAGCATCTGCAGGATGCCGCTAAAACCGCTCTGCGCGTCCCAGTTGCCGTGGATCACGCTGATCGGCTGCAGGCCATACCCTTCCAGCGTCTCCAGCCAGCTTTTCAGCCGCAGGCGGGCGGAAACCGAATGCTGCGGCCCCGCCAGCAGCGCGAACTCACGGTGCCCTTGTTCGTAGAGATATTTGACGCTGGCGCGGGTGCCGTCCGCCGGGTTAAACGAAACGTTAAACACCGACGAGAACGGATCGACGTCCAGGAACAGGCACAGGATGTCGTCGTTCTCCTGCACGATGCGCTCTGCGTCTGCCGTCTCCAGCGGTACGTTAATAATCACCTTATCGACGCGCTGTGACTTCAGCTCGTTGATACAATCCTGCAGGCTTTGGTTGACGTTCTCATCAATCATCGCGATCAGCACCTGGTAATCCGCCGCGTTGGCGTAGCGTTTTACCGCAGCGGCCACCTGTGAAGGCGCGTGCAGCGCCAGCGAGGTGGTCACCAGCCCAAGGGTGGTGCTCTGCTTGCCGACCAGCTGCTGCGCCAGGCGATTCGGCACATAGCGCAGCACCTCTATCGCCTTCTCAACCTTGCTGCGCGTCGCTTCGGAGACGTTGGCAGACTTATTAAGCACCCGGGAAACGGTCTGATAAGACACTCCGGCGTGACGGGCAACATCCTCTAAAGTGGAATTCTTCGATTTCATGGCTCGCTTCCCTGGTAGCAGATGCGGAAATTGTAACACAGCCGAAACCCTGGCCGGGTTAACCCCGTCACACTGTCGATAAAATCATAAAAAAGTCCGACGTTCACATTTATATTTCGGTGATCAATCTCACCAATCGTTACAATAAACGCCTAAAAACTTGCAGTAAATCACACAATCTTGACATTTAAATTGCGGAGTATTCGTCACTGGGCGTTTACTGCTCTCACTTTGTGAACGTATTACAAAAATGAGGGTGACATGAATACCAGACTACACGCAACCGCTGTGGCACTTGCTGCGGCACTGACTTCCCCGGCGTTATACGCCGCCATCGATAACATTGATTTCCACGGCTATCTGCGCGGCGGCGTGGGCGTATCGCAGGATGGCGGCATACAGGAGTGGCAGAAGAATAAACTCGGTCGTCTTGGCAACGAAGGCGATACCTACGGCGAGGTGGAGCTGGGCAGCGAAGTCTACAAAAAGGACGACGTCAGCTTCTACGTCGACAGCATGGTCAGCATGTTCTCCGACGGGTCTAACGATAACGAAACCACCCTCGGCGACGATGCGCAGTTTGGTCTGCGCCAGCTTAACCTGCAGATTAAAGGCCTGGTTCCGGGCGACAAAAATGCGGTGATCTGGGGCGGTAAGCGCTACTACCAGCGCCACGATCTGCACATTATCGACACCAAATACTGGAACATTTCCGGTTCCGGCGCCGGTATTGAAAACTACACCGTTGGCCCGGGTGCCGTGTCATTCGCCTGGATCCGCGGTGACGCGAACGACGTTGACTACCGTGAAGACGGTGATAATGACGTCAACATCAACTACCTCGACCTGCGTTACGCCGGATGGAAGCCGTGGAGCGGTGCCTGGACGGAGTTTGGTATCGACTACGCCATGCCAAACGCCACTAAAAAGCAGAAAGAGTACGGCGGGCTGTACGAGGCCGATAACGGCGTGATGCTGACCGGCGAAATCAGCCAGGATATGTGGGGCGGCTATCAGAAGCTGGTGTTCCAGTATGCGAATAAAGGGCTGGCGCAGAACGTTATCTCGCAGGGCGGCGGCTGGTACGATATGTGGAACGACACCCGCGACGCCACCGGCTATCGCATCATTAACACCGGCCTGCTGCCGATCACCGACCGCCTGTCGCTGAATCAGGTGATTACCTGGGGCTCCGCCCAGGATCTGACGGCCTACAGCGATAAGAGTACCCTGCTGTCCGTCGTGGGCCGTGCGCAGTACCAGTTCACCGACTACGTGCGCGGCATCGGCGAAGCGGGTAGCTTCTGGCAGAAAGATCAGTACAAAGACGGCAGCGACTACAAACAGGCCGGGCAGAAATATACCCTCGCGCTGGGTCTGGCGGCCGGTCCTGAGTTTATGTCACGCCCTGAACTGCGCGTGTTTGCCTCCTACCTGAATGACTCCGAGCAGGGCAACAGCTTCGACGATGGTACCGCCAGCGATACCTGGAACTTCGGCGTTCAGGTCGAGGCCTGGTGGTAATCGCCAACGCCCTCTCCACGATCACTGCTTGAACACTGGCTGTTTTATTGGATAACCGTTGCCGGTTATCCTTTTTTTATTGTGACAACGTCACCCTGAAAACTCAGGCATCGCCGAAGAAACGCGCATCCAGCAGCTGCCGCAGCCGGTCCGACCGCGTGCCGAAGATGGCATGCACCTCGTGGCCGAGGATCACCACCCCGATCGCCCCCGCCTGCTGCAGCCCGGCAGAATCCACCGCCGCCAGCGAGTTGACCGTCACCCGCAGGCGGGTCAGGCAGGCATCAACCTGCACGATATTGTCGCGGCCACCAAAGCAGCGCAGCAGCTGGTCCAGCAGCGCACTGTCAACGGGGGCCTCCTCTGCCGGTCCGGCTTCCCGGCTGAAGTAGTGTTTAAACGATTTCAGACTCACCATCTCTCTCTCCTTCTGGACATAAAAAAAGGCGGGCCTGCGCCCGCCTGTGAATTCGCCGTTACAGCGGCGCGCGCAGCACGCGGCAGCCCCACGGCGGCAGGACCAGCGGCCCCGACAGCGGCGTGCCGTCCGTCAGGTCGCTGATGCCCGCCGGCAGCGTAATCGTGTGTTCAACCGCGGTGAAGTTCTGCAGGAAGATAAACGACTGCTCACCGTCGGTACGACGATGTGCAGTCACCCCCGGCGGGAATGTCACGTCAAGGGCGCGCGGCAGCGCCAGCTGCTTAATCAGCGCGCCGTAGAAGTCGCGGTGGAAGGTCAGATCGTTGCGCGAGGCGATGTACCACGCCTTACCGGCACCGACTTCATTAACCGTGACCGCCGGCTGACCGGCGTAAAAATCGCTCTGATAGCGGGCCAGCGCGGTGGCGCCCTCAAGATGGATCAGCTCGCAAAGCTCGCGCGCCTGGTACGGGCCGCTCAGCCCCAGCGCGTTGCCTTTGATGCCCTGAATACCGTTCGACTCCTCGTCGGTCAGGCTGTCAATCTCCTCCGCCCAGATGCCCAGCAGCGGCCTCAGCGGGCCGGGGAAGCCACCCAGATGGCAGAGATCGGTTTCATTCACCACGCCCGTCCAGTAGCTGGCAACGAACTGCCCGCCGTTGTGCAGGTGGCGCTCCACGCGTTCGGCAAAGCCGTCGCGCACCATATACAGCATCGGGGCGATCACCAGCGTATAAGGCGTCAGGTCGGCATCGGCGTTGATCACGTCAACGGCCACGCCCTGCTCCCAGAAGCTCCGGTAGTGCTCCACCACCGTGCGCTCATAGTGCAGGCCGATATTGCGCGGGCCTTGTGCGTTGTCCATCGCCCAGCGGCTTTCCCAGTCAAAGATAATTGCCACGCGGGCTTCCACGCGGCTGCCGAGCACCGGGGTCATGGCGTCCAGCATCCGGCCCAGCTCGCTGACCTCGCGGCCGATGCGCGTATCCAGATGACCCACGTGGTCGATCACCGCGCCGTGGAATTTCTCCACCGAGCCGCGGCTTTTACGCCACTGGAAATACTGCACCGCATCCGCGCCGTGCGCCACGGCCTGCAGCGAGGAAAGAATATGCATGCCCGGCTTTTTAAGCTTGCTGGTCGGCTGCCAGTTGGTGGCCCCCGGCGTGGACTCCATCAGCACGAACGGTTTGCCCTGCTTGAGGGTGCGCATCAGGTCATGGAACATCGCGGTGTAGCAGGCCAGCGTGGTGTCATCCTTCTCGTTGTGCCACGTCGGATAGCTGTCCCAGGAGATAAAGTCCAGCGCCTGCGACAGCTTCCAGTAGTCGTAGTCGTAGAAGTACTCCATAAAGTTGGTGGTGGCCGGCAGCTCCGGGTTAACCGCCTTCAGAGGCTTGATCTCCTGGGTGCAGAAATCGGTCACCTGGTCGGTCATAAAGCGCCGCCAGTCGAGGTTCAGTCCGTGGATGGACATCTCGCCCTGCGGTGAAGGCGAGGCAATCTGCGACCAGTCGGTATAGGTGTGGCTCCAGAAGTCACTCCACCAGGCGTGGTTCAGCTGTTCCAGCGTCTGATAGCGGCGCTGCAGCCAGTCGCGAAACGCCTGCTGGCAGCTGTCGCAGTGGCACTCGCCGCCGTACTCGTTGGAAATATGCCAGCCGATTACCGCCGGGTGATGGCTATAGCGCTCCGCCAGCTGACCGTTAATCGCCTGCACCTTCTGGCGGTACACCGGCGAGGTCATACAGTGGTTGTGTCGCCCGCCGTGCAGCGCCTTCACGCGATCGCGGCCCACGCGCAGCACCTCAGGGTATTTCTGCGACATCCAGGCCGGGCGCGCGCCGCTCGGCGTGGCGAGGAACACGCGGATGTTCTGTGCATACAGCTTGTCCAGCACGTTATCCAGCCAGCTGAAATCGTAGCGCCCCTCTTCCGGCTCCAGCTTGGCCCAGCTGAAGATGCCGACCGACATCACGTTGCAGTGGGCCTCCTTCATCATCGCCACATCTTCATCGATAATGCCCGGCGTGTGCGACCACTGCTCGGGGTTGTAGTCCGCGCCGTGCAGCAGGCGGGTCACCCCGGCCGCCAGCGGTGGGAATTTAGTCATACTTCTTCCTTAATGTGTCAGAGGTACCGGCCCGCAGGCCGGTCAATTAATGAAAAGCCTGGATGGACGGCAGCACTTTGCCGCGGCAGTCAAACAGCGCCTGGTTTTCACGGGCGTTGCCCTGCTTCCACTCGTCGTGGATGTACTTCATGCCTTCCGGCGTGGCCCAGGTATTGCCGCTGGCCGGGATCCAGGCCGGCTCCCAGTACACCACGCCCTTGCCACGATGATTCGGCACCGCCAGCACCGCCGACATCAGATCGTGCAGGTAGGCCGCCTGGCCGGCGACGGTTGCCGGGTAGCCGCCGTCTTTCTCTTCTTTCGCCTGGAAGCTGTTCTCGGCGCTGTCGCAGTTTTCCAGCGTGTAGCCATAGGCGGCTTCCACCACCATCACGTCTTTCTGATAGCGCTGGCTGATGTCATCCATATTGGCCTTCAGCGCGGAGATCGGTCCGTTCCAGTAGGTGTACATCGACAGGCCGATCACATCGAACGGCACCTGACGGCGGGTGATTTCATCGAACCACCAGCGGAACATGTCGTTTTTGGTGCCTTCCGCCAGGTGCAGCATGATCTTCACCTGCGACGGATCGCTGAGGTTCTCACGCAGGCCGGCGATGGCCGATTTCAGCAGGCCCGCCAGGCGATCAAACTCGCCGCCGTTCTGCCCCCAGCTTTTGCCTTCCGGCCACAGCATGCCGCCGTTCAGCTCGTTGCCGATCTGCACGATTTCCGGCAGCACGCCCTCGGCCTTAAAGCGGGCGATGGTGTCGCGGGTGTAGTCGTGAATGCGCGTTTCCAGCTGCGGGAAGGTCAGCTTTTCCCACGCTTTCGGCTTGAACTGCTTGCCCGGATCGGTCCAGAAGTCGCTGTAGTGGAAGTCGAGCAGCAGCTGCATCCCCGCCGCTTTGGCACGTTTGGCCAGCGCCAGCGTGGTGTTCAGATCGTTGGTGCCGCCGCCGTAGGCTTTGCCGTCAGGGTCATACGGGTCAACCCACAGGCGCAGGCGAATGGTGTTGATGCCGTTGGCCTTGAGGATGGCGATCGGGTCCTGTAACTGATTGTTGGCGTTATAGAACTTCGCGCCCTGCTTTTCCAGCTCCGGCAGCGTGGAGATATCCGCGCCCTTAACAAAATCCGCAGGCACCTGGCCGATCGGGGTGATAACCGACGGCGTGGCGGCGAGCAGAGGGGTCGCCCAGGCCAGTGCCAGGGCGATGAACAGTGATTTACGCTTCATGATTTATCCCTTTGTACTGCCTGATGTCAGGCCGGAAACGAAGTATTTTTGCAGCGCCAGATAGAGGATGGCGACCGGCACGGCGATCAGCACCGCTCCTGCGGCATAGGTGGTATAGCTGGCCCCCATTTTCTGCGACACGAGGTTGTACAGGCCGATGGGCAGCGTGAACTGATCCGGGCTGCGCAGAATGGTGCTGGAGAGGATGAAATCCCCCAGCGGGCCGGTGAAGGAGAACAGCGCCACCACCGCCAGAATTGGCTTCGACAGCGGCATAATGATCTCAATAAAGATGCGGAAGTTCCCCGCGCCGTCCATGCGCGCCGACTCGTCCAGGTCTTTCGGAATGGCGTCGAGGTAGCCCTTCATCAGATAGGTGTTCATCGGGATCATGCCGCCAACGTAAATCAGCACCAGCGCCAGGTGGCTGTTGATTAAGCCCAGCAGCTGCGACAGCACGAAGATGGCAATCAGCGCCGAGAACTGCGGGATCATCTGCAGCAGCAGGAACAGCATCAGCCCGTTCTGGCGGCCCTTAAAGCGGAATCGTGAAAAGGCATAGGCGGTACAGCTGACGCTGATCAGGGTCAGCACCATGGTAAAGAAACTGATTTTCATCGAGTTCCAGTACCAGCTCAGGTACGGCACCGTGCCGTTAAACAGATTGCGGTAGTGCTGCAGGGAGGCGTTTTCCGGAATGATCGAGCTGCTGAGCAGGCTGTTGCCCGCGTTCAGCGACGCGCCCACCGTCCACACCAGCGGATAGATAATAATAGTGGAGACGATCAGCACCACCAGCCAGGTCAGCGACAGGCGCACCCATTTTTCGCGTTTAATACTTACTGATTTCGCCATGACTGTGCCCTTACGCCATTTCATCTTGTTTGAACGATTTGGTGGCCCGGAACTGCCACAGCGCCACGCCGACCACAAAAATCGACAGCAGGATCGTAATGGTGGCGGCAATCGCATACTGCGAAGACGACATGGTCAGCTTGTAGATCCACGAAACCAGAATGTCGGTGCCACCGGCGTTTGACCCGGCCACCGCCGGGCCGCCGTTGTTAAACAGATAGATAATGTTGAAGTTGTTAAAGTTGAAGGTGTACTGGGTGATGATGATCGGCGCGATGGCGTACATCACCAGCGGCAGCGTGATGGTTTTCAGCCGCGTCCAGGCGCTGGCCCCGTCCATCATCGCCGCTTCGTACAGGTCGTCAGGGATCGCCTGCAGCACGCCGGTGGTCATGGCGAACACAAACGGGAAGCCAAGCCAGGTCTGCATCAAAATCAGCGCGGTTTTGGTCCAGAACGGATCGGTCATCCACGCCTTCGGCGCAATGCCGAAGAAGTCAAGAATCGAATTGTTGATCACGCCAAAGGTGTCGTTGAACATCCCGGCAAACACCAGAATGGTGACAAAGCCCGGCACCGCCCACGGCAGAATGAAAATGGTGCGGATCAGCGGCTTGAAGCGCAGATCTTTCTGGTTCACCAGAATCGCCAGCATCACGCCCACGCTACACTGTAACGTCGTTGCCAGCAGCGTCCAGACCACCGTCCACTGCAGTACGTCGAAGAAGGTGGAGCGCCAGATGGATAAGGTGAAGATATTGATAAAGTTCTTCATCCCCACCCAGTCAACCAGCTTCGCCGGCGGCGTGTGGTACAGGTTGTAGTTGGTGAAGGCGATGGCGAACCCGAACAGGATCGGGAACACCACCACAAACACCAGCAGGATAAACCCCGGGGTGATCATCAGATAGGGGAAGCCCTCGCGCAGCAGGATCTGATACTGCTTGCGCACCCCGTGCAGCTGCTCGCCGTTATCGCGGCGGCGACCGTTCAGCCACGCGTCGCGGAACGACAGCCCCCACAGCGTCAGGCCAAAGGCAATAATCAGCACGCTGATAATCCCCTCCGCCAGCAGGAAGATGGAGTTGTCGCGCGGCACCTCTTCCCCCAGCGTCACCAGTCCCCACAGCCCCTGCTGCAGGAAATCATGGAACACGCCGGCAAAGCTGGCGAGCAGGATTAAAAAGCACAATCCTTTCGCCCACTGGCGATGATAGAACTGGCCGAAGCCCGGCAGTAGCGCCAGCAGTACGCCCGTTACGGCGTGCTGCCGCGAGCGTTTGTTAAGCATCAGTTTTTCACTGGGGGAAATCATCACACCATTATCCTTCTTGCTTCCTGATTCGGGCCGCCATGCGACGCTGACTTACTGATTACTGGCCTGCATGGCTTCAATCTGCATGGTGATTTGCTTCACCGCGCCGTCGAGGGCGGCCTTCGGCTCCTGCTTGCCGGACACGCTCAGTTCCAGAGCGGCATTGGCCGGTCCCCACACTTCCTGCATTTCCGGTACGCCCGGCATGGCGGAGGCGCGTGCGGCCTGTACCGCAACGGCGTTAGCTTTCTCATCGTCTTTGATAATCGGGTCATTCATCAGCGCCAGCAGCGGTGGGATCTCCTGGGTTTTCTGATAGCGCTCTTTGACGTACTGCGGCTGGTTGATGAACTCGATAAACTGCTGCGCCAGCGCTTTATCCTTGCTCCAGGTGGACACCACATAGCCCTTCACGCCGAGGAATGAACTCATCGGTTTGCCGTTTGGCAGATCGGGCAGCGGTGCCACGCCGTAGTTGATGCCCGCCGCTTCATACGGCTGGAACGCCCACGGGCCGTTAATCACCGCCGCCGCTTTTTTCTCAGTAAACAGGGAATCGATGGCGTTCAGCCCGTTATCCCCGAGGATGCCGCCCGGCAGCAGGCCCTGGGTGAAGAAGCTCTTCAGGTAGGTCACGGCCTCTATGCTGCCCGGGGTGTTCAGGCCGATATCGTGGGTGTTCAGCCCGCCCTTGCCGTCCTTGCCGAAGATGTAGCCGCCCATCGGCGCAATCGCGCCCCAGCTGTAGTAAATCTGGTCGAACTTCGCCAGCAGGCCGTACTGTTTGGCTTCACGCTGCTTCTGCGAGAAGGTGCGGTACTCGTCGAGGGTTTTCAGCGGCGACGGCAGCAGATCCTTGTTATAAATCAGCACCAGAGTTTCAATCGCTTTCGGAATGCCGTACACCACGTTGTTCTGGATAAACGCGGCCATCGCCGACGGGGTATACGCCGCCTGATGCGCCGCATCCACGGTGATTGGCGATAGCAGACCCTGCACCACGGCGCTGCCGAGCTGGTCGTTCGGGATCACCAGTACATCGGGGCCGATACCGGCCGGGCCATCCAGACGCAGCTTCTCAATCTGCTGGGCGAAAGGCATCTCCTGCACTTTGACTTCAACGTTATGCTGCTTCTGGAAGTCGGCGATGGCGGTTTTGATGCCGTCCGATTTCTTAATATCTTCCCAGACGGTGAGCTGCTGCGCGGCGTAGGCGGCCTGCGTGGCCATCAGTGCGGACAGTAACAGCGAGATGCTCGTTTTCAATTTCATTGCTGACCTCATGTGAAGGTATGACATTTTTATGTTTTATCGCTGAGTTCGCAGGTCGTTAACCGGTGGAAATCAGCCTGTAGAGCGAGAGGAACCAAAACCTGTTGATGTCATACGCTACGCAAGAGCACCCGATCCCACCAGCCCATATTTATCAATGTGTGATCGGCATTGCATAAATCAAACTAGCCGGTAGGGTGCTTGTCATCAGGGGGTTATAGTCAACCCGCTTCCCACAACGGTTGAAGCGCTGAAGTGAAGATTTGTAATACGTAATACATTTAACCCTGAAAACATTCCCGATGAGGATCCGCATGTCCAGCATCAGACTGAGAAGCGTGAGCAAGAAGTTCGGCGCAACCGAAACGCTGAAAAATATTCAACTGGATATCGAAGCTGGCGAATTTGCCGTATTCGTTGGCCCTTCCGGCTGCGGCAAATCCACCCTGCTGCGGCTGATTGCCGGGCTGGAGGAAGTCAGCGGCGGCGAGATCCTGATTGGCGATGAGATGGTCAACGACGTCGCCCCCGCCCATCGCGGCGTGGCGATGGTGTTTCAGTCCTACGCGCTTTACCCGCATATGACCGTGGCGGAAAACATGGGCTACGGCCTGAAGGTCAACCGCGTACCGAAGGAGCAGATCCGCCACCAGGTGGAGATGGTTTCCAAAACGCTGCAGCTTTCCCACCTGCTGGACCGCAAACCGAAGCAGCTCTCCGGCGGGCAGCGCCAGCGCGTGGCGATTGGCCGGGCGATTGTGCGCAACCCGAAGGTGTTTATGTTCGATGAGCCGCTGTCAAACCTGGACGCCGAGCTGCGCGTTGAGATGCGCCTGCACATCGCCAAGCTGCATCAGGAACTGAAAACCACCATGGTCTATGTGACCCACGATCAGGTTGAGGCGATGACCCTGGCCGATAAGATTGTGGTGATGAACTACGGCAAGGTTGAGCAGGTCGGCTCGCCGATGGCCCTCTACTACAATCCGGTTAACCGCTTTGTGGCGAGCTTTATCGGCTCACCGAAGATGAATTTCCTGCCCGCTCAGGTCGTGGAGTGCAGCGCTACCGGGCTGCTGGTCAGCATTAACGATGGGCAAAGCACCCTGGCGCTGCCTGCCCCGCAGCGGCTGCTGCAGCCGGGTGAGGCGCTGACGCTGGGTATCCGCCCCGAGCATCTGCGCATTAACAGCGACGCCCCGCTACAGCTGGACTTCCACTGCGAGGTGGTGGAGCGGCTGGGCAACAACACCTATCTGTTCGGTCAGAGCTACGGCCACGACGGCTTTAAAATGCTGCTGCCCGGCGATGTTTCCTTCCGCCCTTATCAGTCGCTGCGCCCGTCCTTCTATCCGCACCAGTGCATGGTCTTTGACAGCGAAGGGCTGCGCGTCAGCGCCGATATTGAGATCCCGCAGGATCAGGCGGCGTAATGCCGCCGGTTGTTTTACGCGGCCCGTATTAACCACTGAAGCAATCTGGCTGTGAGTAAAATCATTTAGCCTGAAGGGATTTAGCGCCAATAAAAAACCAGACCATGAGGGTATCGGCACTTCTGCCGGGGCATCATGGACTGGTAGCCCGCTTTGATTTTGATGTCTCCCTGTACTGTGAACCCGCCCTCGCCGCGGCATGACGGCCCCTCCTGTCTTTTATCGCCCTGATTCTCGGGGTTGAGATTCAACTCGCTTGTACAGGTATCATTTTTGTTACACCTCAATAACAAATTAAAAACACATAAAAAACATAAAAACTCAGACCTCATCAAAATATAACCACGTGCTCATCTTTCGTTCTACAACCGCCGATACACTCCAATTATCAACTGAGCCTTACCCTACTTTTTATAACGACCTATAAATAAATCAGGAGATAAAATGGCGATCGCGATCAAGGATATCAGCGTTAAAGATATTCGTTTCCCAACGTCCAGAAACCTCGACGGTTCTGATGCGATGAATGCAATATCTGATTATTCCGCAACGTATGTCACCCTGATAACCGATCGGGAAGATTTAAAAGGCTACGGACTGACCTTTACTATTGGCCGGGGAAACGATCTCTGCGTCAGCGCAGTAAAGTCTTTAGCTGAATTATTTGTTATTGGCCGCACGCTGGAAGAGATCACCGCTAATTTTGGTCAGTTCTGGCACGAGCTGGTTTCCGGTGATTGCCAGCTGCGCTGGGTCGGGCCGGAAAAAGGCGTTATTCATTTAGCCACCGCGGCAATTATTAATGCGCTCTGGGATCTGTGGGCGCGCTCGGAAAATAAAACCGTGTGGAAACTGCTGGTGGATATGAAGCCGGAAGAGGTGGTGAAGTGCATCGATTTCACCTACATCACCGACGTGTTAACCCCGGAAGAGGCGCTGACCCTGCTGCGCCGCGTCGAGAGCGGCAAAACGCAGCGCGAGCAGGAGATGTTTGAATACGGCTTCCCGGGCTATACCACCGCCGCAGGCTGGCTGGGCTACTCGGAAGAGAAAATGCGCCAGCTGGCGCGCCAGGCGGTCGCCGATGGCTGGACGCACCTGAAGCAAAAAGTCGGGGCGGATCTGGAACAGGACATGCGGCGTGCGGCCATTCTGCGCGAGGAACTGGGCTGGGACCGCAAGCTGATGATGGACGCCAACCAGATCTGGGGCGTAGACCAGGCCATTGCGGCGATGCGCAAACTGGCACAGTTCGATCCGCTGTGGATTGAGGAGCCAACCAGCCCGGATGATATTCTCGGCCATGCGGCGATTAAGGCGAGGATCGGTGATATCGGCATTGCCACCGGCGAGCACGCCCACAACCGCGTGATGTTTAAACAGTTCTTCCAGGCCGGTGCCATGGACTTCTGCCAGCTCGATCCGGCCCGCCTCGGTGGCCTGAACGAGGTGCTGGCGGTGGTGCTGATGGCGGCGAAATTTGGCGTGCCGGTTTGCCCGCACGGCGGCGGTGTTGGCCTGTGCCAGTATTCGCTCAATATCGTGCTGTTCGATTATATCGCGGTATCCGCCTCGCTGGAAAATCGCGTGCTGGAATATGTCGATCATTTACATGAAAACTTTGAAGAGCCTTTAATCATTAAACGCGGAAGATATTATCCGCTACAGCAACCGGGCTATGGCGTGAAAATGAAAGCGCAAACATTACTGGATTACTCATGGCCTGATGGCCGCGAATGGTTAAAGTAAAAAACTCTCATTATTAATCCTGTCAATTTTCTGCTATCCCGCCATTAAATAATGGCGGGATAGCAGAATGCCTTATGACGTTATTATCGAAGAGACCGACTGCATAACACTCAACGTGGAAGCACTCCTATGAGTCAGACTGAAGATGATAAAGTTGTTAATTCGGCAGTACGTAAATCTATTATCCGCCTGCTGCCGTTTCTGGCACTGATGTATGTTATGGCCTATTTAGATCGCGCCAATATTGGTTTTGCCAAAGAGGCATTCCAGGTGGATACCGGTTTAAGTAATGCCGCCTACGCGTTTGGTGCCGGGGTGTTTTTTATCGGCTATGCGCTGTTCGAAGTGCCCAGCAACATTCTGCTGTATAAAGTGGGTGCCCGGGTGTGGCTTTCCCGCATCATGGTGACCTGGGGGCTGATCTCTGCGGCGATGATGTTCGCCCACGATGAGCAAACCTTTATCATCCTGCGCTTCTTCCTCGGCGCGTCCGAGGCCGGTTTTATGCCGGGCGTGATGCTGTATCTCACCTTCTGGTTCCCGTTGAACGTCCGCGCTAAGGTGGCCGGTTACTTCTGGTTTGGCCCGCCGATCGCCTTTATCCTCGGCGGCCCGGCATCCGGCGCGCTGTTAACCATCCACGATATGTGGGGCTTACACAACTGGCAGCTGATGTTCCTGGTGGAAGGATTACTGGCGGCGTTCGTTGGCGTGGTGGCCTATTTCTATCTGGACGATAAGCCTGCCGACCGGCGCTGTAAGTTCCTTAACGAAGAAGAGAAGCAGGCACTCAGCCGGGTAATTGAGAAAGAAGAGAAGGCCAAGGTCAACCACGGCCCGCAGGGGATCCTGAAAGCCCTGTGCGATCCGCGCGTGCTCTACCTGTGCATGATCTGCTTTACCATCCAGGTGGGTTCCTACGGCATTGCGTTCTTCCTGCCTTCGCAGGTAGCCGCCCTTTCCGGCCAGAAAGTCGGCTTTATCGTCGGCGTGCTGTCCGGCATTCCCTGGCTCTGCGCCCTGTTTGCGGCCTGGTACATTCCGCACCTGTCGACGAAGCGCAAAGAAAGGCGCTGGATCGGCACTATCACTCTGCTGTGCGGCGGCCTGGGTGTGGCGCTGTCGGGGATGTTAGCGGCAACGCCGGTCTGGGCATTTGTCGTGCTGTGCATCGGCTGCGCTGGCCTGCTGGCGGTGCAGCCGATCTACTGGACCTTCCCCACCAGCTATCTGGGCGGTGCGGCGGCGGCGTCAGGGATTGCGCTGATCAACTCGCTGGGCAATCTGGGCGGTTTTGTTGCACCGAATATCCGCGTATGGGCCGAAAACACCTTCAATTCATCGGCGGCGGGGCTGTATCTGCTGGGCGCGATTGCCATTCTCGGTGCGCTGATGCTGTCCGGGGTGTTCCGCATCGGCATCCGCCGCGATCTGGACAGCCCGGCACCGGACAAAAACCGGGATGCACCAGCGGAAAACAGCGCGACGCTGACTTCGGGCTCGCTGAAGTAACGATGAAAGGAAACTACCCCGCCGATGCGGGGTATTGTTTTAACCCGGCCGGAACGCGTTCGATTTCCGCTCCGGCCGGGGAAAATAATCAACGGGGCGTATGTTCAGGCACGCGCAATGCCGCTTCCGACCAGCACTGCTGCATTCTGTCCGTGGCTGCCTGGAAACGCTGCGTCCACTGCTGCAGATAGTCCGACCGCTCTTTTTGCTGACGCTCGCGGGTGGACGGATCGCTGCTGAAGGTGCCCCACTGGCTCTGCACGGCCTTACTCTCATTCGTCAGGCTGTCCGTTTCGGCACGGCACTGCGGAATAACGATGTTGTCGAAATCAGCCACCGACACGCCGTAATCCCGGTAGATACTTAACATGCGATAGCGGTCATCGCTGCCGTCGGCATAATTTTTGGCGTTGTTATAGACTTTCATATCCAGCGCCGAGCTGCTGCGAAAATCCATCTCAATTGGATCAAGCACGGCGGACGTCGCTGTTAAATGGTAGGTTTTCACTTCACCGGCGGCGGCAGATGGTGCGGCACCGGGCTGCGCATTCACCGCTGGCTGTTGCTGGCTGGCACTCGCCGCTACGCCGGTACGGCAGTCATAAAGACTGGCATCAAATCTTGGCTTCATGCTGCCTTTCACCGAGGTGAAGATAAAGCTGAGGAACCCGTTGGCCTCGCTTTTACGGTAGAAGGAGGTGGTGCCGTCCTGCTCCTGCTTAACGTTCATAAACTCCCTGCCGCGCGGTGAAATAAATTCACTGTTCATATCACCCAGCCCGTAAAAACGTTCGAAGTGAATGATAAAGCTGTCGCCGTTATCGGTGACGCGCAGCCGGTTTGGCTGGGTTTTCTGGTTGGTGATGTACTGGTCGACAGCGTCTTTACTGTAGGTGACCTGCACCTGGCAGGAGCGTTCTACCGACGCCTGGCCCGCACTCGCTACGGGTGCTGCACTCTGAGCAACGGGTGCGGCCTGTGGTACTGGTGCAACGGCTGCCGGTACAGCAGACTGAGGCTGGCTGCCGGAAACCGCCGCCGACTGTGCGCTGCCGCTGACAATCGCATTCAGGTCGTTCACGCGGTTCGCGTAGGCGTTTTGCAGCTCGGTGAATGACGTGGACTTATTACGAACCTCTTTTAACCATGCCAGCTGCGATTTTCTGATGGCGGCTTTATTATCCGGGTTTTGCTTAATGGCCTGGCCGTATAAGCCGCTGACTTTATCGTCCAGCGCCGACAGCGCGGGCGTTGAGCAGATGGTTTGTTCAACATAGCCGCTGGCTTTATTACAATCGAAGCCGGCAGCGAAAGACGCTGAACTAAAAATAACACCCGTAACAGCTAATGCAGCGAGACTCAATTTCTTATTCATATAAAGTCCGATTAATATTGTTTTGCTGGTGAAGCATTATATTCCGACAAACTCACAGGGGCGTTTGTGGAAAGTCTTATTATTTAAACTGACTGATTTAACGATGCCTTGCGGTTGAAAATTAAAAATATCTCTATTATATTCCGTTAGTTATGTCAAAGCGCTGCTGCTGGCTTCCCCATTCAGAATACGCCCGCGATTGTATAGTATGCCCGCGTCACCCTGCTACATAATTTTACTCAAGCAGGTTCTGACTCGACTGGCGGTCTGACTTCATGAATAAATGACTTAACGATAATGGCCGTAAACGTACCGGATGAAAAAGTTTTCACTGTTCACCATCACTCAGATAAATAATCAATGCGGGTAGCACATACCTTAAGGGGTATATCAATTGATGCAGCAATTTCTGGTTTCGACCTGCCAGCGATTAATCCGACCAATTCTGGGCACTGCATTGTTAAACGATCCATCCGGAATGCTCATGTTCGGGCAGGGCTATGTCACCAGAACGGTCAGTCCCTGATTGGTTCCTGCACCGTCTGTACCCCTCCCCGGCATAATGACCCCGATCACAGAAATCACTTCTGCATTTTGTAATCGATTACTTTTGATCGTAGTTTGTAATCGATTACTTATTAATAACAGGATGAAAATTGATGAAAAATTTGATGGCAACGGTGGGCCTTTTGGCGGCCCTGAGCACCGCGTCTGGCCTGGCTTCGGCGGCGCAGGTGGATGATGAAATCGCGCTGCAAATGTATACGCTGCGCAATGTCGGTACACCAGCCGAGCAGTTCGCGATGGCGCACAAGGCGGGCTTTAAGCATGTGGAGCTGGTCGGCACGCACGATCTGAATGCTGCACAGCTGAAGGCGCTGCTGGAGAAAAATCAGCTGACGGTTACCTCTTCACACGTCCAGCTGAAGGCGCTGGAGCAGGACTATCAGCAAACCGTGGCCTTTAACAAGGCGGTAGGCAACAGCACCATCGTGGTGCCGTGGATTGAACCGCAGGATCGCCCGGACAGCACCCAGGGCTGGATCGACTACGCGCAGCGGCTGGATAAACTGGGCGCGAAGCTTCACAAGGACGGCATCCAGCTGGGCTACCACAACCATAATTTTGAAATGAAGAAGTACGACGGCGTCACCGCGCTGGACATCATCTTTAAGCACTCGCAGCCCGCCAACCTGAAGCTGGAAATGGACGCGGCGTGGGTATCGCGCGGTGGTCAGGACCCCGCACGTATTCTGAAAGAGTATCCGGGCCGCGTGTTTGCTATTCACGCCAAGGATAATGCCTCGATCGGCATCCGCGATGACGAAATGAACTTTGCCCCGCTGGGCGAAGGTCTGCTGGACTGGAAAACGATTCTGCCTGCCGCGAAGGCCAGCGGCGTGAAGTGGTTTATCATCGAACACGATAAGCCGAAGGATGCCTGGAGCATCATCACCACCTCGCTGAAAAATCTGCGCGCCGCGCTGGAAAGCCTGCCGAAATAACCGCAGGTGGGCGGTCCCTGAAACGGGGACCGCATACCGTCCGAACCCGCGCCGCTATTTATCCCCGCAGGTTTGCGCCTTATCAACGGGTTTAGCGCGATGTTGGCCCGCCAGCACCCGCGTTAACCGCGAATTCTTTTCACTCGCCCTTTCCCCAATGATTACTATATGATTGCCGCCGGTCGTTAAGAACGATAACTATTTTCATTCAGATACTCCGTCTCTCTTTCATGTCCGCACAAATCTGCGGTTGTTGGGATGCCACATTGTCAGCGTTTGAGCGTTACTACACCGAACTGTTCCGCTTTCTGAGCGGCAAACTGCGGGATAAGCATCTGGCGGAAGAACTTACCCAGGAGACGTTCAGCCGCGCGCTGGCCTCCCCGGAACAGGTTTCCTCGCACCGCGGCCTGCTTTACCATATCGCCAGAAATCTGCTGGTCGATCGCTATCGCCTGCAAAAACAGCATGAAGATGCGCCGGATGTGGATACCGACGAGCTGGCGGCACCCGGTCACGAACAGCCCGACAGCCTGCTGGAAAACCAGCAGTATGTTGACCACATCGTCGCTGCCATAGAGCAGTTGCCACCCCGCTGCCGCGAAGCCTTTATCCGCCATCGCATTGACGGCCAGTCGCAGAGTGACGTCGCGGCCAGCATGGGGATTTCAATCAACATGGTGGAAAAACACATTATTCGCGCCATGCTGGCCTGCCGCGCCAGCCGTGACAGCTGGCGGGATGAAAAACAGGGAGGTCACAATGACGACGCAGGATAAGCAGGCAATAGCTGAACAGGCAATCCGCTGGCTGCTTCGCCAGCAGGAAGGCCTGAGCCTGAGCGAACAGGATGCGTTCCAGCGCTGGCTGCAAACCCCGGCACACCGTGCAGAGTATGAAGACCTGAGGGGACTGTGGCAGCAAACGGCGGCCATCCCCGCCGGAGCGGTAGATCATCTGCGCCCTGCCCCCGTTCGCCGTACCTTCTGGCGGCCCGTCGTGTACGGCTGTGCACTGGTTCTGCTGGCGGCGGTGCTGTGGCTGCCGCTGCGCGATGAGTTTGCCGCCCCGGTTTACAGTGCCAGCTGGCAGACCGGTCGCGGCGAGATGCGCACCGTCGATCTCCCCGACGGCAGTCGGATCTCGCTGGATGCCGGCACGCAGCTGACCGTGCGCTATTACCCCCGCCGCCGGGAAGTGGAGATGCCGCAGGGGCAGGCTTTCTTCCAGGTGGCACATAGCCCGCAGCAGCCCTTTGCGGTGTTCAGCGGCCCGTCGCGCGTGACCGTGGTGGGTACCGAATTCAGCGTGCGCTACCTGCCGCATACCCTGAGCGGCGACGGCACCGATGTGGCGGTCCGCAGCGGCGCGGTGCGCGTTGGCCCGCGCGGCAGCTGGCAAAACGGCTGGTGGCGGGCGATGCAGCATTTGCATCTGCCGCAGGCCCGTGCGCATCTGGCCGTGCTCCACGCTTCCGAACGTGCGACAGGCGATGCCGAAGGGCGTCTGGTTAAGCGAACCCCCCTGCCTGCCGACAGCATCGCCGCCTGGCGGGATGACCGCATCGTGCTGGACAACGCACGGCTGGACATGGCGCTGGCGGAGTTTGCCCGCTACGGCGAGGTGTCCATCAAAGCGGATTCACCGACCGTTGCCGCGCTGAGGGTGAGCGGGAGTTTTGACACCGACCGCGCCGCGAGCTTTGCGAAATCGCTGCCGCTGGTGCTGCCGGTGAAAATAAAAACCATTAAAAATCAGCAGGCTATTGTTTTATCCGCCGCTGAACAAAAAAATAATTAAAACGGACGTCAGGGTTTAGCCGTGCGCTGCGTCTTCAGAAGAGAATGATTATTATTCATCTTAAATCTGGGGATTATGAATGGCCGTTTTTTCTGCTCTACGCTCGTTTCGTACACAGCACCTTGCCGTGGTGATTGCGGCAGCGCTGCCGGTCTGCAGCACTTACGCGGCGTCAGCCCTGTCGGTTTCTCTGCCCGCGCAGCCGCTGTCAACGTCGCTGAACCAGCTGGCGAGGCTGGCGGGCGTTCAGCTGATTGCCGCACCGGCATCGCTTGACGGCAAAATGGCCCCGGCGGTGAGCGGCACCCTGTCGCTGGAAAGCGCCCTGGACCGCGTGCTCAGCGGCAGCGGCCTGACGTGGAAGCTGATCGGCGGCACCGTCTCCGTCACCCCTTCCGCCTCGGCCGACGGCACGCTCACCGTAACCGCCAGCGTGAATAACGCCGACGCCGTGCCGCAGCAAACCCTCAGCGCCACCAAAACCGATACCCCGCTGATCGAAGTGCCGCAGTCGGTGTCGGTAATTACCCGCCAGCAGCTGGATAGCCAGAACGTGCAGACCGTTACCGAGGCGCTGCGCTACGTGCCGGGCGTGAAAACCGAAACCTACGGCGTTGACCCCAAGGGCTACGACTGGATTTACATTCGCGGCTTCAACGCCCTGACCACCAATGACTATCGCGACGGCCTGCGCCAGCTGAACAACAGCTACAGCTATTTCCGCACCGAGCCCTACGCGCTGGAGCGCGTGGACGTTGTCCGTGGCCCCTCTTCCACGCTGTTCGGCCTGGGCGATGCGGGTGGGATTATCAACCGCGTCAGCAAAATGCCGGACGCGCGCGGCGTGCATGAAGTGGAAGTGCAGCTGGGGAATTTCAACCGCCGCCAGGCACAGTTTGATATGAGCGACAAGCTGGACGAGGACGGCGAGTGGCTGTATCGCGTGGTCGGCCTGGCGCGCGACAGCGATACCCAGTTCCAGTATCGCGACGGGCCGCACGTGGAAGACAACCGCGTTTACCTGGCGCCAACGGTGACCTGGATCCCCTCGGCGGACACCAGCCTGACGCTGCGTGCCGATTGCCTGCGCGACACCTCCGGCGGCACCATCGCCGTACTCACCACGCCGGGCGGCAAAGCCACCGACACGCTGCTGGGCGACTACAGCTACAACCGCTTCCGCCAGGAGCAGTACAGCGTTGGCTACGAATTCAGCCAGCAGCTGGCGGAAAGCGTCAAGTTCCGCCAGAACCTGCGCTACGGCCAGACCGACACGATTTTAAACAACCTGCTGGCGGGCGATCCGGACTTCACCACGGACAGCGTCTCGCGCAACGCCATTCGGTTTGACGAGCACATGAAGGCCTTTAACCTCGACAACCAGCTGCAGATGGATTTCAACACGGCGTCGGTCGCGCACACGCTGCTGGCCGGGGTGGATTACAGCTGGCTGGACGGGAACGCCAAACGCTTCAGCGCGGTGGCACCGGCCCTGAGCCTGAGCAACCCGGTCTACGGGCTGGATATTGCCGACCCGACCAACGCGGTGAACAACAACGATCAAACCACCCAGCAGCTGGGCGTCTATCTGCAGGATCAAATCCGCCTGACGGACCAGTGGCTGTTAACGCTGGGCGGGCGCCATGACGATATCAGCATGCGCACGCAGAACAACCTGACCAGCAGCACCTCGTGGATCGATAAAGACGCCTGGACCGGCCGTGCGGGGCTGACTTATCTGCTCGGTAACGGCGTGGCACCGTACATCAGCTACGCCGAGTCGTTTGTACCTAACAGCGGCACCGACAGCCAGAACCGCACCTTCGATCCCAGCAAGGCGCATCAGTATGAGGTGGGGGTGAAATACCAGCCGGACAGCAACCTGCTGATGACCCTGGCCGCGTTTGAAATCACCAAATCCAACGTGCTGACCAATGAGATCGTCAACGGCAGCGCAACCGGCTATCAGATCGCCTCCGGCGAAGTGCGTTCCCGTGGGATCGAGTGGGAAACCCAGGCGAAGCTGACGGATAACCTTGATGCGCTGGCGTCTTACAGCTGGACGGATGCGGAAATCACTAAAAGCAACAACGGCGACGAAGGTAAGCAGCAGGCGAACGTGCCGAAAAACATGGCCTCCGCGTGGCTCAACTACGGCTTCCATCAGGGGCTGTTTGACGGGCTGATGCTGAGTTCCGGCGTGCGCTACGTCGGCAGCATGTACGGCGATAACGCTAACACCGTCCAGGTTAAGAACTTCACCCTGGTGGATGCCGGTGCGAAATACCAGGTGAACAAAAATATCCAGGTCGGCGTCAACGTGCAGAACCTGTTTGACCGCCACTACGTGGGCACCTGCGACGGTGATACCAGCTGCTACCCGGGCCAGGAGCGCACCTTTATCGGCTCGCTGAAACTGAACTTCTGATGTCCGGGTTCAGCCGCCGTGGCTGTCTGAAAATGCTGCTGATGCTGCCGCTGGCGGCGCGTGCGGGTTTGCCGACGGTGAACCCGCAGCGTATCGTGGCGATTAACTGGGCGGCGGCGGAAACGCTGCTCAGTATCGGCGTGACGCCGCTGGCGATTTCGGACACCGGCTATTTTCGCCGGCGCATCCCGCAGCCGGCGTTGCCTGCCAGCGTACAGGACATCGGGCCGTTCTGGGAACCCAATATGGAACTGCTCGACGCCCTGCGGCCATCGCTGATTATCAGCGATGTGCTTTCCGCGCCGGTGATGGCCAAAATGGCGGCCATTGCCCCGCTGGAAACGGTCACGGCCTGGTATGCCTCGGGCAAACCGTGGCAGGCGCTGCACGACTGGACGCAGCAAACCGGGCGGCGGCTTGGCGCTGAGGCCGCCGCCACGCGCTGGCTGCAGCTGGTGGCGGGGGAACTCAACGACTTACGCCTGCGTCTCGCGGCACGCCAGCAGGCGCGGGTGCTGGTGATGGTGCTGGATCAGGACGGCAGGTACGCGACGATCTACGGCCGCGGCAGCCTGGCGGATGCGGTTATCCGCCAGCTTGGCCTGCGTAACGCCTGGCAAAAAGCGGTCAACGCTGCGCACATTGCCCGTGTACGCATCGAGGAACTGGCGGATCTGCCCTGCGACCGGCTGTTTTACACCGAGCTGCCCACGGTGATGACGCGGCTGAGGCGCGCCAGGCAGCCCGACGGCCTGTGGCAGCAGCTGCCGCTGCTTAAAAGTGACCGCGTCACGCATCTGGACCGTTTTTTCCCGTTTGGCGGACTGGCGACCGGGCTGGCGCTGGCCGGGGATATGACCCGGGCGCTGGAGGCGGAGCAATGAAGTCCGTTACCGCCGCCGTTATTCTGCTTCTCTGCTTTGCCGCCGCGCTGGCCTGCGTGGCGATCAATTATTTCGCGCTGATGGCACGCTACCCGCCGTCGCTTTCAAGCCTGCTGCTGGACCAGAGCTTTCTGCCGCGCGTTGCGGTCAGCCTGCTGTGCGGCGCGGGCCTGGCGCTGGCCGGATTACTGTTTCAGCAGGTGCTGCAAAATCCGCTGGCGGAGCCGGGCACGCTTGGCGTGGCCGCCGGGGCTAACCTGGCGATGTCCGCCGCCCTGGTCTTCGCGCCCGGTCTGCTGACCCTCGGCCTGCCCGTTATGGCGCTCTGCGGCTCGGCAATCGCCGTTCTGCTGTTAATGAAACTCGCCGCCGGTCGTCGCTTCGCACCGCTCAGCGTGATCCTGGTGGGGATGGTGCTCAGCCTGTACGGCAACTCGCTGAATACCCTGCTGGTGCTTTTTAATCACGACTACCTCAGCGATCTGTTCAGCTGGCAGGCCGGTGCGTTAACGCAAAGCGGCTGGCGGAGCGGTATTGTGCTGGCGCTCGCGCTGTGCGCAGCACTGTTTATCAGCCTGCTGTTGAACAGGCCGCTGACCGTTCTAGGCCTGTCGGAGCAGCAGGCCAGCGCGCTGGGGATTTCGGTGGTGAAGGTGCGCATTGCGGCGCTGAGCGTGGCGGTGGTGCTCAGTGCCATCATCACCAGCCAGGTGGGGATTATCAGCTTTATCGGCCTGGCCGCGCCTGCCATCGTCAGGGCCAGCGGCATCCGGCGCTTTCAGCATCAGCTCTTCGTCACGGTGCTGTCCGGCGCGGTGATGCTGACGCTGGTCGATCAGCTGGCGCTGCATTTTTCCCCCGCCGCCGGGGATATTCCGGCGGGGGCGGTCACCGCTCTGCTCAGCGCACCGCTGCTGCTGGTACTGCTGTTACGCCAGCGGGTAACGGGATCGCCCGTCGTGCAGCCTGCCGGCCCGGCCGTCGCCGATTTTAAAATCCGTCAGCTGGGCATTCTGCTGCTGCTGTTAGCGCTGGCGCTGCCCGCCTCGCTGTGGCTTAACCGGGAACCGCCGGGCGCGCTGACCTCACACCTGCTGGCCTGGCGCTGGCCGAGAATAACCGGTGCGCTCTGTGCCGGGATGATGCTGGCCTGTGCGGGCGTGCTGATCCAGCGGCTGACCGGCAACGTCATGGCCAGCCCGGAGCTGACCGGTATCAGCAGCGGTGCCGCGCTGGCGGTGCTGCTGACCGTGCTGCTGACGCCGCTGCCGATGACCATGATGCTCGCCCCGGCGATAGCGGGCAGCCTGCTGGCGATGCTGCTGCTGTTTGTGTTTGGCGCACGCAGCCGGTTTAACCCGCAGAAGGTGGTGCTGATCGGCTTGAGCCTGACCAGCCTCGCCGGGGCGCTGAATACGATCCTGATGCTGAGCGGGGATCCGCGTGCCCTGATGCTGCTGAACTGGAGCACCGGTTCTACCGCCGGGATTGATGTGCACATGGCCGTTGAATCGGTGATTGCCGCTGCCGTGCTGTGCCCGCTGGCGCTGCTGATGCAGCGCTGGCTGCAGCTTCTCGGCCTCGGCCAGCTAACCGCGCAGTCGCTGGGAGTCAGCCTGCGCCGGACTAACCTGCTGGTGCTGCTGCTGATATCCCTGCTCACCGCCGCCGGGACGCTGCTGGTGGGGCCGCTGAGCTTTATCGGCCTGCTGGCCCCGCAGTGCGCCAGGTCGCTGGGCGCGCGGGCGCTGCGCCATCAGCTCTGTGCCGCCGCGCTGATTGGCGGAACGCTGATGGTGCTGGCCGACTGGCTGGGGCGCAATATCGCCTGGCCCTGGCCGGTTTCCGCCGGGCTGCTCACCGCGTTTATCGGTGCGCCCTGGTTTCTGTGGCAGTTTTCCAGGAAGGCGAGCCGCTAAGCCTTTTTGAAATAGTGGTCGGTCAGAATTTCCGCGCCGTCATCGATCGCTTTCAGAATCAGCTTTTCGCAGGTTTCCCCATCGCCCGTCTCTAACGCGTCCAGCAGCAGGTCGTAGTTATGATGCCCCTGCGCCATCTCCGTTGACTGCGGGTAGAGATAGTTAAAGCAGGGGCCAATCTGCACCCACAGCTGCTCAATGATCGCCTCCAGCGTCGGCATTTTCGCACAGGCGTAGAGCGTAAACCGAAACGCGCGGTTGGCTTCCAGCGCCGTTTCAACGTCACCGTTCAGCTTGGCCTGCATAAAGCGCGTGCAGAGTTTTTTTAACGCCGTCAGCTGCTTTTTCGTCACCAGCGGCGCGGCGGTCCTTACCGCCAACCCTTCAAGCTGCTTACGGATCAGCGTAATCTCCTGATAGCGCGCCAGCGAGATCTCCGGCACCAGAAACGCCGCAGCGGGCGTGGCGTCCAGCGCCCCGGCGGAAACCAGACGCAGCAGCGCTTCGCGCACCGGCGTGATGCTGGTCCCCAGCTGTGCCGCCAGATCGCGGGTCACCAGCCTGGCACCCGGCTTCAACTTCCCCACAATCAGCGCGCTGCGCAGCGTGGATTCAATCTGCGCGGTCAGGCTCATTCGCTGCGCTTTTTCCATCTCAATCATGCTGTTTAGTCCTTTCCCGGATATCGCAAATGGTTATTTAATTTTAATGTTTTATTGCTACTCAACCTGATTATAGGATATATCATGTATTACAAAAACACAGCATTGTCCTCACAGTATTCACTCTTTTCACTACCTTGCCGATGGCAATTTGGGAAAACGTTATGAGACTACCTGCAGTGAAGTTTGCCACTACCGCATTGCTTTTTGCTCTGCTGCCCGCCGGTGTGCAGGCGGCGGAGATCACCATTGGCCAGGCGGCATCCGCCACGGCGATGGATCCCGGTTTTCTGAAAGAATCCGCCACGCTGGTGGATAATATCTTCGATACCCTGGTGCGTCGCGGGGACGACATGTCGCTGCAGCCGGGCCTGGCTACCGAATGGAAAGCCCTCGACGCCACCACCTGGCTGTTCACCCTGCGCCCGGGCGTGAAATTTACCGACGGCGAGCCGGTGAATGCCGAAGCGGTGAAGTTCTCCATCGACCGTATTCTCGACCCCGCTAATCACGCGCCGACCATCTCCTACATCCGCACGATTAAATCCGTTGAGGCAGTCGGCGATAATCAGGTCCGCATTACCACCAACGGCCCGGATCCGCTGCTGCCAACGCGGATGAGCCGCTATCCGGCCTATATCGTCCCGCCTGCCTACGTGAAGAAAGTCGGGGCCAGCGAGTTTGCCCGTAAGCCGGTCGGCAGCGGTGCCTACAGGCTGGAAAGCTTTATTCCGGATGAAAAAGTGGTGATGGTTGCCAATGACACTTACTGGCGCGGTAAACCGACCATCGATAAGGTCACCTGGCGTCCGATCCCGGAAGCGACCGCGCGCCTGACCGCGCTGCTGACCGGCGAAGTCCAGCTGATTGAGAACGTACCGGCCGATCTGGTTCCGGCGCTGAAAAATCGCCCGAACGTGGAACTGGAGCAGGTGAAAGGCGGGGGCCTGACCATCTATCTTGGCCTGAAGGATGAGGAAAAACCGCTTAACGACGTGCGCGTTCGCCAGGCCCTGTCGCTGGCGCTGAACCGCCAGGCCTATACCCAGCAGCTGCTGCACGGATTCGGTACGCCGACCGGCACCACCGCCGGGGCGAATGACTTTGGCTATCTGCCGGTGCCGGCCACCGTGCAGGACGTGGCAAAAGCGAAGTCCCTGCTGGCGGAAGCCGGTTACCCGAACGGCTTCACCCTGCGCTTCCAGGCACCGCGCCGCTATATCGCCAGCGCCGACGTGGCGCAGGCCATCGTGCAGGATCTGGCGGCCATCGGCGTGAAAGCCCAGCTGGAAGTGCCGGAGTGGTCGGTCTACACCCAGCAGGTGGCGGCGCAGAAGCAGGCTCCGGTCTATATGCTGGCCTGGGGTTCAACGCAGACCCTGGATGCCGACGCCGCGCTGTTCCCGATCCTGCGCAGCGGCGAGCCTTACTCCACCGTGCATGATGCCGAACTCGACAAGCTGCTTGACCAGAGCCGCCAGATTGTTGATCCCGCAGCGCGTAAAAAGGTGCTGGAGCAGATCCAGCAGCGCGTCGCCGACCAGCAGCCGCTGCTGCCGCTGTATCGCGAGGATACCCTTTACGCGCACAGCAATTCGCTGGTGTTCAAAGGCCGCGTGGATGCCCGCATCCCCCTGTATGACCTGAGGCTGAAATGATTGCACCGACCGCCGTGCTGCGCCGTCGCCCAAGGCGACTGATCTATGGGGATGCCGTGATTGGCGCGACCCTGCTGGTCGCGGTTATCGCCGCCGCACTGCTGTCGCCGTGGCTGCCTCTGCCCGATGCGTTAAGTAATAATCTGCTGGAAATCTTCCTGCCGCCGGGTAGCCCCGGCGCGCAGGGTACCCACTGGCTGGGCACCGACCAGCTGGGCCGCGATCTGCTGTCGCGCATACTTTCCGGCACGCGGCTTTCGCTGCTGGTGGTGGTGCTGGCGGCGCTGATCGGCGCGGTCATCGGCACCACGCTGGGGATGGTGGCGGGCTATCTTGGCGGCTGGGTCGATGCGCTGCTGATGCGCCTGATCGACATCCAGCTGGCCATTCCGTTTATTTTGCTGATCCTGCTGGTGATTGCCCTGATGGGGGCGTCGCTGACCAATATCATTGTGATTATGGGCTGCACCAGCTGGGCGATCTATGCCCGCGTGGCCCGCGCCAAAACGCTGGAAATCCGCGAGCTGGAATATATACAGGCGGCGCGGGCGATGGATTTTTCAACCCTGCGCATCCTGTTCCGCCACATTCTGCCGAATCTGTTTACCCCGCTGGTCGTGCTGCTGACGCTGGATATTCCCCGGCTGATCGTGCTGGAAGCCTCGGTTGGATTTCTCGGTATGGGGATTCAGCCACCCACGCCGACGCTGGGTAATCTGATTGGTGAAGGGCGCTCCTATATGCTGCTGTCGCAGTGGCTGGTGCTCTATCCGGGGCTGGTGATTGCCGCTCTGGTGATCGGCTGCAACCTGCTGGGCGATGCCCTGCTGCGCCGCACGCACACGAGGCTGGATTAAGATGCTGAACCTGCTGCTCAACCGCGTCGGCCAGTCGCTGCTGGTGATGTTCGGTGTCTCGCTGCTGATTTTCTTCAGCCTGCATATTACCGGCGATCCCGCTGCGCTGATGATGCCGCCCGGCTCCAGCCAGCAGGAAATTGATACCTTTCGCCACAGCATGGGCTTCGATCGCCCGCTGCTGTGGCAGTACGGCCACTATCTTAACGGCGTGCTGCACGGGGATTTCGGTGACTCGCTGCGCTACAGCCAGCCGGTGCTGGCGCTGATTGGCGAACGGCTACCTGCCACCGCCCTGCTGGCGGTCAGCGCCCTGGCCTGGAGTTCGGTGCTGGGCCTGCTGCTGGGCATCGTCAGCGCCCTGCGCCCGCACAGCTGGCTGGATCTGCTGTGCCGCCTGGTGGCGTTCAGCGGCCAGGCAATCCCGGTTTTCTGGCTCGGGCTGCTGATGATCCTGCTGTTCAGCCTGCAGTTACAGTGGCTGCCCTCCAGCGGCTACGGTACCGTGGCCGCGCTGGTGATGCCGGCCATCAGCCTCGGAGCGTTCTACATGAGCGCGGTGGCGCGGCTGACCCGTGCCAGCCTGCTGGACGTGCTGCAAACGGACTATATCCGCACCGCCCGCGCCAAAGGCCTGAGCGCCTGGCGCATCGTTGTGCGCCACGGCCTGCGCAATGCGCTGATCCCGGTGATTACCGTGCAGGGGATGTATTTTGCCTCGCTGCTGGGCGGCGCGCTGGTCACGGAAATTATCTTCGCCTGGCCGGGTATTGGCCGGCTGGCGATTCAGGCGATACAAAACCGCGACTTCCCGCTGGTGCAGGCCATCGTGCTGCTGGCCGCGCTGGTGTTTGTGGTGATTAATCTGCTGATCGACCTGCTGTATCTGGCGCTGAACCCAAGGATCCGCTTATGAGCCGCCTCAATGCCACCCTGGACCTGCTGAGTGAACTCACCCGCTGGCGCAGTGTGGCGGGTGAGAAGGAAGCACAGCGTGGGCTGGCCGCCTGGCTGGAGCAGTGGATGGTCGACCGGCTTGGTGCCGCCGTGGTGCTGCCGGTGGCTGCACAGTCGCACGACACGCCGCCGCTGGTTCACGTGCGTATTGATAACGGCGGTGAGCGCACCGTGGTGCTTTACAACATGTACGACGTGATGCCCGCCGACGACAGCGGCTGGGACGTGCCCCCATTTGTGGGTGGTCTGTGCGACTGGCCCGAACTGGGCCGGGTGTTTGTCGGGCGCGGTGCCGAAAATAATAAAGGCCCGGTCGCGGCGATGCTGATCCTGCTCTGCGAGCTTCAGCAGCAGCGGCGGCTGGACTTCAATATTGAAATCCTGCTGGAAGGCGAAGAGGAAGTCGGCAGCGGCACCCTGCGCCGCTATCTGGCGCAGCAGCCCTGCCCGATCGCGCCAGCAGAAGCGGTGCTGTTTCCCTCTCTGTGCGAATACGGCGGCGGCGCTCCGCGTGTCTACCTCGGATTCACCGGGCTGGCCACGGGCCGTTTAAGCGTCAGCGGCGGCGAATGGGGCGGGCCGTCTTCCGCCATCCACGCCAGCAACGCGGGATGGATTGCCAGCCCCGCGTGGCAGCTGGTCAATGCGCTGAACGCCATTGCCCCCGCCGCCGACAGCGGCGTGCTGGGCCGTCTGATGCCGGACGAAGAGGCCAACCTGCTGCTGGCTAAACTGGCCGACTCGTTCAGCCTTAAGGATGAACTACGCTTTCGCCGCAGCCAGCGGCTGATGATTGAAGGCGACACGCTGAGCTGCCTGCAGACGCTGCTCGGCAGCGCCGTACTGACTCTCGCCGAGCTGCACAGCGATCCGCCCGGCGGCCGTGGGGTGATCCCGTATCGTGCCAGCGCGGAGCTGGCGTTCCGCATCCCGCCGGGCTTTGACCAGGAGGCGATGATCGAACGCGCCCGCCAGCGGCTGGCGCAGCCCGATCTGGCCGGAAGTGAACTGGCCCTGTTCGACAGCTACCCCGGCGTTCGCTTCGCCCGCAGCGCCAACGGCGTGGATGCGCTGATCGCCAGCTATCGGGCGCTGAACGCCACGCCGCAAATCTGGCCGTGGGCGCCGGGCTGCGCGCCCGCCTACGCCTTCGCGGCGGTTGCCCCGGCCTTTCTGATCGGCGGGCTGGGCCACGGCGGTAACGCCCACGCCGTTAATGAGTTTGTCACGCTGGAAGGACTCGAACGCTTCCAGCAGTCGCTGAGCCTCTGGCTCACAGGATTCAATGATCCGGCCTCTGGCCGGGTCGCGCGCCACACCAGGGAAACACCAAAGACTATTAAAACAGGTAAAAAACCATGAAATCAGTTGAAGAGTTCGAACGCGTTCCGCTCGGCTTCTTCCCCACCCCGCTTGAGCCGCTACCCCGGCTCAGCGAGGCGCTGGGGATTACGCTGAGCATTAAACGCGATGACTACAGCGGCTTCGGCGGCGGGGGCAATAAGGTCCGCAAGCTGGAGTATCTGATGGCCGAAGCCCGCCGTTCCGGGGTCAATGTGGTGATCACCACCGGCGGGCATCAGTCGAACCATGCCCGCATGGTGGCCGCGGCGGCACGCAAGTTTGGTATGCGTCCGGTGCTGGTACTCCGTGGGAATCCGCCGTCCAGCTGGCAGGGCAACCTGCTGCTGGACAAGCTGTTCGGGGCCGAGGTGCAGTTTCTTGACCCGGACGGCTACTTCACCCAGATCGAAGGGGCGATGCAGGCGCATGCCGATAAGGCCACTGCCAACGGCGAAACCCCGCTGATTATTCCGCTCGGCGGCGCGACGCCGCTGGGCGCGCTGGGCTACGTGCGGGCGGTGGAAGAGATTGCCGCACAGCTGGAGCCTGCAGGCACCGCCGCCCCGGACTTTATCGTCGCACCGACCGGTTCCGGCGGCACGCTGGCCGGGCTGCACGTGGGCACCCGCCGCTACTGGCCGGACAGCCGGGTGGTGGGCATCAGCGTCAGCGCCAAAGCCGACTGGTTCCAGCCGCGCATTGCCGGCATGGCGCAGGACTGCGCCGATCTGCTGCAGTGGCCGCAGCAGTGGCAGCCGGAGGATATCTGGATTGAGGACGACTATGTCGGCCAGGCCTACGGCGTGCCGTCGGACGGCGGCATTGAGGCGATCTACAAACTCGCGCAGTCGGAAGGCGTGCTGTTAGATCCGGTCTATACCGGCAAGGCGATGCACGGTCTGTTCTCGCTGGTTGAACAAGGTAAAATCCCGCAGGGATCGCGCGTCACCTTTATTCACTGCGGCGGTTCCCCGGCGCTTTATCCGTTTGCCGACCGCCTGCTGGAGCAGTAGTGGACGGCCTGCTGCGCGTCCTTAACGACGCTGACGTCGCCCGGCTGGGCGGCGCGGACGTGGCGCTGGCGCTGGAGGATGTCCGCGAGGTGGTGAAGCTGATGCGGCTCGGCGAGGCGCAGATGCCCGGCGAGAACGCCGTCGATCTCGCCACGCCGCTCGGCAAAGCGTATGCGCTGCCTGCCCGCGTCGGCGGCCGCTTCAATGCCGCCGGGGTGAAGTGGACGGCGCACCGGCCGCAGCGGCCGGATGCCTTCCCCGCCGCGCTGGCCCTGACGCTGATTAACGATGCGCAGAACGGCGTGCCGCGCGGCCTGCTGGCCAGCGGCGCGTTAACCGCCGCCCGCACCGCCGCCGTCACCGCCCTGGCATTAATGCACGCCGCACCGCAGCCGGTGAAGCGCGTGCTGCTGCTCGGCAGCGGTATCCATGCACAGGCGCATTTGCAGATGCTCAGGCAGCTGTTCCCGGGCCTGGCGCAGATTGGCGTCTGGAATCGCACCCCCGAAAACATTCTTTCCGCCGCCGATCTGACGGTTGAAACCGACCTTGATCGGGCGCTGGCACAGCCGTATGACGCGGTGATCACCTGCACCAGTGCGGACCGGCCGATGTTAACCGAGACCGCCGTCCGCCCGGGCCGGATCGTCATTCAGGTGGGCTATCACGAGGTGAGCTTTGACGCCATCCGCGCCAGCGATCGGGTGGTGGTGGATGCGTGGGGCGATTTTGCCGAGCGCAGCGCCAAAAGCCTGTTCCAGATGTACCGCGCCGGGCTGTTTCAGCCGCAGGAGGTGGCCGCCGATCTGGCCGCGCTGGTGCTGGACGGCTGGCGCGCCGCACCGGACGAGAGCGTCTACTTCTCTTCCTTTGGCCTGAACGTTTTCGATATCGCCCTTGCCGCCCGCGTGCTGCAGGCTGCGGAACGGGGCGGAGTCGGGCAACGGCAGTCGCTGTTTACGGGAGCACTTCAATGATTATCTCAGCTCAAGCGCTACACCTGCGCCAGTCGCGCGGCGAGCATTTTCTGCTGATTGACGTCCGCGATGCCGCCGAATGGCAGCAGGCCACGCTGCCCGGTGCGTTACACTGTAACGTGTATGACTATTTTATTGCCGACAGCACCGAGGCGGGGCTGGCGCTGATGGCCGCTGAGGCCGCCACCGCGCTGGAGCCGCTGCTGGCATCATATCCCGCTGCCACGCCGGTCTTTTTTGAGAATCAGATCGGGATGCGTTCGCCGCGCGGTGCCTGGTTTGCCTGGCTTCTCGGCCATGAGGATGCGCTGATCCTGGACGGCGGCATTGAGGCCTGGCGAGAAGCCGGGTTTGCAACCGCTGCCGGGCAGGGGTTAAGCCGGACGATCGCGCATCAGTCGGTGGCAGAAGCGCCGTTCTGGAACCGGGATCTGGTCTGCACCCGTCAGCAGGTGCAGGAGGCCGACGGCGTTGCGGTGATTAACGTCGATGCCCGCCGGCCCAGCGAGTTCGACGGTAGCTTTGCCCACGACTGCTGCCCGCGCGCGGGGCGCATTCCGCATTCCGCGCTGCTGTTCTGGGAGGATGTGGTGGCCGGGGGGCATTTCCTGCCGCCGGAGGAAATCCGCCAGCGCGCGCTTGCCGCCGGGCTGCGCGAAGAGGCAAAACTGCAGGTTTACTGCCATCGCGGCGCGCGGGCGGCTACGGTGCTGGCGGCACTGAAACGGGCGGGATTCAACGATGTTTCAGTGTACGTCGGCTCATGGCACGAGTGGGCCGAACATCCCGAACTGCCGCTACTGCGCGGCAGCTGAGCGCTGCGCCAGCGCCTGATGGACATCGGGCGCGGCGGCCAGCAGCTGCAGGGTGTAAGGATCCTGCGGCTGGCCGATCACCCGTTCGGTCGCCCCTTCCTCCACCACTTTACCGTGATACATCACCATGATGCGGTCGCACAGCTGGCGCACCGCGCTGAGGTCGTGGCTGATAAACAGCACCGACAGGCCGAGCCTGTGGCGCAGTTCGTTAAACAGCGCCAGGATCTGGCCACGAACCGATAAATCCAGCGCGGCCACTGCTTCATCGGCCACCAGCAGCTTCGGCTCCATCGCCAGCGCGCGGGCAATCACAATGCGCTGCCGCTGCCCGCCGGAGAACGCGCCCGGCAGTCGGCCGGCATGCTGCTCCTGTAATCCCACCAGCGTTAACAGCTCTTTGACCCGGGCCTGCACGGCCGCTTCGCCTTTGCGCAGCTGCCAGACCCGCAGCGGTTCGGCAATCTGCTCGCCGACGGTGATTTTTGGATTCAGGCTGGAGTAGGGATCCTGGAAGATAATCTGACAGTGGCGGCGCAGGATTTTACGCTGCCGTCCGTGCAGCACCTCTCCCTGAAAGCGGATCTCCCCGTTATCGGCCTCAATCAGCCCGATCGCCGCGCTGCCCAGCGTGGTTTTACCGGAGCCGGACTCGCCGATCACCCCAACAATTTCGCCCTCTGCGATGCTGAGATCCAGCGGATGCAGCACGGTCTGCCGCTGAGCGGGCCAGAACGGCAGCGTGCGAGGCAGCGGATAGCTTTTGCACAGCGCGCTCAGCTCAAGCAGCGGCTGCGTTTTGACCGGGGCCTGCGACGGCAGCTGCGCCACCGAGGCCGCAACCAGCCTGCGGGTATAGGGATGAACCGGGTTGCCAAGCGTGGCAACCGTTTCCCCCTGCTCTACCAGCTGCCCCTGCTGCATGACGCAGACGCGATCGGCATAGCGGGCGACCACCGACAGATCGTGGGTGATCAGCAGAATGCCCATGCCCATTTCCCGCTGCAGATCCTGCAGCAGGCTGAGAATCTGTGCCTGGATGGTGACGTCCAGCGCGGTGGTCGGTTCATCGGCAATCAGCAGGCCCGGCTGCCCGCTTATCGCGCTGGCAATCATCACCCGCTGGCGCATGCCGCCGGAAAGCTGGTGGATATACTGCTTCGCGCGCAGCGCGGGGTTGACGATGCCCACGCGATCCAGCAGGGCAACGGCCTCCTGCTGCGCCTGCTTCCAGCTCATCCGACGGTGGCGCACCAGCACTTCGGCAATCTGCTCGCCGATGCGCAGCGTGGGGTTCATACTGGACATCGGCTCCTGAAACACCGTGGCCATGCGGCAGCCGCGCAGCGATTTCACGTTGCCGGCTTCCAGCCGCCGGCCTTCAAAGCTCAGCTCACCCGCTGCACGCTGCACGCCCGCCGGCAGCAGATCCATCACCGCCAGCGACGTCAGGGTCTTACCGGAGCCGGATTCTCCCACCAGCGCCAGAATCTCCCGCGGGTTAAGATGAAACGAAACGTCATCGACCAGCAGACGGCCGTCTGGAGTCTCCAGCGACAGGTTTTCAACGGACAGCAGGCGGGAATGCGTCATCGGAGCAGGCTCTCTTCAGGCTTAAAGAATACATGATATATTCTGCGTTATAGCGCCTCAAGAACAATAGGTTTTCGTTCTGACCCGAATGGAATAAGGCCGATCGGGCCAGGCGTTTTACTGCACGACAAGACAGATAACGCGATCGCCGCTGCGAACCAATGAACAGAGACGAGAGTCTGGGGTAATTTAAAGCGCTTTATAACGCTTCTATTTTTTATTTCCATCATTAAAGGCTTAAATAACAGCTCTTATGTTATAATTCGGATAGTGTTCTTGATGCTGCTATAAAAGTGTTCTATACAGCCGTTATGTGTCTTTAAATTGATTTGAGGCTTTTATTATGTCTCTTAAACTTTATTCCGAATCGGCGCTGATTGCCCAGCTGGGGCAACGCCTGCGCGAGCATCGGCTGCGCCGTAACCTGCTGCAAAAAGAGCTGGCCGCAAAGGCGGGGATTTCTGTCTCGGCGCTGAAAAAGCTGGAAAGCGACGGTAAGGTGACGCTGGAAAACTTTATGAAGGTGGTGTTTGCCCTGCGGCTGGAAAGAGAGATGACCGGCCTGTTTGAACTCCCGGCAATGAGCATCGCGCAGGTCGAAGCGCTGAAAGCCCCCACCCGGCAGCGGGCGGCGAAGCGCAGGGTGCGGCCTGCGGCGCAGGATGCAGGCAGAAATGAGGGAAAATAATGAATAACTACGCTCCGCTCCGGCGGCTGGACGTGATCTATGAAGGCTGGGGAGAAAACTGGGCGCTGGGTACGCTGGCCGAAGGCCGCCAGCGCGGCGAGTGGCTGTTTGAATATTCTGCGCAAAGCATCGATCGCGGCATAGAGTTTTCGCCGCTGCTTCATCCGCCCGTCAGCACCACCTATGCCGATTTTGAGCGCCATCAGGAAGGGATCCCCGGATTTATTGCCGACTCCCTGCCCGACGGCTGGGGGCGGCTGTTAATGGACCGGCTCCTGCGGCGCAATGCCATTGAGCCTGCGGCACTCTCTCCGCTGGACAGGCTGGCGATGCTGGGCAGCAACACCATGGGGGCGCTCACTTACCGGCCGGTAATGGAGGTTCCGGGACAGGCGTCGGAGCAGCATACGATTAACGATCTGCTGCTGCTGGCGCGTGAAATCGAAGTGGAGGTTGCGGGTCTGGATTCTGACGTGCTGCCGGAGCTGGTGCGGCTGGGCGGCTCGCCGCACGGTGCGCGGCCCAAGGTATTGCTGGATTTTGAACCCGCCAGTGGCAAAATCCAGTCGTCGCCGTTTGCCGGCAGCGATCCCTGGCTGATCAAATTCCCGGCGGCGCAGGAGGCCGCCTGGGTCTGCGCGCTGGAAGAGGTCTATGCCCGGCTGGCGCGAAAGGCCGGTATTGAATTCCCTGAAAGCCGCTGGTTCGCGCTGGGCGACGGGCTGGCGGCCTTCGGCGTGAAGCGTTTCGATCGCCATCAGGGAATGCGGGTGCCGACCGTCAGTATGGCGGGTGCGCTGCAGGCCGACTTCCGCCTGCCCTGTCTGGACTACAGCGATATTCTGCAGGCCACGGCGATGATTACCCGCTCGGCCACCGAACGGGAAGCGCAGGCGCGCCGCATGGTGTTTAACGTGATCGTGAATAATCAGGACGACCACGCCAAAAACTTTGCCTTCAGCCTCAACCAGAATGAGGAATGGCGCATCTCCCCCGCCTACGACATCACCTTCCAGAGCGGGCCGGGCGGCCAGCACCAGTCTTCCGTTGCCGGGCATGGAAAAAACATCAGCCGCAGGGCGCTGATAACGGCAGCGAAATCGGCCGATATCAGCGAGAAGACCCTGAACCGGATTATCGAAGAAGTCTGCGACGTTGCGGCAGCCTTTGTCGCCACGGCAAAAGAGCTGGGCGATGCCATTCCGGCGGCGGTGATTAACGAGGTGAATGCGAAGATTCAGGCCAGCATCCGGGCGCTTTAACCCGCTGGTGAGGCGAAGGGCGCTTTCGCCGCTGCCGGCAGCGGCGCTTTCGCCAGAGGGTGGAATACAGGCCGCCTGCTTTCACAGGCGGCAGTAATCATCAGAACAATACCGAATAGTTCAGGCCAAACGTCCGGCCCCGGCCCTTATAGGTATACAGCCCAGCAGCCCCGTAGGTCGGGCTGTAGAGCCCCGGCGCACGCTGTCCCCATGCGGTGGTGTAATCCTCGTCCAGCAGGTTTTCAACGCTGAAGCTCAGCTTGCCGACCGGCAGCGCGTAGCTTCCCAGCAGATCCACGGTGTTGTAGCCGTCGATTTTCTTACCGGCCTCGTCGGACAGCGAGAAGGTCTGGGTGCTTTGCAGACGCAGCGTCCAGTCACCCGGTGCCCAGCCGACCCATGCACTGACCTTCGACGGGCTGGCGCTGTCTACGGTCAGTTTCTTCCACTGGCCGTCAACGCGGGTTTCAGATTTTATGGCGTTAAAGTTGGCACCGGTACTCCATTCACCGTCGTCGAAGAAGTAGTCCACCTGCCCTTCCACGCCGTAAATCCGGCGCTTATCGTCATCGATATTAATGGTCATATCGGATTTGTTGATGCTGATGGTTTTATCCGACAGCGAATAGTACCCGGCGATCTGCGTGCGCAGGTTATCGCCGATCAGGCGCCAGCCCAGCTCATAGGAATCGACCTTAATACCATCAAGTTTGGAGTCGTTGACGTTGACGCTGTTAAGCAGGTTGTAGTGGCCGTTGTTCAGCTGATAAGTGCCAGAGCCGTAATACTTTGCCAGGTCCGGCAGCTCAAAGCCCTGTGAAAAGTTAAACCACAGCTGCTGGCGATCCGTCAGATGGCCGAGGATCCCCGCGTTGAACAGCAGATTGTTGTAATCGGTTTTGCCACCCGGCACGGCATCGGCGGAGGTCGCTTTGCCGCTGGCGATAGCCTGCTGCTGGGCGTAGCCAACGAAATCCTCAACCTTGTTTTCGGTGTACTGATAGCGCACGCCGCCGCTCAGGGTAATCGCGGCAATGTCGTAGCTGCTTTGCAGGAACGGGGCAACGTTGGTGATGCTGTAGCCCGGATAGCGGCCGACGTTATAGGCATTGTCCAGTTTCATGCCGCCGCTTTCTGCGGCCCGGGCAAGGTTGAAGAACTGCTGATTGGCATCGAAGGTTTCGTGCTCAGCATCCAGACCCCAGGTGAGTGTCAGGTCGTCCAGCGGTTTGCTGTTGATGGTCAGCTTGCCGCCGTAGAAATCGGTTTTCTGCTGCGAGGCGCCAATCGACGTAACTTTACCGGCAGAAAGCGTCGGGAATGGATAGAAGCTCAGGCTTTCATCACGATAGTAAATCTGAGCCACCAGGTCCTGGCCCCAGAAATCGGTATTGGCGTACTGCAGGTTAATCAGGTGGCGTTCGGTGCCCGGCAGCCGGTCGGAGTCCAGGTTGCCCTGGTTGTACGCACTTCCGGTGCCGGTGACCGCCGAGAAGTTTTCTCCCAGATACAGGCCGTGCTTACCGTCGGACTGGCTTTTGTAATACTGCGTGGTCAGCTGTAGCTGCTGGGTCTCGTCGATATTGATCGTGCCGGTGCCCATCAGATCCAGTCGGTCTGAATACTGCAGGCCGGTCTGGGTATTATCGATGATAACTTCGTTGCCTTTGCCGTCATACCAGCCGCCGTAGCGCTGATACGCCACCGATACGCGCCCGGAGGCTTTTTCATCACCGCCGCTGACCGCAGCGGCAATATTTTCGTCACGATCGTTATGGCTGTTAAAGCCGCTTTTCAGCCCGGTCTGGAATTCAACCTGGGTACCCGTCTGGCCCTTTTTAGTGACGATGTTGATCAGGCCGCCGGTGCTGCCGCCGCCGTACAGCGAGGTGGCACCGGAAATGACTTCAATGCGTGAAATATTAAACGGATCGATGGAGTCCAGCTGGCGGCTGTCGCTGCGCGAGGAGTTCAGGCGCACACCGTCAACCATCACCATCATCGAGCGGCCGCGCATATTCATGCCGTAGTTGGTCCGCCCCTGGCTGCTGACATCCATACCGGGGATCAGCTGCGCCAGCACTTCTTTCAGCTCTTTCCCGCCCTGTACCTGCTGCTCGATTTCGCCCTGCTCTATTACCCAGGTGGTTTGCGCCATATCGGTCACGCTGTGGTTTGCGCGGCTGGCGGCAACCACCAGCGTGTCGTCTTTCTGCCCCTCCGCCCAGCTCCCGGTGGAACACATCATCAGTAAACAAGGATTTAAAGCCCAGAGAAAACGGTACTTCATGTCATAAATTCCCTTATAAGGAGAAAAATGCGGCTGTCAGCGTCCTCCAGCCGATAAAAATCATACCTGCTAGCGATAATGATAACTTTTATTATATTAATACTTATTAACATGTAAACACCATTTGTAACAACGTGACGATCGGGGACAAGGAGAAACACGCCCAGACAGGAGGCGGACGCAGAGGGGAAATAATGCGCGTAAGGGAATTAAATTCGTATTTATGACGGCGGTGAAATGCAACTAAACGAGCATTTATCCATGCGGGATAGCATCAGAAAAATAGGGCCTCGCCCGGCTTTCTCTTCAATAAATCAGATTTATTTATCTGATAATATTCTTATCGCTAAAAATTCCAACATCATGAAATAAATGATCTTTATTAGCATTTTCTGCTGAGTACATGATAAAGTTGCTTTTAAAATCATCTATATTCTTCCTGGTGTAGAGTTATGCAGCACGAGATAGAGCAGTACATATCAGTTATTCTTAATGAATGGATTCCCCTGAGAGCGAGTCTGCGCGAGGATACCGTAGCGTTATTATCTCAAATCGCTGAGTCCGAGTCAGAAAATCTGACCGGCAAATTCTATGACAGCATGTTGAAAGATCCCGATACCGCCACGCATCTTTCTTACGAGCTGGTGCAGGTCCAGCTGAGCCGCTCGCTGATTAAATGGCTCAAAGCCGTGCTCTGCGTGAAGACCGACGAGCTGGAGCCGCTGGCGAAACAGCAGTACCACATCGGCGGCGTGCATGCGCGGATCGGCATCCCCATCCAGTTTGTTCAGCGCGGCTCCCGTCAGATTAAATATGGCATTTACCAGTATCTGAAAGAGTATGACGCCGATCGTGCGGTCATTTTTGAAGTGAAACATTACTCATCAATGGCGATTGATATGGCGATTGAACTCATGAGTCACGCTTATGCGATGTCTCATCATCGCGCCACGCAGAACGAAGAGTCCTATCGGCTGCACGTGCTGATGAACAATTCGGACCTCGAACAGGGCAAGCAGCAGGCGGCGTTATCGAGCTGGGAAAACGGCGTGATGTACGATCTGATCAGCGGCGCCAGGAAGACCGAATCGTTAATCAGCCTCTCCAGTTCCGGGTTTGGCCTGTGGTTCCGGCACAAATGCGTGAAGAATTTCGGTGAAGATCGCAAAGTGAGTGAAATTCGCCAGTTCATTGAGGCGATCGACCAGGAATTACTGGCCGTTGATGCCGGCGTGGAGCTGGAAGTAAAACAAACGCAGGAACTGCTGCGCGTCATTCATTCCAACTGCCAGCAGATACACATGAATCTGGAAATGTTATTCAGCGACGCCGCGAATATGAAGGACGGCAAAGATGCGCTGACTAATCTGCTGAATAAACGCTATCTGCCGACGATATTAAAACATGAGGTGAGTCTGGCGATTGAAAATAAGCTGCCGCTGAGCGTGGCGATTATTGATGCCGACTATTTCAAGAAGATTAATGACAAATGGGGCCATCCCGTTGGCGATCGCGCCCTGATGCATATTGCTGGTCTGCTGGGCGATAATATCCGCTCCAGCGACTATCTGTTCCGCTACGGCGGGGAAGAGTTTCTGCTGATTCTGGTGGAGGCCGGCGAGTTCGACGCCCGCACCTCGCTGGAGCGGATCAGAAGAACGATCACCAGTACCCCTTTTGAAGTGCTGCCGGGGGAAACCATCCAGATCACCGTCAGTATCGGCTACGCGATCCATAACGGCCATCCCGACTACAACCTGCTGCTGAACAATGCCGATGCTGCCCTTTACGCCGCGAAGCGCAACGGCAGAAACCGGATAGAGCGGTTTTGATTTCGAAACGGTCAGTTAGCGAATTAACCCCGTGCCGTGAGCATCCCTGCTCCACGCCACCCGGGGTCTGAGCGGAAGAGAATTAACGCAAAGGCTTGCCGCGTACCGGCGCATCGCCCGCCACGTAATAGTCGGCGGTGCTGCGCGGCAGCGGCGTGCGGCCGCGAACAGCGTCGGCAATCTTTTCACCGATCATAATGGTGGTGGCATTCAGGTTGCCGGTGATAATCAGCGGCATAATCGAAGCGTCCACCACGCGCAGGCCGTCCAGGCCATGCACGCGCCCTTCCCCGTCAACCACCGCCATCTCGTCGTTACCCATTTTGCAGGTGCCGCACGGGTGGTAGGCCGTCTCGCCGTGGTTGCGCACGAACTCATCCAGCTCTGCGTCGGTCTGGTACGCGTCACCGGGGCTGATCTCTTTACCACGGAAGGCATCCAGCGCGGGCTGATTGATAATCTCGCGGGTGATGCGGATCGCCGCGCGGAATTCAATCCAGTCCTCTTCATCCGCCATGTAGTTAAACAGAATGCTCGGGTGCTGGCGCGGGTCGCGGGATTTCAGCTGCACGCGGCCGCGGCTTTTGGAGCGCATCGACCCGACGTGGCACTGGAAGCCGTGGGCTTCGACCGCGTTGGAGCCGTTGTAGTTAATCGCCACCGGCAGGAAGTGATACTGAATGTTCGGCCAGGCAAACGCGGCGTCGCTGCGGATAAAGCCACCGGCTTCAAACTGGTTGCTGGCGCCGATACCGGTGCCGTTAAACAGCCACTCCGCGCCGATTTTCGGCTGGTTCCACCATTTGAGCGCCGGATAAAGCGAAACCGGCTCTTTGCACTCGTACTGCAGATACATTTCCAGGTGATCCTGCAGGTTCTCGCCCACGCCGGGCAGGTCGTGCACCAGCGGGATGTCAAACTGCTTTAACAGTTCGGCCGGGCCGACGCCGGAGCGCTGCAGGATCTGCGGCGAGGCAATCGCCCCGGCGGAGAGCAGCACCTCTTTACGGGCGTCGGCGCGATGCAGCGTATCGCCGTCACCCACCAGATATTCCACGCCCACGGCGCGTTTACCGTCGAACACGATGCGGTTGGTCAGCGCGTGGGTGATGATTTTCAGGTTCGGACGCGGTTTCGCCTGGTCCAGATAGCCGCGTGCGGTGCTGGAACGGCGGCCTTTCGGCGTCACGAAGCGATCCATCGGGCCGAAACCTTCCTGCTGATAGCCATTCAGGTCTTCGGTGCGCGGATAACCGGCCTGCACGCCCGCTTCCACCATCGCGGCGAACAGCGGATTGTTGCCCGCCTTCGGCGTGGTGATGCTGACCGGGCCGTCGCCGCCGTGCCAGTCGTTGGCCCCGGTGTCGCGGTTTTCCAGCTTGCGGTAGTACGGCAGGCAGTCGAGGTAGCTCCAGTTCTCCAGGCCGGGCTGCTGCGCCCAGCCGTCGAGATCCAGCGCATTGCCGCGGATGTAGCACATGCCGTTAATCAGTGACGATCCGCCCAGGCCTTTACCGCGTCCGCACTCCATCCGGCGGTTGTTCATGTGCGGCTCCGGGTCGGTTTCATAGGCCCAGTTATAGCGTTTCCCCTGCAGCGGGAAGGCCAGCGCCGCCGGCATCTGCGTGCGAAAATCAAAGCGATAGTCCGGGCCGCCCGCTTCCAGCAGCAGCACGTTCGTGTTTGCGTCTTCGGTCAGGCGGGTGGCCAGCACGTTACCTGCCGAACCCGCACCGATAATAATGTAATCAAATTCCATGAGTTGCTCCTCTAAGCTGGGATTAAAACACCGACTGGAAGGTGGCCATCTCAATCTGTACTGACTTGACCTGCGTGTAGTTTTGCAGGGTCATCACGCCGTTTTCGCGGCCGATGCCCGAGTGCTTGTAGCCGCCTACCGGCATTTCAGCAGCGGACTCGCCCCAGGTATTGATCCAGCAGATACCGGCCTCAAGCTGGTGGATCACGCGGTGCGCGCGGTTCAGGTCGCGGGTGACCACGCCGGCGGCCAGGCCGAATTCGGTGCCGTTGGCGCGGCGAATCACTTCCTCTTCCTCGTCGTAGCTGAGGATCGACATCACCGGCCCGAAGATCTCTTCACGGACGATGGTCATCTCGTCGCTGCAGTCGGTAAATACGGTCGGTGCCACCCACGCGCCGTCGTCGAAGCCTTCGCCGGTTAAGCGCTCGCCGCCGCACAGCACGCGTGCGCCTTCGGCCTTGCCGCTGTCGATAAAGCGCATTACGTTGTCACGATGGGCGAAGCTGACCAGCGGGCCGAAGTTGGTTTGCGGATCGTTGAGGTCACCGGCGCGAATGCGGGAAACGCGGAAGCGGATTTTGGCTTCAAACGCGCTCTTGAGGGCCGAAGGAATAAACACGCGGGTGCCGTTGGTGCAGACCTGGCCTGAACTGTAGAAGTTGGCCATCATGGCGATATCCGCCGCCAGATCCAGATCGGCGTCGTCGAAGATGATCAGCGGCGATTTACCGCCCAGCTCCATCGTCACCTCTTTCAGGGTCGAGCCTGCGGCGTTGGCCATCACCTTCTTGCCGCTGACCACGCCACCGGTGAAGGAGACTTTATCGATGCCCGGATGCTCGGTCAGCAGCTGTCCGGTGACCGCACCGATGCCCGGCAGCACGTTAAACACGCCGTCCGGCACGCCCGCCTCGGTATAGATTTCGGCCAGTTTCAGCGCGGTCAGCGGGGTGACTTCGCTCGGTTTGAAGATCATCGCGTTACCGGCGGCCAGCGCCGGGGCGGATTTCCACAGGGCAATCTGGATCGGGTAGTTCCACGCGCCGATGCCGGCCACCACGCCCAGCGGTTCGCGGCGGGTGTAAACGAATGAGGTTTCACGCAGGGGGATCTGCTGGCCTTCCAGCGACGGGGCCAGACCGGCGTAATACTCCAGCACGTCCGCACCGGTAACGATATCGACGCTGGCGGTTTCGCTCAGCGGTTTACCGGTGTCGAGGGTTTCCAGCTCCGCCAGCGCGTCGTTGCGCTCGCGCAGGATGTCTACCGCACGGCGTAAAATGCGTGAGCGTTCCATGGCGGTCATCGCGGCCCAGATTTTCTGGCCTTTACGCGCGGCGTTCACGGCGCGATCGACGTCGGCGGCACCGGCGGCATGCACCTGGGCCAGCACTTCACCGTTAGCGGGGTTGATGGTGTCAAAACGCTCACCGCTTTCTGCTGCGACGTAGCCGCCATCAATATAGAGTTTCTGCTCCGGGAATCGTGACATGGTATCTCCTTTCTCAGGTTATTCGGTTCGTGCAAGCTGTTGACGAATAAAGCGGCTGGTCAGCGTCAGCGCCAGCTCTTCGTCAAACGGTTTGCCGCTTAGCGCGGCACGTAGCCAGAGGCCATCAATCAGCGAGGCCAGTCCGTGCCCGGCAATGCGCGCCGCTTCTCGCGGCAGTTCCCTGCGAAATTCCACCACTAACATGCTGAACAGCCTGCCGCTGCTGACCCGCTCCAGGCGGTGTAATGAAGGCTGATGCATGCTGCTGGACCAGAAATCCAGCCAGGCCTTCATGGCGGCGCTGTGGACCTGCGTTTTATCAAAGTTCCCTTCAACGATGGCACACAGCCGGGCCTCTGCCCCGGCACCGGCCAGTTTTTCCAGCCGTGCCGCCACGGCGTCGCGCAGCTGGCGGGTCACATCACGCATGGTCGCTTCCAGCAGACCGTTCTTGTCTTTGAAGTAGTGGCTGATGATGCCGGTAGACACGCCAGCCCGCTTTGCAATCTGCACAATGGTGGCATCGTTAATGCCGACTTCATTGATGGTATTCAGCGTGGCATCTATCAGCTGTCTCCGCCTGATTGGCTGCATCCCTACCTTTGGCATATCCTCAACTCCACGAGTAAAACGAGACCCTAGTGTAACTTTTTATTGATTGAACGTTCAATATAAAATGTTTTGTTGCTAGTATGTATGTGTTGCAGGCGATTCGTTACGAACCGCAAGTAATTGTTGTTAATTCTTTTGTTGAGTCAAAACCAGAGGTAATTGATGAATAATCCACCTGCCAGTGAAAAGGACAAAATCAATCCCGTGGTGTTTTACACGTCCGCCGGGCTGATTTTGTTGTTTTCCCTGATGACGATTCTCTACAGCGACCTCATGGCGAGCTGGATACTGCGCGCCGTTAACTGGGTTTCCGCCACGTTTGGCTGGTATTACATGCTGGCCGCCACGCTGTACGTGGTGTTTGTGATTTATATGGCCTGTTCGCGCTACGGGGCGATCAAACTGGGTCCCGAACAGTCGAAGCCGGAGTTCAGCATTCTGAGCTGGGCGGCGATGCTGTTTGCCGCCGGTATCGGTATCGATCTGATGTTCTTCTCGGTAGCCGAACCGGTGACGCAGTATCTGCAGCCGCCGGAAGGCCAGGGGCAGACGATCGAAGCGGCCCGTCAGGCGATGGTCTGGACGCTGTTCCATTATGGCCTGACCGGCTGGTCGATGTACGCCCTGATGGGCATCGCGCTGGGTTACTTCAGCTACCGCTACAATCTGCCGCTGACTATTCGCTCCGCGCTTTACCCGATCTTTGGCAAACGCATCAACGGCCCGATCGGCCACACCGTTGATATCGCCGCCGTGATCGGCACCATTTTCGGCATCGCCACCACGCTCGGTATCGGCGTGGTCCAGCTGAACTACGGGCTGAAGGTGCTGTTTGATATCCCGGAAGGGCTGGGGGCGCAGACGGCGCTGATCGTGCTGTCGGTGGTGATTGCGACGATTTCCGTCACCTCCGGGGTGGATAAGGGCATCCGCATCTTATCCGAGCTGAACGTGGCGCTGGCGCTGTTCCTGATCCTGTTCGTGCTGTTCTTCGGCAACACCGAATTCCTGCTGAACGCGCTGGTGCTGAACGTCGGGGACTACATCAACCGCTTTACCGGCATGACGCTGAACACCTTCGCCTTCGATCGCCCGGTCGAATGGATGAACAGCTGGACGCTGTTTTTCTGGGCGTGGTGGGTGGCCTGGTCACCGTTTGTTGGCCTGTTCCTCGCGCGTATTTCACGCGGCCGTACCATTCGTGAGTTCGTGCTCGGCACGCTGATTATTCCGTTCACCTTTACCCTGCTGTGGCTGTCGGTGTTTGGTAACGCCGCGCTGTACGAGATTATTCACGGCGATGCGGGTTTCGGTCAGGAAGTGATGAACCACGCCGAACGCGGCTTCTACAGCCTGCTGGCGCAGTACCCGGCCTTTAAGTTCAGCGCCTCGGTTGCCACCATTACCGGTATGCTGTTCTACGTCACCTCGGCGGATTCAGGATCGCTGGTGCTGGGTAACTTCACCTGCAAACTCAAGGACATCAACAGCGACGCGCCGAACTGGATCCGTATTTTCTGGTCGGTCACCATCGGTCTGCTGACCCTGGGTATGCTGATGACCAACGGTATTTCCGCGCTGCAGAACGCCACGGTGATTATGGGGCTGCCGTTCAGCTTCGTGATCTTCTTTGTGATGGCCGGTTTGTATAAATCGCTCAAGGTGGAAGATTACCGCCGGGTGAGCGCCAACCGCGATACCGCCCCGTATCTGGCCAGCGCGCACGACCGCCTGACCTGGAAGAAACGCCTGTCGCGCCTGATGAACTATCCCGGCTCGCGCTATACCGAGCAGATGATGCAGGGCGTGGTTTATCCGGCGATGCAGGACGTGGCGAAGGAGCTGGAGCTGCGCGGTGGGAAAGTGATGCTGGAAAGCCTGCCGGCGCAGGAAGGGGAAGATCTCGGCCATCTCGAGCTTCGCGTACACCTTGGTGACGAGCAGGACTTCGTCTATCAGGTGTGGCCGCAGAAATACTCGGTGCCGGGCTTTACCTATCGCGCCCGCAGCGGCAAATCCAGCTACTTCCGTCTGGAAACCTTCCTGCTGGAGGGCAGCCAGGGCAACGACCTGATGGACTACAGCAAGGAGCAGGTGATTATCGATATTCTCGATCAGTACGAGCGCCACCTGAACTTTATCCACCTCAACCGCGAAGCGCCGGGCAACAACCTGACCTTCCCGGATATGTAAATGCAGTACCGCACGCGGCGTTCTGCCGCGTGCTCTCTCTCCTCAGTTCATCACCAGCCCGCCATCCACATTCAGCGTTTGTCCGGTAACAAACTCGCTCCAGTCCGAGGCCAGGAACAGCACCGGCCCGGTAATATCCTCCACGCCTGCCACCCGCCTGAGCGGAGTCTGTGCTTCCAGCGCTGCACGAACGTCCTGCCGCGTGGTGCGGCTGGCATCCGTCGGGTAAACCAGCCCGGGTGCCACGCAGTTGACGCGAATACCCAGCGGGCCCAGCTCGGCGGCCAGCGTACGGCTGAAGCCAATCAGCGCCGCCTTGGCGGTGATGTAGTCGTGATAGGGAACGGACGGACGGGCGACCAGATCGCTGACCAGATTGACGATGCTGCCGCGCGCGCGGGACCGCATCAGCGGCAGCGCGGCCTGACAGACCTGATACGCCGCGCCGACCGCGCCGTCGAACTGCGTTTGCCAGGCAGACCACGGCGTTTCCCAGAAGCGCAGGCGGTTATCGGTATCGAAGACGTAAGGCGCAAAGGCGTTATTGACCACGGCATCGAGGCGGCCGGATGCCGTACCGATGCGATCCATCAGCGCGGCCACCTGCTCCGCCGAGGTGACGTCGGCCTGGATCGCCAGCGCTTCCCCGCCCAGCGCCCGGCATTGTGCCACCACGTCCCCGGCGGCGGCGGCATTACGCAGGTAGTTCACCACCACCAGCGCCCCTTCGGCGGCAAAGGCTCTGGCGATTGCCGCGCCGATTCCCCGGCTGGCACCGGTGACCAGGATTGTTCGGTTGGCGAATTTCACTGGGCGGCTCCGTTCGGGATCAGGTCGGATTTCACCACCTGACTCATATCCAGCGAGCGGGAAATGATTCCCAGGCGGGTAAAGGCATCCGCGCCCTGCTGCATCAGCGCCATATCGAAATGCCCCAGCCCCGCTTTTTCCGTGGTAGCGGAAACGCTGGAGAGGTTGCGTAGCTTAATCACTTCGAGGTTGATCGCCTCATCCCGTCCGTTTATCGCCCGGGTTACGGCAATTTTTGCCGCTTCCTGCGGTTCAGCAATCATCCACGCGGCGCTGTCGCGATACGCACTCAGAAAGCGCCTCAGCAGCGGCTTTTTCGTCCGCCAGGTCTGCTCGGTGACCACAAAGATATCGCTGGGCACGTTGAGGTAGTCTTTCACCTCGATCACATTGACCTCCGGCAGCCCCTTGAGGCGGCCCGTCAGCAGGCCGGTATCGGTGGCGGCGGTGGCGTCCACCTGCCCCTGGATCAGCGGCGCGAAGTTCAGCAGCCCGGTGACTTCCAGCTTCACGTCAGCCTCGCTCATGCCCGCCTGGTTCAACAGCACCTGCAGATTCTGCCGGGTGCCGCTGGACAGGCTGTAAACGCCAATTCGTTTGCCCTTCAGATCGGCAGGCCTGGTGATGCCGGACGCTTTCGGTGCCACCACGTTGAACACGTTCTGCGGATAGATGTTGTAAATCGCGATAAGCTTCTCCCCTTTATTCAGCGCGTGATAGAAAGAGGCCGGATCGGTGAAGGCAACGTCCGCCCTGCCGGTCAGCATGGTCTGGATGGCCGAAGCACCGCCGGTGCCGGGCACATAATCCAGCGCGATGCCCTGCTTTTTAAAGAACCCTTTATCCGGCTCGGCCAGCAGGTTAGTGATTTCGCTGATCGGCTGGCTCCAGCCCGCCACGGTGACGGTTTCTTCGCCGTGCGCCAGCGTGGGCAGGCTGCCGAACAGCAGGGCAAAAACGAGGGAGATCGACGAACAAAGACGGCAGAACTGTCGGGACATTTTAATGGTTCCTGTGATGGCGCAGCAGAACGCGTTCCAGCGTCAGCGCGGCGTGACAAAAAAGCATTCCGAGAACGGTGATAACAACCAGCAGGGCAAACATCAGCGCCGAATCCATCACCCCCTGCGCGGCAATAATTGACGCCCCCAGCCCGGCGCGGCCGCCAATAAATTCACCGACGACGGCCCCGACCAGCGCCAACACCACCGCTACACGCATACCGGCGAGGATCACCGGCAGCGCGGTGGGCAGCTTCAGCCGCCAGAGCGTTTGCAGGCGCGTCGCCCCGAGCATGCGGAACAGCTCAAGACGGGCGGGATCGACCCGCGTCAGGCCAGCGACGGTGTTTTCCATCAGCGGGAAGAAGCAGATCAGAGCGGTAATCACCACCGTTGAGGTGATGCCGAAGCCGAACCAGATAATAAACAGCGGGCCGAGCGCCAGTTTGGGGATCACCTGGCTGGCGACGATATACGGATGCAGCAGCCGCCGCAGAAAGCCGACTTCAGCCAGCACGATACCGGCCGGCAGGCCGATCGCGCAGCCCAGCGCCAGGCCGAGAGACATCTCCAGCGCGGTAGTGAAAATATGCGGCCACAGCCGTCCGCTGGCGAGTTCCTGCCACAGGGTCTGGAAAACCTGGCCGGGTGCGGGGACCACCAGCGGGGAGATCCCGCCAGTGCGGCAGGCCAGCTCCCAGCCCGCCAGCAGGATCAGCAGCAGCAGGATCGCGCAGAGTCTGGCCTTCATCGCAGACTGTCCATGGCGTGGCGCAGCTGCCGGCACAGAGCGTTAAAGGGCTGGCCGTAGCGAATATCACTGCCGCGCGGCCTGGGCAGGTCGATGTCCAGCACGTCGTTCACCCGCCCTTCGCCCATCACCGCAACGCGGTCCGCCATATACACCGCTTCGGCAATATCGTGGGTGACAAACAGCGCGGCGATCTGCTGCCTGTTGCAGAGCACCAGCAGGTCGTCCTGCAGCTGTTCGCGGGTCAGGGCATCGAGGGCGGCAAACGGCTCATCCAGCAGCAGCAGGTGCGGGTCACCGATCAGCGCGCGGGCGATGGCAACCCGGCTTTGCTGCCCGCCGGACAGCTGGTGCGGGAAGCGCTCCGCCAGGTGGCCAATGCCCAGCAGGTTCAGCAGATCTCTGGCTTTCTCAACCCCCTGCTTCTGCTGACGCTTAAGGGCCAGCGGCAGCAGCACGTTGTCCAGCACGCTCAGCCACGCCAGCAGCGTCGGTGACTGAAAAACAAAGCCGGTGGACGGATCCGGGCCGTGCAGCGCCCGCCCGTTCACCCGGATGTGGCCTGCGTCCGGCGAAAGCAGTCCGGCCGTCAGTTTCAGCAGCGTCGTTTTGCCGCAGCCGCTGCGACCAACCAGGCAGTGAAAGGCACCGCGCGGGATGTGCCAGCTGACCCGATCCACCACCGGCTGCGCCCTGCCGTGGGAAAAACGCACCTCGTCAATCGCGACAAACGCCGCAGCGTCAGCGTCAGTCGGCATAGGCGGCGTACTCCTCGCTGGCGGCGTCGGCGGCCCCGTCGATCTCGGTAAGGGTGACCAGGTCGAGCAGGCTGAAGCGGCCATCGTGATGCCAGCCCGCCTCCGGCGAGGTCATGGCACCCAGCGCGGCGATGCGGGTGACGCCAGCCTGCCCCAGCCGCCCGGCAATAGCGAACAGCTCTTCCGGCGAGGCTGCCACGCCTGCGGTCTGCAAAAATCGGCGCTGCGGGGCGATCAGGCCAGTCACCTCGTCCAGCGAGTCAACCGGCACGATTTTCACCGTGCGGGCGAACGCAGAAGGCGACAGCGGTTCAGCCTGATGGGTGTACACGACCGCCCAGCCGTCGGCCGGATCGCCAAACAGCGTGCGGTCACCGCTCAGCGCGCGCATTTCCTCCGCACTGCGCCAGGTGGCAACGGCGTTCTGTTCAGCCAGCGTCAGCGCGCCTCGCGGGTATTTGCGTTCCAGGGCGGATAGCGCGTGGGCAACACAGGCGGCAAACTCCTCCGGTGACTGCACGCCGCCGCGCTCCACGAACAGCATCTGCGGGGAATAGCAGCCTGCCTGGTCGTAGCGCATCACGTCAAAAGCCGCGCGGCGGGCCAGATCCGGGCCTTTACGGCTGTCCAGCGCCGAGCGTGAAACCAGCCCGAAGCTGATTTTGTGGCCGTGGGGCAAGAATCGCGTGGTGACCGGCAGCCGCTGCCGGATGGCCGCCAGGGTCGGGTTACTGCCGTAGGCGAGCACGGTATCCGCCTGCCGCAGCCAGGCGTTTTCGGTGGCCGTTTCGCCGCCCTTCCACCAGACCACCGCCAGACAGTCGCCGAGTTTCGGGTCGACTTCCGCCAGCAGCTGCGCGAACCAGCCGGCCATCAGCGGCTCGCTGCCCGGCAGCTTGCCGAGGGTTCCGGCCTTGACCAGCAGGCCGCCGATCAGGCTCCACAGCGGCAGGCCCGGAACATTTCCGGCCCAGATATGCAGCAGCAGCGACGGGCCGTACGCGCGGGCAAAGCCGCCTTTCGGCCGTGGCTGGAAATCGTCGAGCATTTGCGGAGCGGCAAAATCCTCGGCCAGAAACCGCTTCAGCTGCGGCTGGCGAAAGGTTTTCAGGTAGCCGGTCAGTCCGAGGCGGATCGTCTCCGTGTCATAGCCGGTGACCACCGGCAGCAGCCGTTCGGCACGGATACGCAGCGGATGGCTGCGGTCCAGCAGCTTCGCCACCGCCCGGTCGATGATGCTCACGATCTGCACCACGCTGAGCGTGCTGAGGTAGTCGCGGGCATGGCGGCGGATGTGCGTGGACAGCGCCTCAATCTGCGCTTCGGTCAGCTCCGGTACGCAGACTTCCAGGCGTTCGCCCTCGCGGCTGAAGTGCAGGCTGCGCCACTGCACCTCGCTGGCGTCCAGGCCCGGCAGATAACCGGCGACCTCCCTCACGGCGTCACCTGCGCCGCGCGGAGAAAATCCTCCATCGCCAGCGAACAGCCCCGGGCATCCGTCCCGGCCACCCTGCCCAGCAGCCGGAAACCGCCTGCCACCCTCACGCCCGCATCTTCGGTCAGGATGGCGGCCGCGCAGTTAAAATGCGCCAGATCGTGATGCACCAGTACGCCAATCTCCCCCTCCGGGACATCCTCTCCGGTCAGCGGATTAACCACGCGGGAACGGATCCAGTGCGGGCCGGATTTCACCGGCGGGCAGACGGCGTTACCGTCGTCGTAGAACTGGCTGCTCAGCTCGGTCATGCCGTACATATTGATGCAGCGGCTGCGCGGTACGCCAAGCATGTCCGTCAGCGCATCATAGAATTCGTCCGGCTGAATTTCCCGCGACTGGCCTTTAAACCCGCCGGTATCCAGAATTCGGCTGCCTGCGGGCAGGCGGAAGCGGCGCTGCTGGCGCTGCATCTCATCCAGCAGGTGGACAAAGCTGTAGCTGGCCCCCAGCAGCGCATAGGGTTCGCCGGTGCTTTCCGCATGTTCCAGCGCGGCGAACAGGCGCGGCAGTTCCAGCCCGCTGTCGGCGCTGACCAGCACCTCGCTGTCCGCGGTACCAAATTCCGCCACCGCCAGGGTTAGATAGTGCGCCAGCGAAGAGTTGGGCAGCGCGCGGTTATCCGGAAACAGGATCCCCATGCGGATGCGTTCCGTTCCGGCCATAAAGCGGCGGCGGAAGTTCAGGCGCATTGACTGTTTCCACACCTCCAGCGTGGGATGGTAGCTGCGGCCCCGCACGCTGCCGGTGGTGCCGCTGGTCATAAACACCGTGGAGATTTCTTCCACCGGGCGACAGCTGAGCGTCAGATCCTTGAAGGCGGTGATCGGCACGGCGGGGATTTTCTGCCAGCTTTTTACCGTCAGCGGGGTGCGCCCTCGCTGGATGGCAAAGCGACGATAGGAAAGATTGTGTTCAAACTGATAGCTGAAGATATCCAGCGCCAGCCGGTTGAAGTCGGCGTCGGTGGTATCGTCGCGCTGCAGAAAGGTCAGTAAGGCTGAAATGATTGCCGCTTCGGTCATGTCCGTTTCCATCCTGGTATTGTGCAACGGCTCCCCGGTAACGCATGGAGAGCGAGATCTGTCCGCTGCAAAGCACAAAGATGGAAAAAGGGCGTGTGGGCACCCATTGTCCCGCATCCCTACGCCGGTATTAGCCGGATCAGGTTCGGAGGGTCACCACGCTGTTTGAACGTATCAAACCGGTGGAATCTCAGCCCCCTGACAGGGCACCCCTTGGAACAAGGCGCAGTCTAGGGCGCGCGTGGACCGGGTGTCAAGGTGATTACAATTCGTCACAAACTGTCGGGTTTAAGAGGCTCAAGGTTACGTTTCTCTGCGGCTGGCGAATGAAACAGGGTGGGGAATTAATTCCGGAAGGTTATGGATAATATATTTCTGGTGACGGATGTGTTTATTTTATTAAACAGAGAATAAGATTATTCCTGCCTTGATTCTGTCTTCAACCTCATCAACTCCTTCACTTTTCGTGAGTTATCGCTTCCCTGTTTAATTAATTGCGTTGCCAGGTTCGGATAATTCTCATAATGCTGTCAGGTAAGCATTATTTATATGGGAGGACCAATTTTTCCGTGTAACTTTATGTATACAAAAAGACGTAAAAAGACATGGATTATTACAAACAAAGGGCTTTCATTAATGTTCAACTTTAAAACGACCTTGTTACTTTCTGTTATTGCCCTCACCGCCTGCGGTGGAGGCGGCGGTGGCGGTGGCGACGACAGCGCACCGCCGGTCACCACCTCGCCGGGCGAAACCGACAACGGCAGCGGCGGCGAGAATAACGGTGGCACCACCCCAACGCTGCCCACTTCACCGGCAGCCAGCTACGCCACCGGCGGGACAATTTCCGGCTACACCTACACCACGCCGGACGGCAGTGAATACACCATGCGCCAACCGGGTCTCGTCGTGACTGGCGTATTCACCCAGATGCTGACCCGCACCGACGGCACCCAGGTTTCCGCCACGTCCTGGTGCTGCGGCACGATGAGCTACACCACCTACGGCACCTGGACGCATTTTGAAAAGGGCACGCATGACGTGTTCTACACCGGCGATGCCACGCTGGCGGCCAACGTACCGACTCAGGGCACGGCGACCTATGCCGGTAGCGGCATGCGCGAAAGCACCCGCAGCGACGCCACCTTCAACGTCGATTTCGCGGCAAAAACCATTAACGGCAACATCGCCGCCGGTGCCGATTACGGCAGTGCGGTCGCCATGCAGGGCAAAATCAGCAACGGCGGCTTTAGCGGTGACGCCCAGTCCGGCGGCGAGAACGGCACCTTTATCGGCCACTTTAACGGTCCGGCAGCCGAAGAGCTGGGTGGCATCGCGCAGTTCAACGACGCCACCAAGAACACCTCGTTTGGTGCGACGAAAAAATAATCCCTTTCCGGCCAGCCCGCCTGGCCGGTTTTCCTGTGATGGTAATTTCTATGAAAGTCCGGGCTTTAGCTGTGCTGGGATTATTGTGCCCGGTCAGCCCCCTTTTGGCCGCACCACCTGAAACCCAGTATCTTCCCGCCGCCAGTCATTTGGAGCGGCTTGCGCAGCCGACTACCACAGGCGACAGCCGCCGTACGCAGCGCATCAACAACAGCGATCTTGCGGCTCAGCCTGAATTGGCCAGAGCGATGCTGGACCAGGCCGTCCACGAAGGCCAGTGGCCGATCGTGCGCGCGATTTTACCGGTTTACGCCGCGTCCCCGCAGCCGGACGAGATACTGATTCACTTTGCCCGCGCGGGTCTGGCCCGCAGCGAGGGGCAGTACGATCGGGCGATAAAACACTACCGCGCGATACTCAGCGCCCACCCCGATTTTGCTGCGGTGCGGCTGGAACTGGCGCGGGCGATGTATGAAAACCGGCAGACCGACGCCGCGGAATATCAGTTCCGCCGGGTGCTGAGCAGCAATCCGCCGGAGAATGTTCAGCAGATTATCGCCCAGTACCTGGATCGTATTCACAAGGGCAGCCCGCTTACGGGGAGTTTCAGCCTCAGCTATCTTAACGACAGCAACGTGAATAACGCCTCGTCGGGGGACACCGTACGCATCGGCGATCGCCTGTTTATCCGCAATAAAGACAGCCTGCCGCAGCGCGGTGAGGGCGTGCAGTTCAGCGGCGCGCTGCAAAAAGACGTGGCGCTGTATAATCAGCACGGTCTGCGCTTCCTCGGCACGGTGTATGGCAAAAGCTACTGGAACAACCACCGCTTTGACGACGTCACCGGGCGCGTTTACGCTGGCTATCAGTGGCGTGATTTCCGCCAGCAGTTCGCCGTTTTACCGTTCTATGAACAGCGTTGGTACGGCACCGAAAGCTACTCCTCCGGCCCCGGCGTGCGTGCGGAATACAGCACTCTGCTCTCTCCCCGCTGGCAGATAAGCCAGGCGCTGGAGTATCAGAAACTCGGCTATGACAACGGCGACTATGCGTTCCTGCGCGGCCATAACCGGCTGTCCTCCACCACCCTTTCCCACGCGCTGAACTCGCGGGTTTCCCTGTTTGGCGGCGTGGACTTGCTGGATCAGCAGACGCTGACGCAGAGCGAGAATAACCGCCGCATCGGGCTGCGTACCGGCGCCCAGGTTGATTTGCCCTGGAAACTATCTTTCTCCGCGATGGGCGCGTTTTCCCGCCGTCAGTACGAAGCGGACAGCGATATTTTCTCCATCCGGCGCAGGGACAACGAGCAGTATTACAGCCTGGCCGTCTGGCACCGCGATCTCGACCTGTTTGGTCTTATGCCAAAGTTGAATTTCACCTACAAACGGGTAAACAGTAACATCGATTTTTACGACTACCATCAGCGCAATATCAGTATTTCGCTGGATAAAAACTTCTGACAAACCGATCGCCGCCCGGCGTTATGCGCGGCGATTAACGGCTAAGGTGGAAAAATCGATGACGACACTACGTGGTTTCAATCATCTCTGGCGTGACCGCAACGACACCTCTGCACTTAAAACGCCGCGCGTGCTGATCCGGGTTTTTGTTAAACCCGGAGAACTGGAAAGCAGCGTGGCCTTTTACGAGCATCTGCAATCAACCCGAGCGGATGGCGGATTCCCGTTCCCGGAGGCGGGCTTAAGGCTGGCGATGGTCGGCGCTTTTTTGCTGATTGAAGGCAGCGATGACGCGCTGGCTCCGTTCACTTCCACAACCGGCACGCTGCTGGTAGATGACGTTCAGCCCTGGTACGACAAACTGGTTGCTGCCGGCGCCACGATCGTTTTTCCACTTCAGGTCGTGCCGACCGGTGCAGCGTTTAATGCCGTTCATCCTGATGGCACGGTCGTAGAATACGTTCACCATCGGCCTGATGGTGAGGGTCGCTAGGGTTTATATGGTGATAAATACACGGCGATAATTGCCGTGTATTCTTAATGCAATAAACCGCTGAACACTCCCTCAACTATGCTTATGTCACTCCCTCTTCTCCGACGCAGCAAGGTGACGACCGTAAATGGACGCTTTCGACTGGCATCGATTTCTTCTTGATGATAAACCGCTTTCTTTTCTGATTGAGGTCAGCCTGCGGGTGCTGATTGCCTATGTGGTGGTGTTTGTTTTTCTCAAGGTGTCCGGGCGACGAGGTATCAAGCAGCTCTCCCTGTTCGAGCTGGTGGTGATTTTAACCCTGGGTTCGGCGTCGGGTGATGTCACTTTTTATGACGACGTGCCGGTGCTGCCGGTGCTGGTGGTTTTCCTGGTTCTGCTGCTGCTTTATCGCCTGACCACCTGGGGCATTGCCCACAGTGAAAAGCTGTCGAAGCTGATCGAGGGCGAGGTCATTACGCTGATCGTTAACGGCCTCTACGAACTGAAAAGCCTGGACGGGCTGAACATCTCCGAAGATGAATTCTTTATGGAGCTGCGCCAGAGCGGCGTTGAACATCTCGGCCAGGTGCGGCTGGCGCTGATTGAACTGGACGGGCAGCTGAGCCTGTATTATTTCGATGCTCAGGACGTGCGCCCCGGCCTCAGCGTGCTGCCGCCGGAGCATCGACCCGCGTTTACCCGGGTGCCCGATACGGGGTTATATGCTTGTACCCGCTGTGGACAAACTGGGCAAATCACCGGCGGTGAAAGCCCGCCCTGCCCCCGCTGCAAAAATGCGTTGTGGTCGGCAGCACTGGCGACCCGACGCGCGCAGTAGCAGTTAATGAGAGTTCAGTTGCTAACGTTATCGATACACGTGAACTCGAACGTGCGTGCCTTGTGGCAATCAGGAACAGAATCAAAAAAGTAGAGACAGACTGAAATCTTTCAACTATCTCAAAATCAGCGTTTTTTGCGATAGTCTGTTGTGATTAATCACCAGAACCTCGTATAACTTAGCTCAGTGCGATGGTGATACTAAATTACCAGGCCGCAGACATTTTTCTGAATCAACCATGGGAAATACGATGAAGCTACATATCTATCAGCACTGCCCTTTCTGTAACCGCGCACGTATGATTTTTGGTTTTAAAAATCAGCCCGTTGAGCTGTCGGTGATTATGGAAGGCGATGTGGAAACGCCAACCCGGATGGTGGGTAAAAAAGTAGTGCCGATCCTTGAGAAAGATGACGGAACCTATATGCCGGAGAGCATGGATATCGTGCATTACGTTGATGGTCTGCAGGGCGAACGCGTGGCGGCAGAGCCAGCGGACGAAGCGATTGTTGAGTGGAGCAAGCAGGCGTCCGGCGCGATTTATAAGCTGGCGATCCCGCGCTTTACCCGCGCTGATTTTGCCGAGCTGGCAACGGCAGAAGCCCGCGCGGCCTATACCCAGCGCGAAATCAACGCGTTCGGGAATCTGGAAGAGCTGCAGGCGCAGAGCGAGGCGTTTATTGCTGAAACGGTGGAAAAACTGACCGATATCGAACCTTATCTGCAAAACTTCAGTAAGGTATCGACCACCGAGTTTATTCTTTTCCCCGTGCTGAACAGCCTGAGCATCGTAAAAGATTTCCCGTTCAGTCCGGCCTGTTTAGCCTATCTGCAGAAGGTTTCTGCGCTGAGCAAGGTACCGTTGTTTATTGAGAAAGCGCTCTGATTCACGCTTTCGGCCCTGCACGTGCGGGCTGGCGGCTGCCTTATTTTGTTCTGCCCGCCCTCATCCGATAATAGAGAAGCGACAACAGGATCAGCGCGCAGCCCAGCATCTGCTGCAGGCTCATCATCTCTGTAAACCACAGTGCGGCGGCGACCACGGTCAGCAGCGGCTCCAGCAGCATAATCAGCGCGGCGTTGGCGGCGCTGGTCATGCTCTGCCCTTTAAGCTGTAACCAGAAGCGCAGGCTGGTGGCGATCAGCACGCTGGCGGCCAGCCACCCCCATGTGGACAGCGCAACCTGCGGCGGCCAGGTTTCCAGCAGCAGGGAGAGTACGGAAGCAATAACGCCGGTACAGATCAGCTGGAAGGACGCCAGCGGACGCACGGAAACAAAGCTGGCGTATTTGGTGTTATAGCAAAAGTAGATGGCCTGCAGGATGGCCGAGCCGAGGAAAAAGAACTGGCTGGGTTCGAATACGATATCCTTTTTCAGGGTCAGCAGCCCCAGACCTACCATCCCGACCGGCAGCGAAATCCAGAATGACGCCGACGGGCGAGCCTGCAGGATCACCCACGCCACAATCGGAACAAACAGCATCGACAGGCTCATAATAAACGCCCCCTCCCCCAGCGATCGGGTGGTGGCGACGCCGTATATCCACAGCAGCATACAGCAGGCCAGCAGCAGCCCGCTGATCAGGACCGACCGACGGTGGTGCAGAGCCTGTCTTAATTCGCTTCGTTTGCAAAAGCAGAGCAGCAGCAGGCCGGCCAGCAGGAAACGCAGGCCGAGAAACGCCATGGTCGGCATGCCGGACACCGCCTCCCTGGAACAGATCCAGCCGAATGCGGCAATCAGCGTGGTGCATACCAAAAAGATATCTGCGTGGCCCTGCCGTGACGACATGTTCAGTCCTTAAGTCGTTGAAAAGTGATGTCTGCTTTGCTGGTGTGGGACAATGCTGGCTTTCGCCCGCCCTCATGCCGGGATGAGACGTGATACCGGTAAATTGTATGGAATTTTTCTTCCGCTTTATATATCGAGCGAAAATATTAATTCACTAAAATCTAATTGAAACAGGATCTGTTGATGGATGTTAATCTGGCAGGTTTTCTCCCCGCCCTGTTGCCCGTTGCGCTGTCACCCGGAGCCAGCTTTACGCTGGCGATGAACAGCGCCCTCGCCGGTGGCCGCAGCGGCCTGGTTCGCACGCTGGTGGGCACCGCGCTGGGGATTTATACCCACGCGCTACTGATCGGGCTGGGGGTGACGGCCGTTCTGGTGGCCTCCCCCGCGATGTTTGGCGTGCTGAAAGTGGCCGGGACACTGTATCTGCTGTGGCTCGGGGTACAGCTGATCCGCAGCGGTTTAAAAGCGGACGCGAAGGATTTCAGCGGCGGTGAAGGGGCCATCACGCTAAAGAGTGCCTGGCTGGCGAACGTACTCAACCCCAAGGCCATCGTGTTTTATCTGACCGTGGTGTCGCAGTTTGCGGGGCGACAGGGCGACATAACCGATTATCTCGTTCTGGCGTCGGTGCATATCGCGGTGATGTGTTTATGGCTGATGGCTGCCAGCTATTTACTGATTTTCTCCGCCAGCAAAGCCGATCCGGTGAAGATTAAAAAAACCGTGAATATTGCCGGTGGTGCGCTGTTAATTATCTTTTCAGTTCTGGCGGCTTTTCACTGAGCGATTTCTGCTACGGCTACCGTTGCAGATGCAACTACTGCTGAGGTGCATCTGCCAGAGGTCGTGAATTTTACTGTGTCGGAATAAAAACACCGCCAGCACAACGCCAGCGGTGTTTTCTAAGCGGAACGATTAGCAAGTTACGTTCTGACCCGCAGCGCCGCTTCAATCTTATCGGCGACCCTGGTCACCACCCATGCAATCACCATATAGAACAGCACCGCAATGGCGAAGGCTTCCAGGTAGTAGAAGTTCAGTGCGGCGGTCAGTTGCGCCTGGGCGAAGATATCCACCACCTCAATGGCAAAGGCCAACGACAGCGCCTTCATAATCACCATAAACGAGTTCGCCAGGTCAGGTATCGCCGAGACGATAATCTGCGGGAACATCACCCGGCGGAACAGCTGCCAGTTGCTGTAGCCCAGCGAGTGCGCGGCATCGGACTGGCCGCTGTCGAAGGAGTTCAGCGCCCCCTTCACCACCTCGGCCTGAAACGCCGACACGCAGGCGGTCAGCGCCACGATGATGATTACCCAGTTCGGCAGGGAATGGGCGTTCACTTCCACGTTCAGCACCGAGGCAACAAAATGCAGCGCGGGCGGCAGGCCGTAGTAGGCGAGGAAAATCACCACCACCATCGGCATTCCCTTAAAGGCCACCTTATAAGCAATCACCAGCTGGCGCAGCACCGGGATGCGCCGGTATTCCACCAGCGCGAACAGGCCACCGACCAGCGTGGAGGTGATAAAAATCAGCACCGCCATCCCCAGCGTAACGGGCACGGCGTCCAGAATGCTCCAGAAATCCGGCAGCAGTACATCGATATCAAACATCATTCTCTCCCGGTCAGAGACTCGCCGTGAACTTCACCTTCGAAGCGGCCGTTTTTGAGCTGTACTTCGCGTGGCGGCCTTCAAAGAAGCGCACGATAAGCCAGGCCACCAGACACAGCAGCGAGTAGATCACCGCCAGCACCAGATAGGTGCCGAACTGATACTGGTTGTAGTCGCGTTCCATAATCAGGTGCGCCGTTGCCATAATATCGGCGGCTCCGATGTACATCACCAGCGCCACGTTGTGGATCAGGTAGATGATTGCGTTACCGTAGCCGGGCAGCGCGATATGCACCGCCTGCGGGCCGATGACGCGAAACATTTTCTGCCGGAACGAATAGCCGAGGCTGTCTGCCGCGTCGTGCTGTCCACGTTCAACGGCCAGCCAGGCCGGGCGCAGCACCTCGGACAGATAGCCGCCGTGATACAGGCTCAGCCCGATCATCGCCGCCACGTTGGCCGAGAACACGTCGCCCAGCCCAAGCAGTGATGTCACCAGCGGCAGTCCGTAAAAGGCGACGAACAGCTGCAGCACCACCGGCACGCTGCGGGCATAGGATACGTACAGGTCGGCCAGCTGGCCGACCACGGGGATCCGGTAAACCCGGAGGGTTGTGGCGATCAGCGCGAGGAAAAACCCGACGATGATGGCGACGAACATAATCCCGAGCGTCAGCGGCAGGGCCGACAGCAGCTCGGGAATCATGGAGGCGAGATCCACGTTACACTACTCCTGAATACAGGTTCAGCCGGCGTATCCGGCTGAAACCCTGGGTTAAAGCGGCGGCGTTACTTGATGTACTTGCTGACGTCTTCGCCAAACCATTTCACCGACAGCTTATCCAGCGTGCCGTCCTCCTTCAGCTCTTTCAGCGCTTTGCTGATGTCTTCGCTCAGGGCCTTGTTCTCATCGGACTTGTGGATCAGCGCATAGGTATTGTTGATGACCACCGGCTCGCTGGCCACGATGTTCAGCTTCTGGTTGTCGATAACGGTCTGCTCGCCGAGGTTTGAAGGCAGGATCAGCGCATCGTACTTGCCGTTCTGTACTTCTTTCAGGCGGTCCGGGTATGGGATCCCGGCGCTGGAGGCTTTAATATCAATCTTGTCGCCCGGGTTTTCCTGCTGCCACTGGGTGATGAACTTATACACGCCTCCGCCGGCGGTGACCGGCACGATTTTCTTGCCGACCAGCGATTTCATATCTTCGATCTTGTCGTCTTTACGGCTGTAGATCTTCATCAGGCTGGCGCCCATCGGGCTGTCGGGGATCAGGAACTGCTTGCTGCGCGCGGGCGCTTTGTAATAGCCGCCGGTCGCCATGTCGTATTTTCCGGTGACCAGCCCGGTTTCCTGAGCGATATCCGCCGCGCCTTCCATCACAAATTTGTACTGCGGCAGCTTGGCGTTAACCGCCTTCAGCACGTCCGGCTCGTAGCCCTGCGGCTCCACGCCGATTGCGCCCCAGGAGAGCGGCTTGGATTCTGCAGCGGTGGCGATTTTGATGGTGCGGACGGATTCCGCATAGCTGGCTCCGGCGGCGGTCATCGCCAGCGTGACGGCAACCGGCAGGGCCAGGCGGCGTAAAACAGTTTTGAATGCAGGCATGTCTTCGTTTCCTTTTAATTATTAGATGATGCGTTCAGCGTTAAGGAATTGCGCGAGTCGTGGCGTGGACGGGTTATCAAAGATCTCCGCCGGGCTGCCTTCTGCAGCCACCACGCCCTGATCCATAAATACAATCCGGTTAGAGATACTTTTGGCAAACTGCATTTCGTGCGTCACCAGCAGCGAGGTAATGCCGGAAGACGTCACATCTTTAATCACCTTCAGCACTTCGCCCACCAGTTCCGGGTCCAGCGATGAGGTCGGTTCATCAAACAGGATCACATCCGGGCGCACCGCCAGCGCGCGGGCGATGCCGGTACGCTGCAGCTGGCCGCCGGAAAGCTGCGACGGATAATTGTCGAGTTTGGACGACAGGCCCACGCGATCCAGCTCCTGGCGGGCGATTTCCCGCGCTTGCTCTTTCGATTTGCGCTGAACCACCATCAGCGGATCCATCACGTTTTCCAGCACCGTCATATTTTTAAAGACGTTGAACTGCTGGAACACCATGGCGGTACGCAGGCGGATAGCCTGAATTGCCGCCTTATTCGCCGAGCGATAATCCATGTGGATATCATCAAAGGTGATGCTGCCCGACGACGGCTTCGCCAGAGAGTTAATGCAGCGCAGCAGCGTGGTTTTACCGGTGCCGCTCGGGCCGATTATCGACACCACATCGCCACGATTGACCGCAAGGTTGACGCCTTTCAGGATCGGGGTGCTGCCGTAGGAGAGCGTAATATCGTTAAGTTCAAGCATGGAATTCAGTGTCCTCTCGGCTGTGCCGGGCGCAGAACGGGTTTATTTTTCCACCCCGGCATGGCCGAGGACGTGCATCAGGCGATTCGCCCAGCCAAAAATGGCGGTGGCGTGGATCAGATCGATAATTTCGCGATCGTCCATGCCCACCTCGCGCAGCGCCGCCACATCTTCCGGCGTGGCTTCCGACGGCGTGACCGACAGGCGGCGGGCGAAGCGATAGATGGCCGCATCGCGCGGACCGAGCTGGTCAGCCCGGTCGTAATACAGGGCGCTGACCAGGGCGTTATCTTTGCGCAGCTGCGCGTGGCGGCGGGCGTGTACCACGGCGCAGTATTTACAGCCGTTGACCAGCGATGCGCCCAGCGCGCCCAGTTCGCGGTCGGCGCGATCCAGGCCGCCCTCCACGTACATAATGGCGTTGAACAGCAGCGTGCGGGCCACGTAGCTTTCCGGGTCATGGGCCAGGGTGCGCACGTACTCCGACACTTTTTTGTTCGACGGCGTAACCTGCATCGCAGCAAGCTGTTCCGGGGTGGCGTCGGCCAGCTCAACCGGGGCGATCCGCGGGTGCCAGCTCAGCGGTTTCAGGGTAACGGACGGGATCATGCAGACCTCATCAGGCGCAGACCCGCAGTGACGCGCGTCTGGAAATTCACAAAGGCAATCAGTTCGGACAGCGCGACAATCTGCGGATTGTTCAGACCGGCCTGCTCCAGCCGCCGAATTGCGTCGGCGTCGGCGCGGTCCGGCGTGCGGGTAATCAGGTCGCTGTGGTGGGCCAGGGTTGCCAGCGGCTCCGCCAGCGCAGATTCACCGGCGGCCAGCGCCTGCAGGGAATCGTCTGGCTGAGTGTCTGCCAGCAGTGCATCGTATTCGGCGATCAGCGGCAGATCGTTGTTCAGCGCGGCGATGCGGCGGGCCAGCGCCAGGCGCAGCGCCGCATTCAGTCCCAGATCGTTTTCGGGCATCAGCACGGAACGGCGGCACGCCTCCGCGCCTTCAACGAACTCGGCACGAAAGCGGCGGGCGCTGAACAGCGCATCGTCAGGGGAAAGCCCGGCGGCTTTGTCTATGGCGTCAATCACAACGCATTCTCCTTTTTCAGCAACGGCGAGGCATCCACCCACTCATCGCCCTGCAGTTCTGGGTTATCGTAAGCCTGTAAACTGGCGTAATGGCGGGCGACGTCTTCGGCAAACAGCGAGGCGGTAATGCCGCGAACCAGGCGCTCGGCTCCGGCGCTGACCGCCGGGATATCACCGGATACCTTGCCGTGCGTCAGCATGGCGGCATCGTTAAAGCAGTAGATATGGGCCAGCTGCGGGCAGGTTCCGGCGACTTTCTCGCGGAATTCGAAATCAGGCCCGAGGTCCGGCGCTTCCAGCATGCTGGCGCGTGGAGTTCCCATTGCCGGGCGGTAGCGCCCGTCGGACCAGCTGCGGATATAGGGCGCAACGGCGGCAAATTCGGGCCGGCCGTTAAAATCGTTGGCAAAGCCGGTGGCGGCGATGAGGAAATCGTAATGCTTCTCGCCCTGGGTGGTGGTAATCGCCAGGCCGTTGCCCGCTTCCCGCACCGCCACGATGCCGCAGTTCAGATAGAAGTGCGCCTGCGGATGGCGGGAAACGCGCAGCGTGGATGAGCGCGGCGGCGGCGTCTGTGAAGCGGAGGTGTAGTCAACAAACTTCCACTTCCACTCGTCCGCCAGGCGGTGCATACCGTGAACCACGCCCTGGCTGCCGATGCCGGTCATTTTATTGATGCGCGGCATTTCAGGGCGGCGGATCAGCATATCCACACTGGCGGCACCCGCCTCCAGCGCCGTCGCGGCGTTATCCATTGAGGATGCGCCCGCGCCGATCACCGCCACGTTTTTACCGCCCAGCGCCGTGAAGTCGATATCGTCAGCGGAGTGCGCCCAGAAGCGGCGATCGACGCCCTGCAGGAAGTCGGGAACGGCCGCGCCGCCCAGACCGGAGCGGCCGGTCGCCAGCACCAGCCGGCGGGTGTAGACCCGGCCGCTTTCCGCACCGGTAAGATCCAGCGCAATCAGGTCGTCAACCGGGGTAATGGTGGTAATGCGAACGTTGTTGCGCACCGGCAGGTCAAGCACCTGGCGATACCACACCAGATAATCCATCCACTGACTTTTCGGGATTTTATCCAGTTCCTGCCAGGCTTCTGCGCCCCACTGGGCGGTAAACCAGGCGCGGAAAGTCAGCTGTGGCAGCCCCAGTGCCGGGCCGTGCAGAGTTTTCGGTGAACGCAGGGTTTCCATGCGGGCGAAGGTGATCCACGGCCCTTCCTGCCCGGCCGGAGCGGCATCATAGGCCACCACGTTGCTGATGCCGGTGAACAGCAGTTTCGCCGTGGACGCCAGGCCGCACATACCGGCCCCGATCACCACCACGTCGCGCACGGCTTCACCGTGAAGGCGTTGCGGCGGAACCCAGGATTTTGCCGGAAGCTCAAGCAGTTCAAGATCGGATTGAAGCCGCTCTTCCAGAGCCTGCAGGCCGATTGCCGTTGCTGATGCAGCAGAATGCGTCATGGTTATTTTCCTGAATGCTGTCTCCCCCGGGCGGTGGGCAGCCTGCCTGCAAAAGCCCGGAGAGCGGCACTTCTATTATTCAAATAAAGCATGATTAAGCGCTAATAATCAGATATTCACATAATCATGCGTAATCGCTGGATAATCCTCCGCACCATGATTTGTGTCAAGAAAGTGCTTGCATTTCGAACGACGGATTTCTTATATCTTATGCCGAAAATGATATATAGGCCGGAAGGAAGGGAGTGAGGAACGGCCCAATTCAATCAAGTTTGAGCCGTCTGACGATCAGCTGTCCTGATTGATCAGCCGCATCACGCGCGGGTGCTCAGCGGCGGGCAGCTGCTGAAAAGCGGGCAGCAGCGTGGCGGCAGCCGTAGCCAGCGCGGTGACCAGCGACTGTGCGGCGCTGGGAAGCGGCCGCCCCTGCGGGGTGATCACCCCGAAAAAATAGGGAATTTCCTCCTCCAGCGGGCGGATGACAACACCCTCCAGCGGCATCCCCCAGGCGGTCACCGGCTCCAGAATGGCCACCCCCAGCCCGGCGCGCACGCAGGCCAGGATGTTGGCAGAGGAGTTGGTTTCAATGGTTTCGTGCAGCGGCGTCTTCAGTTTTTTGAGCGCTTTTTCAAAGCGGCCGCGCAGGCGCAGCGGGTTCCATGGCGCAATCAGCCGCCGCCCGGCCAGATCGCCAAGCGTGACCTGTTGCTGCGCCGCCAGCGGGTCGTCCTGCGGCAGCGCCACCGCGCAGCGCGACTGACCGATCCAGTGCAGTTCCACCGCGTGGTGCTCCAGCGGCAGGCTGCACAGCGCAATATCCGCTTCGCCGGAGATCACCGCGTGCGCCGTGTGCTCGGCGGATTCACTGATAATCTGCACCTTGTTTTGCAGGCTCAGCGAAGCCAGCGCCAGCGGCAGCAGCCCCGCAGCCAGCGCGGGCGTGGCGGCGATATGCAGCGGGCGATGCTGCTGGCTGCCGATTTCCTGCGCCCGCAGGCGGATCTGCTGAAGTGACAGCAGCGCTTTTTGCACGTACTGATGCAGCTGTAGCGCTTCCGAGGTGGGATGGATGCGCGGCCCGTTGCGGATAAACAGCGGATAGCCCAGCGACTGCTCCAGATCCTGAATCAGCCGTGAAACAGCGGGCTGTGAGCGCTCCAGCGCTTTCGCCGCCGCCGTCACGCTTCCGGCGGAAATCACCGCGGCGAAGGCTTCCAGCTGCTTTAAATCCAAATCCTGCAGTGGCGTCACGGCTTCACTCCTGTGCCAGAATGGCTTCGGCCAGCAGCGTATCAATCACCAGCGTGTTGGCAAAGCCGCCCTTCAGCGCGGCAACGATGGCGGTGAGCTTATCCAGCCCCGAGGCCACCAGCAGGCCGTTCATCTGGCGCAGGGTATCCAGCTCAATGCCGATCACGCGATCGTCCACCTCGCCGAGCAGCGGCTGCCCTGCGCTGTCGATAAAGCGGCCGGCAATAATCCCCGCCGCGCCGTGGGCAACGTAGCGTTCAACTTCTTTTTCGGTAACGATTTTAAACTGGGTGACGTGGCCGTCCGGGGTGCAGGGGCTGACGGTGAAAATGGCTTTATTACAGCGGGTCAGATGCTCAAGCTGCCCGGCGATAATCGGCTCTTCGCGCAGCAGGCGGGCCAGCTCGTTGTTGCTGCACACGGCCGGCGCATTCAGGGTGACGCATAACGCACTGAGCCGGTGAGCGATTTCAATCGAGCAGCGTTCGGCGGTGGGCAGCAGCGGGTTGGACATCGCCCCGATCAGCTGCCGTACCGTCAGATTTTCAATCGGCCAGTACGGCACCTTGTCCGAGATCAGGCTCAGCGTGGAACCCCAACTTACGCCGAGCTGATCGCCAGGCTCAAGGAAATCAAGCAGGACGTGTGCAGCCGCTTCGCAGACTTCGTTAAACCGGCTTTCGTCCGACAGGCCGTCAGCGGGGATCACAAAGGCATCGTCCAGAGAGAAACGTTCCGCAAGACGGTCGGCAAGATCGTTGGTGCGGAAGTGTTCCCCGCTTAACCGTACCGAGACAATCTCCCGCGTTTTGGCCAGCCTGAGGTAGTTAATCACCGTCAGGCGGGACAGCTTCATGCGGGTGGCGATTTCGCTTTGCGTCAGGTTTTTCACGTAATAGAGCCATGCCGCTTCGGCAATGATCCTGTCTGACGGCGACGTACTCTTGGGCTGCGTCTTGATATCCTTGCTCCTGGTTAGGTTAAATCTGACCGGAGCACATCTTCCGTTATCTCGCTATCGGTTTCAAGATGACGATCGGCACGCAGGCCTAATCGTTGTAAATCCGCATGATAGCCGCGCACGGCTTCCAGCGAGGTGGCTTCGCGATCCACCACCCGGCGCATCCAGTTCACCATAGTCGGCTGATGCTCCGCGCCGTTGATCTTGCGGCCAAACAGCGCCAGCCTGCCGCCGCGCCGTTCGGCCTGCGCCAGCAGCTCAAAGGTATCGCGATGCGTCCCCTGCCCGCCGCCGAGTACGCCCACCACCACCGACGGATCGTGGCTGACCAGCTCTTCCAGCGCCTGCGGGCCGTTATAGGCTACTTTAAGAAACTCCGGGCGCTCTGCACGGGTCAGCGAGGCCAGCGTGCGGATAATGCAGTCGTTAATAAACGCCGGAGTCTCCTGCGCGCTGAGGCCGGTGTCCACGTTCGGATTAAACACCTCCAGGAAGTGCATAATTCCGTGCGAGCGGGCGTCAGCGCGGAAGCGTGCGTAGGCTTCCAGCGAGGCGGCATCGTGTCGTGCATCATTGATCCACGTCAGCGAGTACAGGCAAATCGGCGCGCTGGCAAACTCCAGCGCCGCGCCGCGATACGGCAGCGGCGCAAACTCGCGGTAGCGGCCGCCGCGCAGCCCGACCCAGGCATCCGTGGCTTCATTGCCGCGAAACGCCGCCAGCATCCGGCTGCCCTCGAAAGCGCCCTCTTCCTTCAGCTGCTCCATGGTGGCGGTAGAGGTCAGCATAATATCCAGCGTATCCTGGCGGATCAGATCGCGGATCTGCCGGTGGAATTCCGGCCGGGTGCGTAACCCCACAGCGGCACCGCTGCCGTCGCGGCGGTAGCCCATTGCGGTGACGCCTGCGGCCAGATCGCCGTCTTTGGCATCGGCCAGCATAAAGTCTCCGGGGCGGTATTCACCGCGGCGGATACGATCGATCTTTTCAGCAAATCGTGTGGTTTCAAACGGTAGTAACGAACTCATTTTATTCCCTTCTCAGTAATCGGTAGGTTGAACGTCCAGCAGCGCTTTGATTCCCTGGTCGAGGCGCGTGAATTCCCGGTAGCGGGCCTGCAGTACCGCCACGTTTTCGGCAACGGGGTCATGGCGGCGCAGAATGCGGCTCATGGCAGCGGTGGCCTGCTCCAGCGAGGTATAAATCCCGCCCGCCACGGCGGCGCAGATCGCCGCACCCAGCGCGCCGACCTCCGGCGTATCCACCACCTCAACCGGGCGGTTGCAGGTATCGGCAAAGATCTGCGCCCACAGCGGTGAACGCGCCGCGCCGCCGGTCAGACGGATGGCTTCCGGCCAGGCTCCGCCAGTGTGAACCAGCAGCGCTTCGGCGTGGCGACGGTGCTCAAACGCCACGCCTTCGCAGATAGCGCGGATCATTGAAGCCTCGTTGTCCGTGGCGCGCAGGCGCATAAAGCTGCCCTGATAGGGATCGGGGCCGTGGATATACGGCATAAAGAAGCAGCGCTGGCTGTCGACCGGGCAGCCAGCCGCGATGTTCATCGCCTCGTCCACGCTGACCCGGTTGCCCAGCGCGTGTTTGAGGTACCAGCCCAGATTGGCGGCCGATGACGGGCTGCCTTCGGCAACCAGCCGGGCCGCGCCGTCGCGGTAGAGCATATTCAGCAGCGGATAGTTCTCGCTTATCGGGCGCGGAACTTCGATGGCGTTAATCGCCCAGGTGCCGGCAATAAACACCATGCGATCCGGCGACGTGACGCCCGCGCCCAGCGCGCAGGAGGCCACATCCATCATGCTGCCGGCGACCGGGATGCCCTCGCGCAGCCCGGTCAGTTGGGCAATCTCTGCGCTGATGCGCCCGCCGATGGCGGAACTGTTGACGATCGGCGGCAGCTTCTCCGTCAGCGGGCGATGGCCCAGCAGATCGAAGGCCTCAGCCGAATAGTCCTGGCGGCTCAGGTTCATCAGCCCGCCGCCGCTGGCGTCGGACGGATCGGTCAGCGCCTCCTGAGTCAGACAAAAGCGGATGAAATCCTTGCAGGCCAGCCCCCAGCGGGTTTTCGCCATCACCGCCGGCTCATTTTCCGCCAGCCCGGCCAGCTGGATCAGCGTCTGACCGCCCCAGGGACGGTGGCCGTTTTCATCGCTCAGCGCCCGGTCCTGTCCGGCGGCAACAGTGCGATCGGCGATCGGCTGGGCGCGATGATCCACCGAGACGATGCCCGGACGGGTGGGCTGCCCGTGCTCGTCAACGAGGAAAATGCCGTTGCCGAAGCCGGTACAGCCAACGGCCACCACCCGTGCGGCGGTGTCGCCCTCCAGCACGTCGCGAATGGCGGTCAGCGTGGCCTGCCAGAAGGCGTTACCGTCGCGCTCTACCCGGCCATCCGGGTAGTGTTCGGTGGTGACTTCGGCGTTGCGATGGCTGACCAGACGTCCCGCGCTGTCAAACAGCGCGACTTTAACGGCGGTGCCACCGGCATCGATGGCGAGAACGAGAGGTAAGTAGGATGCAGACATAATTATTATTTTCCATTCCAGAGAATGCGGGGATCGGCGGCGCAGCCCTGTGACTGCGTTTGTGCCCATAAGTCATCGTAGCCCAGCGTGTCGGCCATAATGTCAGCGATGTTGTCGAGCGTGCAGGTTGAAAGTCGGCCGGTCATCACGATGTTGGTCCGGCGCAGGATCATATCCTCCAGATTAAGGGTCATACGGTTGCGGGTCAGCCAGATAATTTCACGGCGCGAGTAGCCCGGTGCATCGGCAACCGGCGTGTCCTCTTCCTGGCCGCAGAAGGCTGCGACCTGACGGGCCACGGTGCCATAGCGGGTATAAAGTTCTTTCACTCTCTGCGTGGACAGCCCGCTGTCCTGCGCCAGCTGCACCACATCCAGCGTACCCGCACCCGGATAGGCGCGATCGGCGGTGCTGGCCGTTCGCTGCCGCCCCAGCAGGCCGAGCACGCTGTCGGCGGCCATTTCGGCAAACGAGCGGAAGGTGGTCCACTTCCCGCCGACCAGCGAGATCACCGGCGTGCTGCCCGCGCGGTCCTCGAACAGGGCGTGATCGCGGGCGGCCTGCGTCGCGCTGCCGTTTCCCGCCTGCAGCGGACGGATGCCGCTGGTGACCGCGACAATGTGTTCCCGGGTCAGGGTAATGTCGTCAAACAGGTGATTCAGCGACGACAGCAGATAGTGAATTTCATCATCCACCACGCGGCGATCCTGCGGATCGTCGGTTTCCACCTCGGTGGTGCCAATCAGCGTCACGTCCTGCACCGGCATACAGACCACCATCCGTCCGCGCCCGTCGTCAAAATAGAACGATCGCCCGGCCATGCGGCCGTGAAGCTGAGGATGGCGCAGCACCAGATGCGCACCCTTCACGCCCCTGACGCGGGTTGCGTCGATGCCCAGCTGCGAATTGACCCGGTCAATGGCCGAACCGGCGGCATTGATAATCACTCTGGGACGCAGTTCTGCCGTCTCGCCGCTCAGCGGGTCGGTGACAACAAACTGTCCCTCCTGTGCGTAGTGCCAGCGGAGGTGGTTCACGGCGGTGACGCCATCGATGCGGCTGGCGGCCTCCAGCATTTCAAACACCAGCGCCTCGGGGCCGGTGATCTGCCCGTCGTAATAGCTGATCACCGAACGTACGGCTTTGGGCAGGCCGGGCGGGAAGTTTTTACTGCCGATGACGACTTTATGATGCGGCAGCGCGCGACGGATCGCGCCAAAACGTTCGTAGGCCAGCAGGCCGCTTTTCAGGGCGATGAAGCTGAGCGGTCCCGGGCTGCGGGAGAAGCCGAAAAAGCGCAGCGCCGTACTGGGCAGGCCTTTCACCCAGTGGCGCACTGGCACCACCACCTCCAGCGGTTTGACCAGATGCGCCGCATCATGCAGCAGCATATTGCGCTCCCGCGCCGACTCACGCACCAGGTCGAACTCGCGGTTCTCCAGATAGCGCAGCCCGCCGTGGGCCATGCGGCTTGACGCACTGCTGGCCCCGGCGCAGAAATCACCGCTGTCGATCAGCGTTGCCGAAACCCCGTTGAGGGAGAGATCCCGCAACAGCCCCACTCCATTTACACCTCCGCCAATCACCAGCACATCCGGTACCGGGTTCGCTTTTAGCTTCTCCCAGGCCTCCTGACGGCCAGTGTGCGATGGGATCCTACTTTCCGAACTCAACATGCGATCTGCCTCACGAAACTTCGATTATTAAACACGGTCTTCGCATTACATATGTCAATATTGATAGACTAATGTCAATATCAATGTAACAGTAATGTGAAGAAAAAACACCTGCCTGCGGGATTTCACCATCCGACTGCTGCAGGTTTTTTTTCTTCTTACCTACTGAAAAACAATGAAAACCTGCATAACTTTGGAGTGAAATGATGGAAAGAGTAAAAAATAACGGGCTGTTGCTGACCGGCAGCATTATTGCCTTTGTGCTGATGGGGGCCGGGCAGTCGCTGATGGGGCCGGTGCTGCCGGAGTTTCGCCAGATGTTCGATCTGACAATTGCTTCGGCCAGCATGGTGGTGACCGCCCAGTGGGTCGGGGCGCTGATTGGGGTTATCGCGCTGTTTTTTGCCGGTAAGCGTGACTGGACGGCGCTGGCCTTTACCCTGCTGGTGGTGGGCGCAGCGCTGATGGCGTTCCATCCCGGCTGGCCGCTGACGCTGCTGGGATCGCTGGCGTTTGGTGCGGGGTACGGTGCCAGCCTGGCGCTGGTGAATACCCGCCTGCTTGCTGCCTTCGGCAACAGGGGACCGTCGATGGTCAGCCTGGTCAATGCGCTGTTCGGCGGCGGTGCCATTGTCGCCCCGCTGGTGTTTGTGGCGCTGGCGCGCAATCCGCAGCTGTGCTTCGGCATTCTGGCTGTCGGGCTGATCCTGCCGCTGCTGCTGTCGTTCCGTTTTCCAAAAACGTACGTTGCAGAAGAAACGGCTCAGGGCAACAGCGGCTTCACGCTCTCGGTGCCGACGCTGCTGGTGGGCGCCTCGGGGACGGCAATTGAAGCCTGTCTGATCGGGCTGGGTCCGGTGATCCTGGTGGCGGGGAATTTCAGCGACACAGCGGCGGCCAGCGCGCTCTCGCTGTTCTTTGTTTTCTTCCTCAGCGGGCGTATTGCGCTGAGTTTTGTCGGCCATCGCCTGCCGGCCGCGCCGATGCTGATCGGCGGCTTCATCGGTGGTGCCGTGCTGCTGGCCTGCGCCGGGAGCGGGATCGCCCCGACGCTGACCTATCCCCTGGCGGGCTTCTTTATCGGCAGCATATTCCCGAACTTCTTTGTGTTTGGTTCGGCGCGAATGGGCAACGACCCGCGCACCGGCTCGATTATCGTGACGGCCGCGCTGGCCGGTGGCGTGGTGGGGCCGCTGATTGTCGGGCAGGTGATGGCGAATCTGCCGCCGCTGACGCCGTTCTGGCTGCTGGCAGGCTACAGCGCGTTTATCGCACTGTGCGGGCTGCGTATTCTGAAAAGCCGGGCGGCACCGGCAATACCCGCCACCGGGAAATAAGATTTTGTGATGGCCGTTTATCGAAAGGGCTGAGTAGTGAGATACCGGCCTGGCAGTAACGTGACGGACAGATGACCAGACCAGCAATCCCCGCAGGCAGGCGGGGATTGCTGCCCGTCAGGCAGCGGAGCGGCTTAGCTGGCGACGTTCGGCAATCTTCTCGGCGTGCAGCAGCACCTCCTGCAAATCGCCTTCATCAATATCCAGCAGCTGGCCTGCCAGCAGTGCCTCATGCAGATCGTCACGGGTGATCGAGACGGTGATGGCAACCGGCGGCGGCACGGGTTCCGCTGCGCCCAGCGGATGCGGATAGCGACGCCCGGCCAGGTTGTTAAATACGATTGCCAGCAGCGCCAGCGACACCGAATTCAGCAGGACCGGGGTAAACGCAAACTCATAGCCCGTATTGTGGATGCCCGGCCCGCCGAGCACGGCGGTCAGCGCCACGGCCCCGCCGGGTGGATGCAGGCAGCGCAGTTTAAACATCAGCGCAATCGCCAGGCAGGCCGCCACCCCGCAGGCAATGGCCGGATTATCGATCCAGATCCCCACGGTGACGCCGGTCAGCGCGGAGATAAAATTACCGCCCACGATCGACCAGGGCTGGGCCAGCGGGCTGTTGGGCACGCCAAATAATAAAACGGCCGATGCGCCCACCGGGGCGACGAACCATAAATTAACCTCACCCAGCACCCAGTGGCTGAACAGGCTGGTGATCGCCAGCCCGATGCCGGCACCAAGACTGGCAAGGACCATCTGCTTTCTGGCAACCGCCAGCGGATGGGGTTTCAGGCGGCCGAAGAAAATCCGGGCCTTAGCGATAAGGCTATCTGGAGGGGACTGATTCATAGCGCAGGTGACTAATCCATAGAAAATTCTTATATTATGAGCGGGCGATTCTCCTCCGATTTCGCCCCGCAGACAACCTGCAAAAAAGTAGGGTTTTTCATATTCAACCGACCGTTTTTCGGCTACGGTATTTTTTATCTTTATAAAATCGCTGTGTTATTTTCAAGGAGCTGTAATGCGTCGTTACGTACTGAAGGGAGTTATGCTGGCACTGGTGGGATCGTTGGCCGCCTGCAGCCAGTCCACGGATAGCGTCACCGCACATACCAAAAGTTATGTCTTTAAATCCAAAAACGATTTCGATCCTAATTTTTCCACTCAGATTTCCGACACCATCCAGCTGATGAAGCCCGTTTTCAAAGCGTATCATGACGACGGTATAAAAGACCGTCAGGCGGGAATGTCGCGCGAAGTGGCGTTGCAGAAAGTGGATAACTTTAGAAAAGAAAAAGCCTCAGAAAAGATGGAAAGCCAGCATACCTTTATTAACAGCAGCTATGCCAGCTCGCTGAGCGACAAGCAGCGGGCGCTGTTTATCAACGAGGCGATGGGCGCCTATCTGGACGGTTTTGACGGGCGCTGATCGAAACCACTGCGATTTACGTCATGTGAACGGTGAACCGGACCGATTCTTCGGCTCGCATCATAGTTAATGAAACGCCGGGGCCTGATCCACCGATTCACCTGGCCCCGACGAACCGTATGTTGCCAGCGGCTCATTACCCTGAAATTTAAGGTCAGTTAAACCAGTGCGGCAGCGGATCGGGCAGATTCACCCAGCTGCGCGGCCCGGCGGCCAGTTCGCTGTCGGTCAGCAGCGCCGCATTCAGCCGGCGGCGCAGCGCCCCCTCATCCATCTGCATGCCGATAAACACCAGTTCCTGGCGCGCATCGCCTACGCCATCCTGCCAGTGCTGCATAATCCAGCGCAGGGATTCCTCGTCCTGCGGCCAGCGATCGCGCGGCACGCCGACCCACCAGCGTCCGGCCATCTCCTGGCGTGATACGCCGCCCGCCTGCGACCAGCTCCCGGCGAATTCTGGCCGGCTGGCTAACCAGAAATAACCTTTTGATCGCACCACGCCCGGCAGTTCCCCGCTGAAAAATTCCCAGAAGCGTTCCGGATGGAACGGCCTGCGCGCGCGCCAGACAAAATTGCTGATGCCGTACTCTTCCGTTTCCGGCACGTGGGTGCCGCGCAGCTCCTGCATCCAGCCGGGCGCCTGCGCCGCCTCGGCGAAGTCAAACAGGCCGGTATTCAGAACCTTATCCAGCGCCACCTGGCCGAAACGGGCCATTTCAATTCGTGCACGGGGATTCAGACTGCGCAGGATGGCGGTCAGCTCTTCGCGCTGCCTGTCGCTTATCAAATCGGTTTTATTGACGATCAGCACGTCACAAAATTCGATCTGCTCAATTAACAGGTCCACTACCGAACGCTCGTCGGACTCGCCCAGCGACTCGCCGCGGGAGGCAATGCTGTCGCGCGACTGATAGTCGCGCAGGAAGTTAAAGCCATCCACCACCGTTACCATGGTATCCAGCCGGGCTACCGCCGACAGGCTTTCACCGCTGTCGTCCTCAAAGGTGAAGGTTTCCGCCACCGGCAGGGGTTCGGAGATGCCGGTGGATTCTATTACCAGCTGATCGAAGCGGTTTTCCCGCGCCAGGCGATTGACCTCCAGCAGCAGGTCTTCACGCAGGGTGCAGCAGATGCAGCCGTTGCTCATTTCGACCAGTTTTTCATCGGTGCGGGACAAATCGGCCCCGCCGTTGCGGACCAGCGCGGCGTCGATGTTAATTTCGGACATATCGTTGACGATAACCGCGACGCGTCGGCCCTCGCGGTTGTTCAGAATATGGTTGAGCAGCGTGGTTTTCCCCGCGCCCAGAAAGCCGGAAAGCACGGTAACCGGCAGGCGACCATCGCGGTCGTTGTTGATGCGTTGTTGTGACATAGTGACATCCTCAGGTGCGTTAACGCAAAGATGAACGGGCGTTAAGCCGTATCCCTTACGGGGTAATTGTAATGTTATAACATAACAATTGAGGTTGTCATCTGTTTATCGAAAAATGCCGGGTGCAGGGATGTGTCGGGACTGCGTGGTGTACATTGTACGCTACGTGTATAATATGTTCGAGACAGGGAGAGTCATACAATGAGTTGCGGAATCGAGTTTATTGAAACTTCTCTATTTACCCGGCAAATAAAACAGATAGCCACTGATGATGAACTCAAGGAGTTACAGAAAGAGCTTATAGGATCACCTAATAAAGGCGATTTGATTCAAAAAACCGGCGGGCTGAGAAAAATAAGGATGGCAACAGCCGGTCAGGGAAAAAGTGGTTCTGTACGAATTATCTATTTTATTGCCACGGTCGACGTCATTTATCTGGTCATGGCTTACCCTAAAAATGTTAAAGACAGCTTGAGTGATGCTGAAAAAGCCGAGTTAAAAAAGCTGACCAGAATACTGAAAGATGAGGTAAAGAAATGAATTTTTATGAAGAACTGAAAAGCTCTCTGGAAGAGGCCGTGGAAATAAAAAAAGGCAACAAAGCGCCATCTGCCGTTACCCGATACGATATTGCAGATGTTCGTGCAATCAGAGCGCAGCTCAACGTTACTCAGGCCGAAATGGCGAAGGTATTAGGGACTAGCGTTGAGACCATTAAAAGTTGGGAGTCTAAAAGACGTAACCCAACCGGGCTGGCAGCAAAGGTTTTAGCTGCCATTCAGGCGAATCCCGCCTTTTTTCATGAGCTGGCTGCACATTAGTCGGGCGTGTTCTACTGCCTCACATCTGTCATTCTTTATCGTTGTTACAGCCCGCGTTAGCGGGCACGTTTAGCGAGTAAACCCTGCAGCAGCAGCGTCAGCGCTTCGGAACTCTGCGCCAGGCGGGCGTCACTCTCTTCTCCTTCGGCAATCCAGAATGCGGCTTCGGCCAGACTGCCGTAAATCAGCGAGGCCAGCGCCTGCGGATTCACTTCGGCTATCACGCCCTGAGCAATCAGTTGGCCAATCAGCCGCTGCATAGCATCAACGCAGTGTCGCTGAGATTCCTGCGACGGCCCACCCAGCACGGAACGGGCATCACGCAGGACGATGCGCTGATATTCAGGCTCCAGCGCCATGGTCAGATAGGCATTGCAGCGATGGGTAAAACCCTGCCAGCCGTCTTCAGCCGTACTGGAAATTACCTCCAGTCGCGCATCCATTTCTGCATCAATCTGTTCCACCACCGCCGCCAGCAGTCCTTTTTTGTCGCCGAAATGATGATAAAGCGCCCCCCGGGTCAGCCCCGCCTGCCCGGTCAGGTCGTCCATCACCGTATCGGCATAGCCGACCTTGCTAAAAACCTTACGTGCCGTTGCTATCAACGCGGCGCGGGTTTCTTCCATCTCTGCGCGGGTACGTCGCACCATAATCCTCTCCTTCTGCTAACGAGCTTTGAGTGTTTACATACGTGGCGTATGAATATATGCTTTTTCATACGCCACGTATGTATTATGTCTGCAGCCGTTTTCCGTGGCAAGCGGATGCGTTATGGAGAAGGAAATGATCGCGACTTATCGAGAGTTATTTGCTGCACCGGGCACGCGGGCTTTTACCCTCGCCGGAATACTGGCCAGGCTTCCGCTGCCGATGACGGGTATCGGCATCATCATTATGCTTTCGCAGTCCGGCGGCAGTTATGCCTTTGCCGGCGCCGTTTCCGCCACCTTCGTGATGACCTATGCGCTGGTGTCGCCGCAGATTTCCCGGCTGGTGGATCGTCACGGGCAGCGACGGGTACTGCCTGCCGCTACGGTCATCAGCACGATCGGCCTGATAATGCTTTCATTGAACAGCCTGTGGTGGGACAGCGCATGGATGATGTTTACCGGTGCACTACTCACCGGATTTATGCCCTCGGTATCGGCGATGGTGCGCGCGCGATGGACGGCGATCTACCGGGGACAGCCCCGACTGCAAACGGCTTACTCACTGGAAACGGTGCTGGATGAAGTCTCTTTTATCGCCGGGCCGCCGCTGGCGGTGGCGCTGGGAGTCATGGTGCAGCCTGAAGCCGCTTTGCTTCTCGCCATGCTGCTGCTGACAGCCGGCGTAATCGCCCTGCTGGCGCAGCGAGGAACCGAACCACCCCGGATCTCGTGTGATGTGACCTACAGCAACCGCTCCCTTATTCGCCTCCCGGCGGTGCGTTTACTGGTGGTCTTAATGATGGCGATGGGCGTTATTGTGGGCACCATCGATATCGTCAGCGTGGCTTTTGCCACCGGGCAGGGGCATCCCGCGCTGGCGAGCCTGGTACTTTCTGCCTATGCGCTGGGATCGTGCCTTGCCGGGTTGCTGTTTGGCGCGTTACATCTGCGTGCTGCACTGCATCACCAGCTGGTATTCGGCGGACTGGGGATCGCTTTGTCCACCCTGCCGCTGTTGATGGCAGGGAGCATCCTGTCCCTGACCGCTGCCGTTCTGCTCTCCGGTCTGTTTTTCGCCCCAACGATGATCGTAGCGATGTCGCTGGCCGAGCGCGCCGTGCCCGAAAACCGGGTGACGGAAGGAATGGCCTGGCTGCTTGCGGGGTTGAATATCGGTGTCGCGCTGGGCGCGGCAGTGGCGGGACAGGTGCTCAATCATGGCACGCCTTCACAGGGATTTAGCGTGGCGGTAAGTGCTGCGGGGGTGATTCTCGCCGTCGTTTTTTATGGCTTTCGACGCCCGGTGCCGGTTGTCACGGGTGAATAAATACGATCGGGTTAACGACACAATTGACTGATACCAATGAGGAAAAAGATGCGCGCTGAACTCAATCCCCCTGCTGTTGCCCCGGAAAACTGTTTATGGATGGCGGTGATCTGCGTTGGACTGGCAACGTTTGCGGTGGTCACAACAGAAATGCTGCCCGTGGGGCTGCTGACGACCATCGCCGAATCCTTACACACCTCCAACGGAAAAGCCGGAATGGCTATTTCCCTCCCCGCTCTTCTTGCCGCCCTGTTTGCGCCGTTTGTGGTTATTGCCTCCGGCGGAACAGACCGGCGTATTATTTTACGCTGGCTGTTGCTGCTGCTGGTGGTTGCCAATCTCGCATCAGCGCTGGCTTCCGGCATCATTTCGCTGCTGGCTGCACGCATCCTGGTGGGATTTTGTATGGGGGGGATCTGGGCGATTGCCGGGGGATTATCTGCGCGCCTTGTTCCCGCCCGGTCCGTCGGCCTGGCAACGGCCATAGTGTTCGGCGGCGTGGCGGCCGCCTCCGTACTCGGCGTTCCGCTTGGCGCATTCATCGGGGATTATGCCGGATGGCGTTGGGCATTTGGCGGCATGGCGCTGTTCAGCGTTTTGGTGCTGGCCCTGCACTGGGTCTTTATTCCGGCGCTGCCCGTAACGCATTCCGTTTCGTCCCGCCCGTTCGTGGAACTGCTGCAAAACCCTCGGGTTCGGGCCGGTCTGGTACTGACTCTGCTGTTGGTGGCCGGGCATTTTATGGCTTTTACCTTTGTACGCCCGCTGCTGCTGAACGTGGCGCGGTTTGAGGTGGAGTGGATCGGTATTCTGCTGCTTATTTACGGCATCACCGGCGTGGTGGGAAACTTCCTGACCGGGATTCTCACCACCCGGGGGCCGGCGTTGACTCTGTTGGCGATTGCGCTGGGCTTACTGTTGACCCCGCTGCTCTTTTTAAGCATCGGGCACTTCCGCACCGGCAGTGGAGCCGCGCTGATGCTCTGGGGCCTGGCCTACGGTGGCGTTTCGGTAGGTTTAATGAGCTGGATGATGAAAGCCGCACCGCGAGCAATCGAAATCGCCACGTCGCTGTATGTTGGGGTGTTTAACATCGGTATTGCTGCCGGTTCCTGGCTCGGTGGGGAGATAGTTGACCGGTATGGGCTGGTGCCCAACCTCTGGGTGACAGCAGCGGTTCTGGTGGCGGCGGCGCTGCTGTCACTTTACCTGGTGTTTAGCGAGCGGAAAAACACGTCCGTCGCTCTGCCGTCCTAGCTGTACCGCTTTGCCCCAAACACGCAGAGGATCACCGCCGTGGCGCAGGCGATCATGCTCCAGGCGATGGATTCATGCAGCAGCACGGCGGCCAGCAGCAGGCCAAAAAACGGCTGCAAAAGCTGGAGCTGACTGACGCCGGCGATGCCGCCCAGCGCCAGGCCGCGATACCAGAACAGAAAGCCAATCAGCATGCTGAACAGGGAAACGTAGCCCAGGCTTAGCCAGCCGGGCTGGCTGATGGCGCTCCAGCTTTGCGGCAGGCTGAACAGGCCGATAACCGCCATCAGCGGCAGGGAGAGCAGCAGCGCCCAGCTGATCACCTGCCAGCCGCCGAGGCGACGCGATAACCCCGCGCCTTCCGCATAGCCCAGGCCGCAGACGATGACCGAAGCAATCATGAGCAGGTCTCCGCTCAGCGATCCGCCCTGCCCACTGGCGATGGCAAAGCCGGCCACGATGGCGGCACCGAGCAGTGAAAACAGCCAGAAAGCCTTACGTGGACGTTCGCCGCCGCGCAGCACGCCGAACAGCGCCGTGGAGAGCGGCAGGAGGCCGATAAACACCACCGAATGACCGGCGCTGATATGACGCAGGGCCAGCGCGGTCAGTAAAGGAAAGCCGACGACGACGCCCGTCGCCACTATCAGCAGCGGCAGCATATCGGAACGTGCCGGTCGTCGCTGGCGCAGCAACAACAGCAGTGCCCCGCCCAGCAGCGCGGCGATGGTGGCTCTCGCCGATGTCAGAAACAGGGGGGAGAAATCATTGACCGCCACGCGCGTCGCCGGAAGCGAACCGCTAAAAATCATCACGCCGATCAGTCCACTCCACCATCCTGCCGTTGTCCGTTCCATAGTGCCTCGTTTCTGTTTTGACTCACAATTTTCAACGATAATAGGCAACGTCAGGAGCGTTTCGAAGATACAATGCAGTACAATTTTACCAAACTGTATGGGTTAAAAGGCCCATACGGTCACCGCAGCTCGCAGGGGATGAAGCAACATGACGCGCACCGAAACGCTGATAGAAGATATTCGCACCCGGATAATCGGGGGCGCCCTGACGGCCGGGGAACGGCTGCCGTCGGTGCGGCAGTATGCGGCGCAGATGCAGGTTTCACCCTCTACCGTGGTGGAAGCCTACGAACGGCTGGCGGCTGGCGGGATGATCCGCTCACGGCGCGGCGCGGGCTTTTTTGTGACAGGGTCACACCAGCCCCCTTTTAACCTGGTGGAGAAAAGCGCCGACTACCAGCGCGACGTGGACCCGTTCTGGGTTTCACGGCAGTCGCTGGATGCCGACCCTGATGTGCTGAAACCTGGCTGCGGCTGGCTGCCCGCTGACTGGATGCCGGTGGCGGCGCTGCGTAAGGCGATGCGCCAGCTGGCACGTTCCGATGCCAGCCTGCTGAGTGATTATGGCAGCATCCGTGGAGCCACCGCGCTGCGTCGCCTGCTGCTGGCCCGCTTCGCCGGTGAAGGGCTGTCGGCAACGATGCAGCAAATTATGCTCACCGGATCCGGGACTCAGGCGCTGGACCTGATCTGCCGCTTCCTGCTGCGGCCGGGTGACACGGTGCTGGTGGACGATCCCTGCTACTTTAACTTCCAGGCCCTGCTGCGCGCGCATCAGGTGACGCTGGTTGGCGTGCCGTTTACGCCAACCGGACCGGACGTGGCCGCGTTTGAACAGATACTCGGCAGCGCCCGCCCGCGCCTGTATATCACCAACTCGGCGCTGCACAACCCGACCGGGGCCAGCCTCTCCCCGCAAACGGCATGGCGGGTGCTCAGCGCCGCGCGGGAGCACGACCTGATTATCGTTGAGGATGATATCTTCGCCGAGTTCGAGCCGGAGCTGTCGTCGCGGCTGGCCATTCCTGACGGCCTGGAGCGCGTAATTCGCATGGGCAGCTTCTCCAAAACGCTCTCCGCTTCGGTTCGCTGCGGCTATATTGCCTGCCGGCCTGAATGGATTGAGGGCTTAATCGATTTGCAGATCGCCACCTGCTTCGGCGGCCCCAGCCCGATGACCACTGAGCTGCTGGCCTGCGTACTTTCCGGGGGAAGCTATCGTAAACATCTGGATGAGGTCACCCGACGACTGGCGCGGGCGCGCAAAGCGGCGGCAGAAAAGCTGACGTCGCTGGGGCTGACGCCGTGGATCGTGCCGCGCGGGGGATTTTATCTGTGGTGCCGCCTGCCGGCGGGGCTGGACTCGACGGAGATTGCTCGCCGCAGCCGCGAGCAGAACGTGGTGATGGCACCGGGCAACGTGTTCAGCGTGTCGCAGACGGCGGGGGCGTTTTTACGGTTTAATGTCGCCCATCTGGAGGATGAGCGCGTGTACAGCGTGTTGAAAGACGTGATGGCTGCGTGTCGACCCGGGCAATAGCCTCCCGCGTGCGGGGGCGTGGACGGGGTCGCCATCGCTGAATAACGAGGCCCGCTGACGGCCTCGTTTCTTTGCGAGTGAGCCATCCGTCAGCGGTGATACCAGCCGTTAATGCAGGCTCTCTTCCTTTAAATCAATCGCTCTCAGCGCCTGCTGGAAGGTGGTGTCGGTGATGTTGCGCGCGCGCTTGAGCCTGAACAGCTCGGCGCGCTGGGCCACGATCGCCTCGCGCTGCATCTCTTTTTCAATCCTGGCGCGCTTCTTCAGCTCCTGACCGACATCGTTCTGGTCGTCACTGTCGTTGTAGTGAAGGCGACGCTGGTAGGTCTCCAGCAGCAGGTTACCGGCATCAGCCCGCAAGGCCTCTTCCTCCGGGTCGTCAACGGGCTGGCTGAGCAATTCGTTGAGCCGGGCAATCGCCGCTTCGGTCAGCGCCGCGCTGATTGCCCCCTTGCCTGAATCATGGGGTAAGTCATCCGCCAGATACGAAGTCATGATTGGCAGGCCGACCGCGGCGACGATCAGCGACAGCAGGATCACCGACATTGAGAGGAAAATCAGCAGGTCTCTGCCAGGGAACGGGGAGCCATCGGTCAGCACCACCGGCAGCGTCAGAATACCGGCCAGCGTGATCGACCCCTTCACCCCGGCCAGCGCCATCACCGCCACCGCGCTGAACTGCGGGCGGCTGGTGGTGACTTTACCCTGGCGCTTCTGGCGAAACACCGTCAGCGTAATGGAAAGCCATACCCAGCAGAAACGTACCGCACCCAGCGCCAGGGTGATCACCACCGCATACAGCAGCAGATACCAGGGGGAGGAGACGCCCGCCTGGCTGGCAACGTCCGGCAGCGTCTGCAGCATGCGGGGAAGCTGTTCACCGAGCATCAGGAAGATCATCCCGTTCAGGATGGTCTGCAGCATGTTCCACACGGCGCTGCTTTTCATGCGGGTGGCGGGCAGGCGTGGACCGGAGAGCTGCTCGTAGTGCATCGCAATCCCGGCGGCAACCGCGGCCAGAATCCCCGACACGTGGAAGGTTTCGGCAAGGATATAGGCAGCAAACGGAATAAGAATACTGATCAGGATCTGTATCGCCGGCTCTTCGCGCGTGCGGCGGATCAGGAAGTTATTGCATTTGCCGGTCGCCCAGACCACCACCAGCCCGCTGAAGATACCGCCGATGGCCATGACCACAAACCGGGTGACCGCATCGCTGGCTGAAAAACTGCCGGTCAGCACCGCCGCAACGGCAAAGTTAAACGCCACCAGGCCGGATGCGTCGTTAAGCAGCGACTCGCCTTCAAGAATATGGCCCATACGGGAGGGCAGCGGCGAGCTGGCGGTCATCGCCGAGACCGCAACCGGGTCCGTCGGGGACAGGATCGCCGCCAGCGCAAAGCCGGCCGCCACGGTAATCGCCGGGATCAGCCAGTGGATGAATAACCCAATGCCGATAATGGTGACCAGCACCAGCCCGATGGCCAGTGACAAAATAGGTTTTAGATCGCTGAAAAAGGCATCCTTGGGGATGCGCCAGCCGTCAAGAAACAGCAAAGGAGGAATAAACAGCAGCAGAAAGATATGGGGATCAAAATCGACCTGAAAACCGCCCGCTGCCAGGGCGGCACCCGCCGCTATCTGGATCAGCGGCAGTGGGATTTTGGCAGACAGCAAATGGGATACAAAAACGGTAACAACAATGGCCATCATAAAAACTAATACAATGGTGATCAGCGACATACGCAACCTCCCCTTTTGGTAAAAATGGCATAACACATACAGACCTTCTCCCTGGTGGGTACAACATCAAAGCCTGGCTGGCATTCAAAACACCGGTTTTTTTCATGGCTGCCAGCCAGGGGGGGATGATACAGGAAATTTCTGATGGCGAGGGGATTAAGATTTTAACTGCGCATCGTTATCAGATATTTATCTTTCACAGTTTCCTGCCGCGCTGTTAATAATCTTTATAACTTAATTGCTCTGGCGGCGGCACTCATGACTGAACGTATTCGTTTAGCAAAAGCGGAAGAAGCAGAATTACTGCACGGATTATTACAGCGCGCCTATGCGCCGCTTATTCCGCAGGGGATCCACTTCACTATTACCCGCTCCAGCGTGGAGGATGTGCGCGCGGTCATCGCCAGCGAATCCACCTTCGTGCTGGAAAACGACGGCCGTCTGATTGCCACGCTGACGGTACGTTTCCCGTGGGCTGTCGACAGTAAGCCGGTGTCGCCGTGGCCCTTTCTGCACTGGTTTGCCGTCGATCCGGCATGTAAAGGCCAGGGCTTCGGCAGCCGGATTATTCGCTATGTTGAGGAGAGCTTCCTGCGCGATACGCTGAAATCCCCGGCGGTTTATCTGGCGACGGCCATTAAACATCCGTGGCTGTCACAGCTCTATTTACGCCGTGGCTACCAGCCGTTTCATCGGGCGGTAAATCCGCTGGGCGTGGAGCTGGTTTATTTAACCCGCGTCCTCGATCAGCAGCGCTATCAGCAGGTAAAAATTAAAGAACACCTTCACGACTTTATTGAAAACTCACTGACTGCCTAGTCATCTTTATTACCTTTCCGGGAAAACTATGCGCTTAAATAATAAAGTGGCCATGATGGCTACGGTTTCTTTGCTGGCTTTATCCGTCGCTTCCGCCTTTGCTGCCACCGAACCTCGTTCCGGCGGCACCCTGACCTGGGGCGTGGAAACCGAACCCAAACCGTTAAACCCGCAGCTTAACGGCCAGTCAAAAGCCGAACTGATCCTGCGCGTGGCCTATGAATCACTGCTGGCGCGTAAGGCCGACGGCAGCTTCGTTCCGTGGCTGGCGGAAAGCTACCGCGTGGAGCAGGACGGCAAGCGGATTATCTTCACCCTGCGCCCGGACGTGAAGTTCTCCGACGGCGCGAAGCTGAATGCGGACGCGGTGGCGCAGAACTTCCGCCAGATTCAGGATCCGGCCTACTGCGCGGGATCCAGCCTTTGCGCCCTGAGCCGCCATATCGACAGCATTGAAACCCCGGACGAGCGGACCGTGGTGCTGAATCTGAAGGCGGTTTACTCGCCGTTCCTCGCCTTCGCCGCCGGCCTGAAGCTGATTTCACCGAAATCCTGGCAGTCGCCGGACCTGAAAGCGGGCGGGGCTTCCGTGGCCGGAACCGGGCCGTTTATCCTGCAGCGCTATGAAAAAGGCCAGCAGATCGTGTTTGTGAAAAACCCGGAATACAACTGGGCACCGGCGGACGCCGCGCATCAGGGTCCGGCGTATCTGGACGGTGTGACCTATCGCTTCCTGCCGGAGTCTTCGGTGCGCGTGGGCGCCCTGCTTTCCGGACAGGTTGACGCGATTGAAGGCGTTTCCGGTAACGATGCCGGTGAATTTAAAAACAATTCGGACTTCACCTATCAGCACGCGCTGAATACCGGTACGCCTTATTCACTGTTCCTCAACGTGGAATACGGCCCGACGCAGGAACTTAAGGTGCGCCAGGCACTGTTACAGGGGCTGGACGTGGCGCCGATCCTGCAATCGATCTATCGCGGCGAACGCACCCGCGCCTGGGGCATCACTTCCCCGGTCGATCCGCTGTACACCAACGGCGTTGAGGGTAAATACGGCAATAATCCGGAGCTGGGCAACAAGCTTCTGGACGAAGCGGGCTGGACGGCGCGTGATGCCGACGGTTTCCGCACGAAGGACGGCAAGCGCCTGAGCATTGAAATCATCCAGGCGCAGGCGACGGTGCGCGACCAGCGCGATGTGCTGCTGCAGGCGATTCAGGCACAGGCTCGTCAGCGTCTGGGCGTCGAGCTGAAGCTGCGCTACGTCGACTCCGGTACCTATACCGAGCTGCGCAACAGCGGCCAGTTTGGCTCGATCGCCAACTCCAATACCGAAACCGACGGCATCGATATTGAAAACCACTACCTGCCGGTCAATGCCGGCGGCGCAATCAACTACAGCCGCACTTCAGACCCGGCGATCCTGCCGCTGCTGAATGGCGCGTCCGCGACCGCCGATGTGCCGGCCCGCCGTGGCTTCTACGCGCAGCTGCAGCAGCTGGCGATTATCGACCGCGCGGTGGCGATCCCGCTGTACGAGCCGGAAGACCAGATTGCCGCCGCCAGCTACGTCCACGGTATTGGTTTCCGTCCCTTTAAACAGATGCCGGAAAACGCCTACAGCGTCTGGCTGAGCGAACATTAACAGGTGAGCCATGAGTAGCGAAACCACCCCCCTGATCAACGGTGCTCAACCGCCGCGACCGAAGCCGTCATCCTCGCTGCCCTGGCGCATTGCCGGGCGCATAAGCGGCGGCGCGATGGTGCTGTGGGCCGCGGTCAGCCTGTCGTTTATCGCCGTCTGGCTGGCCCCGGGCGATATCGTCAGCCTGCTGGTCGGTGAACAGGTGCGCACCCCGGAAATCGAAGCGGCTATCCGCGCGGAATGGGGGCTGGATCGCCCACTGTGGCAGCAGTATCTCAACTATCTGTGGCGCATCGTTCACGGTGATTTTGGCCGCTCCTATATGCTGAACGTTGACGTCGGCCAGCTGGTGTTTTCGCAGCTGCTGCCAACGCTGAAGCTGGCCGGGGCCGCACTGCTGGTCAGCGTGGTGTTTGCGGTACTGGTTGCCGTGGCGACCGCGCACCGGCGCTGGGGGCGGAGCTTCGCCAGCGGTCTGGAACTGCTGCTGGCCTCCACCCCGTCGTTCTGGCTGGGCATCGTGCTGCTGTTCGTTTTCAGCTTCACGCTGCGCTGGTTCCCGGTGGCGGGCGACCGCAACTTCGCCGCGCTGGTGCTGCCCTCCCTGTCGCTGGGGCTGGCGCAGGGGGCAGTAGTGTCGCAGGTGCTGCGTCGCGGGCTGGAGGATGCGCTGGATCAGCCGTTTTCCCTGACGCTGCGTGCCTGGGGGATCCACGGGGTGACCGTGCGTCTGCGCCACGCGCTGCGCCATGCCGCACTGCCGGCGGTGACGCTGACCGGCTGGCTGGTCGGCGGCCTGCTGAGCGGCGCGGTGATCACCGAGCAGGTCTTCAGCCGCCCCGGGCTGGGTAAAGTCACCGTTGATGCGGTGCTGGCGAAAGATATGCCGGTGGTGCTGGCGGTGGCGATCCTCTCCGCGCTGGTTTACGTGGTGATGAGCACGCTGGTCGATATCCTCGGCCTGCTGATCGACCCGCGACTGCGCAGCCAGGCTGAAAAGGAGTAAGCCATGTCCACGATGTTACTGGCTCTGCGACGGCCGCGCCGCATTCCGCTTGCCCTGTTGCTGTCCTTTGTTTTTCTTGCCGTGCTGGCGCTGGCCGCCGCGTTCCCGGGCTGGCTGGCACCGGGGGATCCGCTGCTGGCCGATCCGCTGAATGCCATGCAGCCGCCGTCGTGGCAGCACTGGCTGGGGACCGACCAGCTGGGGCGCGACCTGCTCAGCCGGGTGATTTACGGCAGCCGCTACTCCCTGCTGATATCGGTAGCGGCTATCGGGCTGGCCGTGGTTGTTGGTACCGCACTGGGCCTGCTGGCCGGGCTGGCGCGTGGCGTGGTCGATGAGGTGATTGGCCGCACGGTGGATGTGATTTCCGCCTTCCCCGATCTGCTGCTGGCGCTGATGCTGATCGCCTTTACCGGCCCCGGCACCACCAACCTGATTATCGCCCTGGGCGTGGCGTCGGTGCCGCGCTTTGCCCGCATGGTGCGGGCGCAGACATTTTTGATTGCGCAGTCCGGCTACGTTGAGCAGGCGCGTACGTTTGGCCAGCCGTGGCCTGTACTGGTGTGGCGGCACGTGCTGCCGCACGCCATCGCGCAGGTACCTGCGCTGGCGACGCTCGGCCTCGGCACGGCGATTATCGGTACCGCCGGACTGAGCTTCCTCGGCATGGGGCCACAGCCGCCGACGGCGGAATGGGGACTGATGCTCGCGGAAGGACGTAACTATCTGCGTAACGCCTGGTGGACCGGCGTCTGGCCCGGCGTGGCGATCACCCTGACGGTGGTGGCGGTGAGCGTGATTGGCCGCCACTGGCAGGCACGATTTGAAGGAAAACAGTGATGACCGCGATTGTTGATATTCACAACCTCTCGATTCGTTTCGGCACGCAGACGGTGGTGGACGGGCTTAACCTGACTATTCAGCCCGGCGAGTCCGTCGCGCTGGTCGGCGAGTCGGGGTCGGGTAAAACCGTGACCGCCCGCGCACTGCTGGGGCTTCAGGCCAAAGGCGCGGCGATCGATGCCGATCGTTTCACCATTCAGGGGCAGCCCGCGCTTGGCAACGGCGAGCGCGACTGGCGTCAGGTGCGCGGCCGCCAGATTGGCTACGTCTTGCAGGATGCACTGGTGTCGCTGGATCCGCTGCGTACGGTGGGCCAGCAGCTGGCCGACGCGCTGAGGGCCAGCCAGCAGGTTGCGGTGAAAGATATTGCTGCGCGTAGCCTGCAGCTGCTGCATGAGGCCGGGATGTCGGATGCGGAGCAGCGGCTGGCGGTGTATCCGCATCAGCTTTCCGGCGGGCTGCGCCAACGGGTGCTGATTGCCTGTGCGCTGGCCGGGCAGCCCGCGCTGCTGATTGCCGATGAGCCGACCACCGCGCTGGATATGACGGTACAAAAACAGATCCTGACGCTGCTCCGGCGGCGGCGGGAAAACGGCCAGGCATTGCTGCTGATTAGCCACGATCTGGCGGTGGTGGCCGAGCTGGCCGATCGCGTGCTGGTCATGCGTGACGGCAAAGTGGTGGAAAGCGGGGAAACCCGCCAGGTTCTCACCGCACCACAGCATCCGTGGACCCGCCGCCTGCTGCGTGCGATTCCAACGCCGCAGACGCGCGGTTTCCGCCTCGCCAGCGAACGCCCGCAGGCGCTGCCTCCCCGCCCGGTGGTGAGCGGCGAGCCGCTGGTCAATGTCAGCAACGTGCATAAATACTACGGCGATCGCCACGTAGTGAATAACGTCTCTTTCCAGCTGCGTGCCGGTGAAACGCTGGGCGTGGTGGGTGAGTCAGGCTCGGGTAAAAGCTCGCTGGCCCGGCTGCTGCTGGGGCTGAGTGAACCGCAGCGCGGCAGCATTGAGATTGCCGGGGAGCGCTGGAGCCAGCAGCCGGAGGCACTGCGCCGCAGTCGCCGCGCCGGACTTCAGCTGATTGCCCAGGATCCGCTCAGCTCGTTCGACCCGCGTTACAACGTGGAGCGGCTGATTGGCGAGAGTCTGGATACCGGCGGGATCTTCGGTGCGGCACGCCGTCAGCGGGTGCTGCAGCTGCTGGATGAGGTCAGCCTCAGCCGTGAATTACTGCACCGCTACCCGCGTGAACTGTCCGGCGGGCAGCGCCAGCGCGTGGCGATTGCCCGCGCCTTTGCACCCAACCCCGCGCTGCTGGTTGCCGATGAGCCGGTCAGCGCGCTGGATGTCTCGGTGCAGGCGCAGATCCTCGATCTGCTGGCCGATATGCAGACGGAACACCGCACCGCCCTGCTGTTTATCTCCCACGATCTGGGGGTGATTCACCATCTGGCCGATCGGGTGCTGGTGATGAAAGAGGGGCGGATTGTCGAAAGCGGGGATGTCGAGCAGGTGTTTAACCACCCCGCTCACCCCTGGACGCAACAGTTACTTGATGCGCTGCCGGCGATGCCCGGCCGCGCTGCCTGAGATAAAGGAGCACTATCATGAGTCAGACCCAATCCCAGCTGCGTCTGGGGGCGATTATTCAGGGGCCGTCCGGCAATATGTCCGCGTGGCGTCATCCCGACGCACAGAGCGATGCCAGCATTAACGTTGAATTCGTGCAGCAGCTGGCAAAACAGGCGGAGCAGGCGAAGTTTGATTTTCTGTTTGTCGCCGACGGGCTGTATATCAACGCCCAGTCGATTCCCCACTTTCTTAACCGCTTCGAGCCGATCACCCTGCTCTCCGCGCTGGCGCTGGTCACCCAAAAAATCGGCCTGGTCGCCACGCTGTCCACCTCCTACAGTGAGCCGTTCACCGTGGCGCGCCAGTTTGCCAGCCTCGATCAGCTGAGCGGCGGCCGCGCGGGCTGGAACGTGGTGACCTCACCGCTGGAAGGCTCGGCGAAGAACTTCTCCCGCGATCGTCATCCCGAGCACAGCGAACGCTACCGCATCGCCAGCGAGTATCTGCAGGTGGCGAAGGGGCTGTGGGATTCGTGGGAGGCGGATGCCTTTGTACGCAACAAGCAGACGGGCGAATTCTTCGATGCCAGCAAGCTGCACACCCTGAACCACAAGGGCCACTACTTCTCCGTGCAGGGGCCGCTTAACGTCGGGCGCTCGCCGCAGGGACGTCCGGTGATCTTCCAGGCTGGGGCGTCGGAAGCCGGCAAGGCGTTTGCCGCCGAAACCGCCGATGGCATCTACACCCGCCAGGAAACGCCGGAGCTGGCACGGGCGTTCCGTGAAGACGTGCGCCGCCAGCTGGTAGCCCGGGGTCGCAGCGCCGACGCAATACGCGTGTTCCAGGGGATCAGCGTGATTATCGGCGAGGATGAGGCGCAGGCAGAGGAACGCTACCAGCAGACCGCCCAATTGGTGACGGAGGAAAAAGCACTGGAGTATCTGGGCCGCTACTTCGAGCACTACGATTTCAGCCAGCACCCGCTGGATGAACCGTTCCCGGATATTGGCGATCTCGGCCAGAACAGCTTCCGCAGCACCACCGACACCATCAAACGCGATGCCCGCGAGCGCGGTTTAACCCTGCGCCAGACGGCGCTGGAGGCGGCAACGCCAAGGCCGGGCTTCTTCGGCACCGCAGAACAGGTTGCCGACGGGCTGGAGCACTGGTTCCGCTCCGGTGCGGCGGACGGCTTTATCGTGCGCGGCGGCACGCCGACCGCCTTTGATGATTTTGTTGAGCAGGTGATCCCGATCCTGCAGCAGCGTGGACTGTATCGCACCGAGTACGAGGGCAACACGCTGCGTGAAAACCTCGGTCTGAGCGAGCCGGAAAATCAGTTTGCCGCGCAGGAACAGCAGGCGCTGAGCGCCTGATCTGACACCTTCTTCCCCGTTGCCCGGCAGATCGTTTTGCCGGGCAAGACAGGCAAACATTCACACCGGAATACAGTAATCGCCTGTATCAAGGCTGCTGCCGACGTTATCCCACCGCGTCGGGTATCAACCGACGGCGCCTTTAGCTCCCTATCAATCATCCTCTTCCTTCTGTCATTTGTTTAAATATTGTCCGCTCAACGCCTGTTGATTTGGCATATCAATCCCCCGTGTTGCACTGATGTGATGCAATTGTCATTCGCCTTGCACTGCTGAATTTTCTGACGGCTAAACGCCTGAAAATGGCCGCCGCGAAAATAACCTCCATAACATGATGATTTATTGCAATAAAAAATAACCACACAAAGATGGCATGCATCGTGCTTTGTTAGTTTTGTGTCAGCAATGAGCTGAATGACAGCGAACTAACACGGAAACCCGATGAGCGCGAATAACAAACTGTTCACCCTGATTGAAGCCGCCTGGAGCAGCCAGACGCCGAGCGAAAAGCGCATCAGCTCCTGGCTGTTAAGCAACCGGGAACAGATCCCCTTTGAGACGGCTGACGGCATTGCTCAGGCCACCGGCACCAGCGGCATCACGGTGGGGCGCTACCTGCGCAAAATGGGATTCCGCAATCTGGAGGATGTGAAAAGCCAGCTGCGCGAAGCGCCAAGCCAGGCCTACAAACACTGGGGAGTGATCGACCGTCTGGACTCCTGGGAGCAGCAGCAGGCCTTGCCCGACCGGGTGAATCAGTCGCTGCATATGGAGCTGGAAGCCATTCGCTACGTCTATCAGCTGGCGCAGACCGACACGTTTATGGCGGTCAGCCGACAGATTGCGCAGGCCGATGCCGTGGTGATCCTGGGGATCCAGTCGACGCGGGGCATCGCCAATACCTTTTTCAGCCATCTGGAGTATCTGCGCCCGCGCGTCAGCTATGCCGAAGGCAGTTCGGGCAGCTGGCTTGAGTCGCTCAACTCCGGGTATGAAAAGCCTTACGTGGTGCTGACCGATACCCGCGCCTACTCCACCGTGGCGCGGCAGTTCTGCCGGGTGGCCGCCGAACGTGGCGTGGCCATGGCGCTGGTCACCGACATGTGGTGCCCCTGGGCGCGAGATTATCAGGCCGATGTGCTGCAGGTGAAAACCGATACCGGCAGCTTCTGGGACTCGCTCGCCCCGGTGAGCTGTCTTTATAACCTTCTCCTTTCTGCCGTAGTGGAACAGCTTGGGCCAACACTGTCGGCCCGTCTGGCACAGAACCGCCTGCTACAGCAGGAATTTGGTCAGTTTGAACGTTAAAAGCAGGGATAAAAGCATGATTCGGGAAACACAACTTATCGATATTGCTGAGCGCTTTCCTCAGCTACAGCTCGATATGAAATATGCCACGGCCGACAACATCACCGGCCAGCAGATTTACAGCTCCGCGCTGTGTCTGCTGCACGTTGATGCGGTTAAGGCGCTGGAAAAGAGTATTGAAATCGCCCGCCTGGCGGGCTTCACCCTACTGGTGCTGGACGCCTATCGCCCGCAGAAAGCCCAGGAGCTGCTGTGGCGCGCCTGCCCCAACCAGGATTACGTGGTGCCGCTGAGCCAGGGATCGAACCACAGCCGGGGGACGGCGATTGACGTCACCCTGCTGGATGCCGATGGACACGCGCTGGATATGGGCACCGGGTTTGATGAAATGGACGAATTATCCCATCCCTACCATCCCGCACTGGCGCAGGCTGCCCAGCGCAACCGACTGCTGCTTAACGCGGTGATGTTCGGCGGGGGCTTTACCGGTATTGCGACCGAATGGTGGCACTTTGAATTACCGCAGGCGTCGGTTTATCCGCTTATTGATGATGTTTTCTCCTGTATTTCACCCGTACCGATTGACGGAGTCTTACCATGAACAAGACATACACAGCATCAGGCTATTTTCGTCCACTTTTACTGGCGGCACTGGTTGCCGTTTCCGCGCAGGCGATGTCAGCCGTGCCGAAGGACATGCTGGTGATCGGCAAAGCGGCCGACCCGCAAACGCTGGATCCGGCGGTGACCATTGATAATAACGACTGGACCGTGACCTACCCGGCCTATCAGCGCCTGGTGAAGTACAAAACCGAAAACGGCAAAGGCTCGACCGACGTGGAGGGCGACCTGGCCGCCAGCTGGAAAAGCTCCGATGACGGGAAGGTGTGGACCTTTACGCTGAATAAGGGTCCCCAGTTCGCTGACGGCAGCGAAGTGACCGCCGAGGCGGTGAAGCTCTCCTTTGAACGACTGATGCGCATTAAGCAGGGGCCGTCCGAAGCGTTCCCGGCGGACTTAAAAGTGGAAGCGGTCGATGCGCAAACCGTACGCTTTACCCTCAAGGATCAGTTCGCACCGTTCCTGTATACGCTGGCTAACGACGGCGCATCAATTATCAACCCGGCGGTGCTCAAGGCAAATGCGGGCGACGATGCGCGGGCGTATCTGGCCGAGCACACCGCCGGTTCCGGTGCCTACATGCTGCAGCGCTGGCAGAAAGGGCAGCAGCTGGTCATGGTGCCGAACCCGCATTTTGCCGGCGATAAACCCGCCTTTAAACGCGTTTCGGTGAAAATCATCAGCGAAAGCGCCGCGCGCCGCCTGCAGCTGGAGAAAGGCGATGTGGATATTGCCGACTCGCTGCCGGTTGATCAGTTCGCCGCGCTGAAAAAACAGGGTGAGGTGGCGGTTTATGATTATCCGGCGCTGCGGGTCACCTATCTGTACCTGAACAATGCCAAAGCGCCGTTAAATCAGCCGGATCTGCGCCGCGCGGTGTCGTGGGCGACCGACTACAAAGGCATGGTTGACGGCATTCTGGGCGGTAACGGCAAGCAGATGCGCGGGCCGGTACCTGAGGGGATGTGGAGCTATGACGCCTCCGCCATGCAGTATTCGCTGGACCTGACCAAAGCGAAAGAGGCGTTCGGCAAGGTGGCGGATAAACCGAAAACCCTGTCGTTCCTCTATTCCGATAACGACCCGAACTGGGAGCCGATTGCCCTGTCAATGCAGGCCAATCTGCAGTCGCTGGGTGTTAACGTCAAGCTGGAAAAACTGGCCAATGCCACCATGCGGGAGCGCATCGGCAAGGGCGATTATGACATCGCAATCGGTAACTGGAGCCCGGATTTCGCTGACCCGTATATGTTTATGAACTACTGGTTTGAATCGAACAAAAAAGGGCTGCCCGGCAACCGTTCTTATTACGCCAATCCGCAGGTGGATACGCTGCTGAAGCAGGCGGTGTCGACCTCTGACCAGGCACAGCGCACCCAGTTCTATCAGGCCGCGCAGAAAGTGGTGATTGACGAAGCCGCCTACGTCTATTTATTCCAGAAGAACTACCAGGTGGCGATGAATAAAAACGTTAAGGGCTACGTGTTTAATCCGATGCTGGAACAGATCTTCAATATTTCCGAGATGAGTAAGTAAGTCGTTCCTTCATCCTTATCCCGCAGGGTCGGTTTCGATCCTGCTAAGGAAGCCATATGAGTTTCTGGAGTTTAATCCGGCAGCGAAGCTGGGGGCTGCTGCTGGTTGTCGCCGGCGTCTGCGTGATTACGTTTATTATTTCGCATCTGATCCCCGGCGACCCGGCGCGACTGCTGGCCGGCGATCGCGCCAGCGATGAAATCGTGCAGCATATTCGCGAACAGCTGGGGCTGAACCTGCCGCTGTGGCAGCAGTTTATCCGCTATGTTGAACAGCTTTTGCATGGCGATTTAGGCATGTCGATCCGCACCGGACGGCCGGTGCTGGAAGATTTGAAAACCTTTTTCCCGGCCACGCTTGAGCTGGCGTTCTGCGCGCTGCTGATTGCTCTGGTGGTCGGCGTCCCGCTGGGCGTGCTCTCAGCGGTATATAAAAACCGCTGGCTGGATCACATGGTCCGCCTGCTGGCGCTGACCGGGATATCGACCCCGGCATTCTGGCTGGGGCTGGGCGTTATCGTGCTGTTTTACGGCAAGCTGAATCTGCTGCCCGGCGGTGGCCGACTGGATGACTGGCTGGATCCCCCCGCTCACGTCACCGGATTCTATCTGATTGATTCCCTGCTCAGCGGCGATCTGGAGGCGTTTGGGAATGCGCTGACCCATCTGATCCTGCCTGCCACCACTTTGGCCTTTGTGCATCTGGGCATCGTAGCGCGCCAGATCCGCTCGGCGATGCTGGAACAGCTCAGCGAGGATTACGTGCGCACGGCGCTGGCCAGCGGGCTGAGCAAATTTACTATCGTGGTGCGCTATGCATTGCCCAACGCGCTGATCCCGTCGGTGACGGTGTTGGGGCTGGCACTCGGCGATCTGTTGTACGGCGCGGTGCTGACCGAAACGGTGTTTGCCTGGCCGGGAATGGGTGCCTATGTGGTTGCCTCCATTCAGGCACTGGATTTCCCGGCGGTGATGGGCTTTGCCGTCGTGGTGTCTTTCGCCTACGTGCTGGTCAACCTGCTTGTCGACCTTCTCTATCTGTGGATTGACCCAAGAATGGGTCGTGGAGCGTAACCGATGATGCTAACTCAACAACAGCCTGCGGTTGCCCGGGCTACGCCCCGCGCTGCGGCATGGAAACGCCGCCTGTGGATGATCCGCCAGAGTCCGTTAACGGTGGTGGGCGGTGCGATTATTATTTTTATGCTGCTGATGATGATTTTTGCCCCGTGGCTGGTGCCGCAGGATCCCAACGCGATTAACCTGGCCGAACGCCTGCAGCCGCCTGGGGCCGGGCACTGGTTCGGCACCGACGAGGTGGGCCGCGATCTGTTCAGCCGGGTGCTGATTGGCAGCCAGCAGTCCGTTGCTGCCGGTCTGGCCGTGGTGCTGGTAGCGGGCATCAGCGGGTCGCTGCTCGGCTGCCTGTCCGGTGTACTCGGCGGCCACAGCGATGCCTTCATCATGCGCCTGATGGATATCATGCTGTCGATCCCGTCGCTGGTTTTAACCATGGCGCTGGCCGCCGCGCTCGGTCCCAGCCTGTTTAACGCCATGCTGGCGATCGCCATCGTGCGCATCCCGTTTTATGTGCGGCTGGCACGCGGTCAGACACTGATTGTGAAGCAGCATACCTTTGTGGAGGCCTCCCGTACCTTTGGCGCTTCGCGCTGGCACCTGATCAGCTGGCATATTCTGCGCAACGCGCTGCCGCCGCTTGTGGTGCAGGCGTCGCTGGACGTGGGCAGTGCGATCCTGATGGCGGCCACGCTGGGCTTTATCGGCCTGGGTGCCCAGCAGCCCACCGCAGAATGGGGTGCGATGGTGGCGATTGGCCGCAACTACGTGCTTGACCAGTGGTGGTACTGCACCTTCCCGGGCGCGGCCATTTTGATTACCGCCGTCGGATTTAACCTGTTTGGCGACGGCATCCAGGACTTACTCGACCCGAAAGCCGGAGGACGTAACTGATGCAGGACAGAATACTGACCATTGAAAACCTTCGCCTCAGTTTCCCGGTGTATCAGGGCGAGGTGAGCGTACTGAATAACGTATCGATGCACATCGATCGCGGGGAAATCGTCGGCGTAGTCGGCGAGTCCGGCTCCGGCAAATCCGTTACCGCCATGCTGTCCATGCAGCTGATCCCCCGACACTCCTATCGGGTCAACAGCGGCAGGCTGGAGGTGGCGGGACAGGACGTGCTGAGCGCCAGCGAAGCGGAGATGCGGCAGATGCGCGGCAACAAAGTTGCGATGATTTTTCAGGAGCCGATGACCGCGCTGAACCCGACCCGCCGCATCGGTAAACAGATGGTGGACGTGCTGCGCCAGCACCGGCCGCTGTCGGCAAGCCAGGCCCGCGAGCGCGCCGAATCGCTGCTGAAAGATATGCAGATTGCCGATCCGCACAACGTGATGCAGCGCTACCCGTTCGAACTGTCCGGCGGGATGCGCCAGCGGGTAATGATCGCGCTGGCCTTCTCCTGCGAACCGGACCTGCTGATTGCCGATGAGCCAACGACGGCGCTGGATGTGACGGTGCAGCGCCAGGTGCTGAGGCTGTTAAAAGAAAAGGCTGCCGCCACCGGCACCGCCGTGCTGTTTATCAGCCACGATATGGCGGTGGTTTCTCAGGTCTGCGATCGGGTCTACGTGATGTATGCCGGGTCGGTGATTGAAAGCGGCAGTACGGCCAGCGTCCTGACGCAGCCCTCGCACCCCTACTCTGCCGGACTGCTGGAATGCTCGCCGGATAGCGCTGAACCCCGCGCGGAGCTGGCTTCGATACCCGGCACCGTGCCGAATCTGGCTCGTCTGCCGACGGGCTGCGCCTTTCGCGAGCGCTGCTTTGCGGCGGGCGATGCCTGCGGTAAACCGCCGCTGCTGCGCGCTTCAGGCGGCGCCGATCGCCAGGTGGCCTGCTGGTATCCGCAAAAGGAGACGGTAAATGTCTGAATCCCTGCTTGAACTGAACGAAGTCCACGTGAACTTCCCGGCCAGAACCAACTGGCGGGGGAAAGTCACCGAGCGCGTTCATGCGCTTAACGGTCTGGATATGGTGGTGCATCGCGGCGAAACGCTGGGCATCGTCGGCGAATCCGGCTGTGGGAAAAGTACCCTGGCGAAGCTGCTGATGGGGATGCTGAAACCGACGTCGGGGAAACTGGAGCTGGCCCGATCGCCAAACTCGTGGCTGGGCCGGGGTATGCAGATGGTGTTTCAGGATCCGCTCTCTTCACTCGACCCGCGCCTGCCGGTATGGCGGATTATTACCGAACCGGTGTGGATACAGTCGCGTACCGATGAAAAGCCCCGGCGTCAGCTCGCCGAGTCGTTGGCCGCGAAGGTGGGTATTCGGCCTGAGTATCTTGACCGCCCGCCCCACGCCTTTTCCGGCGGACAGCGCCAGCGCATCGCCATTGCCCGCGCGCTGTCGGGACAGCCGGACATTATGGTGCTGGATGAGCCGACCTCGGCGCTGGATATTTCCGTGCAGGCGCAGATCCTTAATCTACTGGTTTCGTTACAACAGCAGCAAAATCTCACCTACGTGCTGATTTCCCACAACGTGTCTGTGGTTCGCCATATGAGCGACCGCGTGGCGGTGATGTATCTGGGGCAAATCGTCGAGATTGGTGAGACGCGCCAGGTGCTGGATGCACCGCAGCATCCGTATACACGATTGCTGATGGAGTCGGTTCCGCGCATCGGCGCACCGCTGGATGGCGCTCCGAGCAATACGGAACTACCAGGGAATCGTCACTTGCCAGCGGGCTGTTATTTCCGTGAGCGTTGTCCTCATGCCTCGGAACGGTGCCGTGAGATACAACCCCTGCTGACACTGGATAACGGTAATGCGGTAAGGTGCTGGCGGGCGGAGGCATTGTCGTTTGCGGGCTGAGTCAGGAACACCCTTCCCCCGCTGTTTCACCTCCCGGGGGAGGGCTGATGGCATGGGAAGTGATGCTGCGGATGCAATAAATGCGCGAAGACTGTGCAAATCGATCGAAATAGTTACAACATACGATAAGTTAATGAACTTATTAACTCCGCACACATCTTTAAGATGGAGATTAAAAAATAGATACAGCGATCTCTGTTACCGCTAAGCAGGAAAAAATGGTCCAGATAAATTACCGTCTGTTATTCAGGACGGCACTGCTGCAGCTGGATCCAGTCTGCCAGGGTTTCCAGCCCGCCCGGCGCATAGGCTTCCTGCCCGAGCATCAGAAATGCGCCCTGCTTCCACCATGGCCACTGCGTCGTCAGCTGATAATCAAACAGCCCGCGCCGAAGCAAGCCGTGCGTTGCATCGGAGATTTGTTGAAGACATCGAGGAGTGCGGGCCGGCAGCGTTGCATTCCACTGTTCTGTCGACTCCTGAGGATCAACGTTTCGATCTGCTTCCCCCATAATAAGCATCACCGGCGTGGTCATCTGGCGAATATCTTCCCGGGCATCCGCCAGCGCATTTCTTCGCTCAAAATCCTGACGATTGCAGCGGGACAGGCAGGGAAGTGAAACCGTTTGTGGGGAATACTGCGCGTCGAACATCTCGTTTTCATCAGCCAGCGCTTTTGCTATTTCATCGGCAGCAACGCCTTCCGACAGCAACCTTTGCCGCATAAAATATAATCCCTGGCTGCGCCAGTTGACTGCGGCACCCATCAGTACAGCGAAGTCGGCGTGGCTCTGTCGGCTGGCACGCGGTACAACCCACCCTGCCTGAGAAAAACCGAGAAATCCCAGGCGGCTGTTATGCAATTCGGGGAGCGTTTTCAATGTTTCCAGCGCCAGCGCGGCCTCATCGGCACGATCGTCCATGGTCTGCGCCAGCCAGTTACCGCGACTGGTACCGACGCCGGGTTTATCCCAGGAAAAAACCGCTATACCGCGTGAAATCAGAAAGTTAACCAGCGGCAGGTAGCCGTCTGCCGACCAGCGATCCTGCGCTGCATCACCATGCACCAGCAGGACCACCGGCGGCGACGATATGCCGGAAGGAAGCAGTAATGTCCCTTCAAGTCTGTCTTCGCCGTGGCTGAAAACAACCGTCTGCTGCCGGGCGGAATCGGGCAGTTCAAACGCCTGCAGCCGACTCAGTACCGTTATGACGATCGTCATTAAAATCACCAGGACTGGCAGAACAACACTTACAACCCTTTTTCCGCGAGACATATCTTCCTTTGCATATCCGTGACGGCTGAATGATTTTTGATCGGCTCCGCAGCCGGCGATGGCGTTGCTGAGGGCGGATTTCCTGAAAAACTGGGCATAACACTAGCAGGATCGTCCACGATCATCAAAATGCGTGGTCGGCGGATACCGGACACGGCATGCTGGCTGACATTGGCGCGCGGATTACAGCAGCCCCGCCTCGGCAACAATCTCTACCAGAAAATCAGCCACCGCCCTGACCCTTGCGGATGCCGTTAACTCGGCATGCGTCACCAGCCATAAATCTTCGTTAAAGACGCGTTCGGCCGGGATGACCTCACTCAGTTCCGGTTCCTGTCTGGCGATAAAACAGGGCAGCACGGCCAGGCCCAGCCCGGCTTTCACCGCCGCGATCTGCGCCACCAGACTGGTGGTGACCAGCGCGGATGGGGCAGTCGGACAGGTTTCACTTAACCATTTCGCCGATGGCAGATGGCTGAAGGCGGGATCCCAGGTGATAAAGCCCCTGCCCTGCTGCGAATGGTCTGCCACAGGGGGATGGCCGTCGAGATAGGCTTTTGAAGCGTACACCGCCGAATCAATGCGCCCGACTTTACGAATTTTCAGCGACTGCTGTTCCGGGCGCACCAGCCTGAGTGCGATATCGGCATCATGCCGTGACATCGAAACGGTGTTTATGCCGGTTATCACTTCCAGCACGATATCGGGGAACCGGGCGTTAAAGCGCGGCAGCGCAGGGATAATCAGATGGCTGGCCAGCGTCATCGCCGTTGCCAGTCGGACTTTACCGGCCGGGCGCATATCCGTACCGGAGATATGACTCTCCAGCGCCAGGATCTTTCCTTCCACTTCTTCGGCGTAGTGCAGCACGTCCTGACCCGCATCCGTTAAAAAGTAGCCGGTCTGATGATGAACAAACAGACGAGTCTTCAGGCTGTTTTCCAGCGCGCTGATTCGCCTTGCCACCGTCGACTGGCTGACCTTCAGCGCGGCGGCCGTCTTCGTCAAACTTTGCGTGCGCGCAACGGTGAGAAAGAAGCGCAGATCGTTCCAGTCCATCATGAATGTCTCGCTGGATGTTTTCTGTTTTTGGAAAATGATTGTCCTATTTTGTCTGTTTTTTTCTAAATTCACCATACCTATACTGGCCACAATGATGAGTAACCTGATGATTTGAAAAGCCAGAGGAAGCCTGATATGACACAGAATGAACACACCTACACGGAAAAACGGAGCGCGACTGCGGTCGTCAACGCGTATTTTGCTGCCTTTGCGCAAGGCAACATCGCGGAGGCCACGGCCTTACTGGCTGACGACGTGGTCTGGCATATTGATGGCGATCCCCGCGTTTCCACGACGGGGCTGCTGCGTGGACCCGAACAGGTCAGAGGCTGGCTGGAGCGCTTCCCGGACCATTTTAAACCCGAGGTGTTTGCCATAAATCAGCTGATCGAACATAACAATAGCGTGCTGGCGATCGGTCGCTTTCGGCATACCGTATTAAGCACGGGAAACACCATCGGCAGCGATATGATTATTCATTTTACCGTCGCTGATTCGAAGATCGCTCGTTATCAAATCTTTGAGGACTCTGCCCTGCTGCAGCGCGCTTTTGACGCCAGCGACAGCTGGCAGGATCAGCAGATTAAAATCAACGGCACGCTCTATCGCTATCGCGACTGCGGTGAAGGCCCGACCCTGCTGTTTGCACACGGGCTGCTGGTCGACCGCGATGTTTTTGCAGCGCAGGTCCGCGTGCTCAGCCGGACCCACCGCTGCATCGTACTGGATATGCCGGGCCACGGGCAGAGCGGATTCCGCCCCGACGGCTGGACGCTGGATGATATCAGCGGCGACCTGGCCCTGATGATCCGCGAACTGTCGCTGGGGAAAGTGACGTTTATCGGCCAGAGCCAGGGCGGGATGGTGGGGATCCGGCTGGCCGCGCGGGATCCGGACTGCGTAGCGGGACTGATCCTTATCGGCACCAGCGCCAGAGCGGAATACCCGGAACGGCTTGAACAGTGGCAAGCGCAGCGCGAGGTGATACTGAACGGCAGTGACGAACAGCGGGCATCTCTGTTTGCGGATATTCAGCGCCGGCTCAACGGCCAGCGCTGGCTTACAGAACATCCCGTTGACGTTAAGCGTGAACGCGCCGTGATGCTGGGCCACAGCCGGACCGGGCTGGCGCTGGCGCTGGACGCGGCCGTATTCACCCGGGGCGATATCCGCGCCCTGCTGCCGTTGATAAGCGTGCCCACATTAATTATCAGTGGTGAAAGCGATCGGGCAACCCCTCCCGCGTTAAGCGCTGAGATGGCGCAGGCGATCCCGGATGCCACACTGCGGACCCTGGCGGAAACGGGACATCATCCGACGATTGAATCAGCTGACGCGGTGACACAGGCTGTCGTTTCATTTCTGTTTAATAACCAGAGCGGGAATATGCGCTAATTGGACATTCAAAGAATATTAAAATCCTTCATAATGCGTTACAGGATTTAATTATATCCAGAACCTGTTACGGCTTAATTCAATCAAATATCATAAATTTTCGGCAACACTGTTTTTTACATCATTATAGCGGTGCTTTCTATACTTAACCCCATGTGACTGCTAAGATGCTGTGATTTTCAACAGATAAGAGTGAGGACTAAAACATGTCCTTAAAGCATTTATTAAGGCGCATTGTATTTAGTCCCTATGACTATCAAGCCGTTAAAGTACGTCCTGAAAACATTAAGCTCGCCGTCATTCACATCCCTGACCAGATCGGGGATGCGATGGCCATTTTCCCGGTGATACGATCGCTGGAAAAGCAGCAGGTGGAACACGTCATTATTGTTGCTTCCACCATCAATAAGCCGGTTTTTGATGAACTGACCCTGGGCCAGACTCAGCTCACCGTGATAGAGATGACCTTTCAGGATCGTGCCAGGCTGGCAGAGATAAAATCAGTGGCACAAAATATCGTAGCCCGCTACGGCACGCCGGATCTCTGCATTGAGGCAATGCGAAAAAGCAATCTTAAGACGATGTTATTCGTCCGTAAATTAAAAGCAAAAACCAATTTTCAGGTTGTTGGTTTAGCGCTGAAATGCTTTTCTCCCGCCTGCCGGACTGCCTCCAGAATGGATCAGTTTTATCGCGCGCCGGTCCCCATGACCTGGTCGATCATGATGCGGGAAGCCGGTTTTCCTGTGGTCAGGGCGCAGTTTGAATTCCCCGTCAGCAACGCGGTTCAGGCGGAAGTTCGCCATGAATTAGAAATAACCGGTCGGTATATTGCCTTTAATTTTGAAGGAAGTGTTAAAGAGCGAACGTTCACGCTCGCCACGGCAAAAAAAATCATCGCCATCATCCGGCATGAATTTAACCTGCCGATAGCCATCGTTAACAGTCCTAAAGGCGTGAATACGGCGATTGAATTATCACAGTTATATGATGATGTTTATCGCCTGTATTTACCGCCTTCAATAAAACGCTCCGCCGCGGTGATTAAATCCGCTTACATCACCATCACACCGGATACCGCCATACTCCATATAGCCAGCGCCTTTAACATTCCCACCGTTGCCATTTACGCCAATTATAAAACGCGCTGGCCCGCCATGCAGGATATTTCTGAAACTATCGTCGTCGGAAATAATATTAACGACCTTAATCTGGATGAATTCACTTTCGCACTGCGTAATCTCAGCCGCCGGCTCGATCTGATTCAGGCAGCAGATCGGGAAGCGCCTGCAGGCCGTGCTGTAGGCGGATAATGTTAACAAACTCCCTCAGCGCCGGATGGACATAGCGCCGGCTGCTGTAATAAATATGGAAGGGTTCACCGTAAGCCGAGTGTTCGGGCATGACGTTGACCAGCGTCCCCGCAGCCAGCTCATTCTCAACCCGCGATTCCAGCACGTAGGCCAGCCCGGTTCCGGCGCAGGCCACCGAGAGGGTGGTTTCAGTGTCCTTAATGGTGATATTCCCCGGCACATTGATGCTGATATTGCCTTCCGGCGAGTCAAAGTCCCAGCGGTAGCGGGCGTTATTCCCCAGCAGCAGTTGAATACAACGATGTTCCGCCAGCGCCGCCGGTGAGGCGGGTGTACCGTGTTGCTTAACGTACTGCGGAGAACCGACCACGATCCACCGCTGCGGGCCAGTCAGCGGCACCGCGACCATATCCTCCGGGACCAGATGCCCGTAGCGCATACCGGCATCAAAGCCTTCAGCGGTAATATCCACCGGGCGATCCTCCACCACGATGGTCAGCCGGACCTCTGGAAACCGTGCGGAGAACGCCGGTAGTGCCGGGGCAACCAGCAGCCTTGCCGCATCGGCAAAAACGTTGATCCGCAGGGCGCCCAGGCTGTTCCGTCCGGGCGCATCCAGCGTTTCAATCGCCGCCGAAATCGTATCAAACCCCTCGCCCAGCTTTTCCGCCAGCTGCTGGCCCAGCGCCGTTGACGACACCGCCCTGCTGGTGCGGTTGAGCAGGCGGGCATCCAGACGCGCTTCAAGCCGCCGTATCGCATGGCTGACCGCCGAAGCGGACAGCCCAAGTTCAATGGCCGCCAGCTTAAAGCTGCGGCAGCGCAGCACCGTCAAAAAAGCCTGAAGATCGGCAAAATCGATACGTTCCATAACAATGATGAACCTGGTTAATTGCTTGAATGAATCCCACTCATCTTTTATCACGGGAGATCCCGTCGGGTAAACGCTAAGCTCCTTTCAACACGCAGTTTTGCCTCCCGGCCTGCTGAGCTGCAGCCGCCCTTTTCAGTCAATGAAAGTAAGGAACGACAAGATGAAACACAGAACACTGGGTAAAACCGGCCAGAAGGTGTCGGAAATTGGTTTTGGTGCCTGGGCAATCGGTGGCACCTGGGGCGAGGTCAGCGTGGAAGACGCGGAAGAAGCACTGAATGCCGCACTGGATTCCGGCGTCGACTTTATTGATACCGCCGATGTTTACGGCGACGGACGTTCTGAAAAGATCATTGCCAGCGTGCTGAACCAGCGCGGCGGCGAACGCCCGTTTATCGCCACCAAGCTCGGCCGCCGCCTGTCTCCGCATCAGGCGACGGGCTACACGGAAAAGAACCTCAACGATTTTGTCGACCGCTCGCGGATTAATCTGCAAATGGATACGCTGGATCTGGTTCAGCTGCACTGCCCGCCAACGGAAGTTTACTACTCGCCGGAAGTCTTTGCGGTAATGGATGAGATGATTGCCGCCGGCAAAATACGCAGCTATGGCGTCTCGGTTGAAAAGGTGGAGGAAGGCCTGAAGGCGCTGGAGTATCCGAACGTTGCCTCTGTCCAGCTGATTTACAACATCTTCCGGCAGCGCCCTGCCGAGCTGCTGCTGAAGGAAGCGAAGCGGCGCGACGTGGGGATTATCGCCCGTGTGCCTCTGGCTTCCGGGCTGCTGACCGGGAAAATGAGCGCGGCCACCGCCTTTGCCGCCGACGATCACCGGGCGTTTAACCGCAACGGGGAAGCTTTCGATAAAGGAGAAACCTTCTCCGGCGTGCCTTACGAGGTGGCGCTGGATGCCGTAGACGACATTCGCCGTTTCATTACCGGTGACGTGACGATGGCGATGTTTGCCCTGCGCTGGATCCTGATGAATGAGGACGTCACGGTGGTGATCCCGGGTTCGAAAAACCGGGCGCAGTCGGAATCTAACGCCCGTGCCAGCGGTGTGGATGCGCTGTCGCAGGAAACGATGGCCGCACTGAAGCAGCTTTACCAGGAAAAAATTGCGCCGTGGGTACATCAGCGCTGGTAGCAGGAGGCTGTCTGTTCTCAGAAGGGTGATGCGGGAGCCTGCTGGCTCCCGTCTTTTATCTCAGACGTTAAACGGCGCACGGCCCAGCAGCATGGCATCAATAACCGCCAGAACCCCCTCTTCATTGTTCGACGGGGCGGCATAACGCGCCGCCGCTTTTGCCGCCGGGGAGCCGTTAGCCATGGCAAAACTGAATCCCGCGTGCCTCAGCATCTCCAGATCGTTTCCCCCGTCGCCGAAGGCCAGCACGTCGTTATCCGCCACGTCGTAAATCTGCTGGATGCGTCGGATGCCGTTCGCTTTATGGTTGCCGGGGATCACCAGGTCAACGGATCCGTGGCCGCTGGAAACCGGCGTGACGATATCGCCAACCTGGTCAGAAATCTGCGCCATCAGCGCGGTGACGTCATCCTCAACGTAGCTGAGGGCGAATTTAAAAACGGTGTCATCGATCTGGTCATAGCTGTCGACCTTCTCCAGCATATGATAGTAAACGCGCATTTCATTGAAGAAGGCGTCACCGGCGCTGGCCAGCATATACGCCCACTTGCGGCCGCAGACCAGGAAATTCACGCCTTCGATGCGGCTGATGACCTCAATGACCCGTTTCACCTCCGCCTCGGGCAGGCTTCCACAGAAGATCTCACGCTGTTTATCCACCACATAGGCGCCGTTTTCCGCCACGTAGGCCAGTTCGGCATCAATCTCCGGGAAGAAGCTTTTTAACTGGTAATACTGATTGCCACTGGCGACAACGAATTTAATATCCCGCTGTTTTAGCTGCGCATACTGTTCGGCAAAACGCTGACGCGCGTAGTCACCCTGCCCGTTAAGGAAGGTGCCATCCATATCGACGGCCACAAGCTTGATCATCATTTATCTCCCTGTCTTATAAAAAAAGCCGGTACAACGGACCCGGCCGGCACATTGCCACTCAGGTAATCGTTAATACTTCAGTTTCCAGGCGCCCAGTACGATAACGAGGAAGCTGACCGCCACCAGCGAGAACGCCACGTAAAGACTGGAGAGATGCGCTACCCAGCCAATCAGCGCCGGTCCCCCCAGCACGCCGAAATAGCCCAGCGTCGCCACCATGGCCACCGAGCGATTGACCGGCATGGCTTTTTCCTGGCCCGCGAGGGTAATCAATACCGGAACGATGTTGGCGGCGCCAATCCCCACCAGCGCAAAGCCAAGCAGCGACATCGCCCAGCCGGTGGTCAGAACGCTCAGCAGATAGCCAGCGATACCCAGCACGCCGCCGACAACCAGCACCCGCTTGCGCCCCAGTGCGCTCACTACCCGGTCGCCGGTCAGGCGCATCAGCGACATGGCGATGGCGAACGCCGCAAACCCCCAGCCCGCGTGCTCAACCGCCATACCGCGCTCCCGGGTGATAAAAATGCCGCTCCAGTCGAGGATGGCCCCCTCCGCCATAAAGCAAATCATCGCCATCACCGCCATCAGCACCAGACGGAAATTGGGGCGCGCCTTTCCGCCCTCAGGCTGCGCTTCCTCGCCGCCGGTCGGCAGCAGCGACGGCAGAAAGCCCAGCGTCACCAGCAGCACCAGAGCGACGGTGCAGAACGCAGCGCCCAGCGGTGAAAAACCGGATCCCAGCAGCAGCGCGCCGCCGCCTGCCCCGGCGATACCGCCGACGCTCCACAGGCAGTGGAAGCCGGACATCAGCGGCGTATCAGCCGCCTGCTCCACCAGCGTGCCCTGCACGTTCATCGCCACATCGGTCAGCCCCACGCCCATGCCGAAGACCAGCAAACTGAACGCCAGCAGCCGGATATCGCTGAACACCGCCAGCAGCGGCAGCGTCAGACAGTAAAGCACCACTCCGGCGACGATCACCGCGCGGCAGCCCAGCCGCCCGATAATCCGCCCGGAAGCCAGCATCGCCACCAGCGATCCGCCCCCGAGGCACAGCAGCAGCAGGCCCAGATCCCCGGCCTCAGCCCCGGTGCGGATCTGCGCATAGGGAACCAGCGCCGCCCACAGGCCCATCGCCATACCGGTGACTAAAAAAATGGCCCGCGTGGAGGCACGGCGCGCGGTGCTGTCCACGCCCGTCAGCGCGTTTTGCATCGACATATCATAGGTTCCTCAGTTTGTGATGATACTTTTTAAAAGTCTTTTAATAACTCGGTATTATTACGATGGCGAAAAAAATGTCAATCGGGGATTGGGAATTTATCGGAAGAAAACGGCGTTACTCCGCGTAAAGACGGTGGTGGTTGTACTGCTGCAGGGTCCGATCGGCAATGCCCTGCAGATAGTCCTGGCGGATCGAGTCACGATAAATCAGTTCGGGCAGATGCTTTTCGGGAAGATAACGCAGGCAGATTTCACGCATCTCCGACAGATGCCCGGCGCGGATGTTATCCCCCGCCACGGCGACGGTGCGCGGGTTAATCAGCGCCGTCAGCGACACCAGGGTTTTGGCCATCCCTTCAACAAGCGGCGGTTCACCCTCAACGTTGAACGGCAGATGCAGCACCTCTCCGGCGAAATTACTCACCCCGGTCAGCACCTTACCGTCAATCACCATGCCGCAGCCGGGATAATGCACGTCGGGTTTGTAGAGGTAGGCGACGGGCGCGCTGACGCCCGCACAGCTGTTCTGGTAAAAGCCCCAGACGGTGTAATTCAGATCGTTGCCCGCCTGGGTAAAACAGCCGGTTTGCCGGGCGATGCGTTCTGCAATCGCCAGCCCGCTGAACAGGGAGATATCACAGTATCCGACGACATCCTCCACCACCACGCCCGGCAGCCCGATGCCGATGACCCGCACGCCGGGATACTGCGCCAGCAGCGAGGCAATCAGCCCGTCAAAGGTGTCCAGCGCCAGCGGCAGAAACGGTCTCTCTCCCTGCGCCAGGATCTCGCCGGTGGCGGAACTGACCGCCCACACCAGCTCGGCCTGGGCATCACTCCCGGCGGCGTACAGGCTTAACAGCGAGAAAAAATCGGGGTTGCAGGCGTAGCGCTGGGCAGGACGCCCACCGCGCGACGCTTCAAACTCCAGCGCCAGCACCTCGCCGGTCAGGGTCAGCTCGTTCAGTACCGCACCGCAGGTGGCGCTGCTCAGCCCGGTTTGCTGCGCCAGTTCGCCCTTGGTGGCCGTGCCCAGAGATTTCAGCATACCGATCACCAGAGCCATATTGCTCTTTTTCATGTCACGGGTGGTTCGGCTTAGCGGCGTATTCATTATTTCTCTCGGGCTGTGTTGGCGGACGACGGTAATTTAACACAGATGAGCATCTTGCGGGCGGCGCTTCACCCGGGGCGGGTAATCTGCCCGGTTCTTATCGCGAACCGGGCACAGGCATCAGGCAGTCAGCGGCTGACAGCGCGCAGCCAGCTTATCGAGGAAGGTATAGAGCACCTGATTCATCGCCTGATAATCGTGGGCGCGCAGCGCTGCGGGCGTATTCACAAAGCGGAATTCAGCCGCCCGGCTGAGGTCGTTTTCAGAGTGGGCGATCAGCAGCTCAACCACCTCAGGCGTCAGTTCCATATGGCACTGGAAACCAAAGACCCGGTCGGAATAGGCCACGATCTGGCGCGGGCATCCTTCGCTGTAGGCGATAATCCTGGCATCCGGCGTCAGGCCCGGCATGTCGTTATGCCAGTGCCCCACGTCCAGCCTCTGCCCAAAGTGGGAAAACAGCACGTCTTCGGCCGCGGCGTCCGTCAGGAAAATTGGGAATTTACCGATCTCTTTTTCCGGGCTGTGGGCAAAGGGCGCGTTAAGCGCTTCACCAATCAGCTGCGAACCGAGGCAGATGCCGATAACCGCTTTACCCGCCTCGATCGCCGAGGCAATCAGCGCCTGCTCGCCTTTGGAATCGAAGTGTGGGCAGGTTTCCCGCGTGGTGGCCGGATCCTGCGGGCCGCCCATCACAATCAGAAAATCGATATCGCTCACCTGCGCAGGCAGCGGCTCACCGGCATAGACCCGGGAAAAGGTGACGTTGTGGCCGCGCGCTCTGGCCCAGATTTCATAAGCGCCGGGGGCTTCAAAACTTTCATGTACAATAAAATGCACGCGCATTGCAGGTTGCTCCGTTAAATTTTCAGGCCCGGTCAGGCCTGCTGAGAAAGAAAAGTCGCGCGTGAAGTAGAGAGGATCGTCGCCAGAGAGTGCGCAATCTGCTCGGTTTCCGCCGGGTTGAGATCGGAGACGGTAATGCGCAGCCCATTGCTGGTGCTGCCGAGCGCAAAGGATTCCCCGCCCCTGACCAGCCATCCGCGCTGAGCCATCTGCCAGACAATCGCCGTGCTGTCCCCCGCCAGGGGGATCCAGACATTCAGCCCGTCGTGCAGGGGCGAAAGGGGAATACCGCAGCGTTTCAGCGCCGTCACCAGCCCCTCACGCTGCTGATAATAACGCTGGCGCGCTTCGGCAATCTGCTGCTTGAAGCGTGGCGAGGTCATGGATGCCCCGGCCAGATCCTGCAGAATATGGCTGACCCAGTTGGTCCCGGCGTTGAGCCGCTGCCGCAGGCGGGCGGAGGTTTCACTGTCGCTGGCGACGAACGCCAGCCGCAGATCCGGTCCGAGGAATTTCGAGGTTGAGCGGATCAGCACCCAGTTTTGCGTATTTTCAGGGATGACGTGATGATAGTCCTGCGTTGAAAGCAGAGAAAAATGGTCATCGACGATGGTCAGTACCTGCGGATACCCGGCCAGCAGAGTGCGGATCTGCGCCGCCCGCGCCTGGCTCAGCCCGTACCCGGTCGGATTATGTGCCCGTGGCGTAATAATCACCGCCTTCACCCCGGCTTCCAGCTGGGCAGCCAGCGCGTCACACTGCATTCCTTCGGTATCCACCGGCACCGGGCAAACCTGCAGGCGGTTATGCCTGAGGGTGCTGATGCTGCTGAGAAAACAGGGATCTTCCACGGCCACGCGATCGCCGGCAATCAGCCAGGTCGCCAGCACGCGCTCGACGGCATCGACGGCTCCGCCGGTCAGATTCAGCTCGAAATCCGCAGGCAGGTCAGACTGCAGCCACGCCCGACCGGCCTTTTCCAGATCGGGGCGAATGGCGGCCTCCCCATACAGGCAGGGCGTACTGCGGATAAAGGGGACCAGGTCGCTCAGCGGCGGCAAAACCTCAGCGGCGGGGTTACCGCTGGCGAGATCCCGCAGGGCAAGATCCGCAGTGCTGCCCTCCAGCTCCACGTCCGCAACGGCGTCACGGATAACGGTGCCGTTGCGCCCTTTGGACAGCGCAAAGCCCGCATCGGTCAGCCGTTTATAGGCCAGCGCCACGGTGTTGCGATTAACGCCGAGCTGATTGGCCAGTTCCCTGACCGGGGGCAGCAGCGTACCGGGAGTCAGCTCGCCTGAATGGACCTTTGAGCGGATGCTGTCGAAAATTTCACCCGCTGTTTTCGCAATTATCTTCATTGAACTGTGACAAAATTAAGTTTAGCCTAGGACAATGTTAATTCACTGACGATGAGTTGTCTATCCGATATGAAATCGCACCCTGATTCTCCACCAATCCCTTCTGATACTGACCAGACGCAGCCGCGCCATGAGATGCACAATCGCTGGCCACAGGCCGAAAGCGTTGAGGATTTCCGTCATAATCTGGCCGCCGTGCAGGCCCGCATCAACAGCGCCTGCCTCCGCGCGGGGCGTGACCCCGCAGAGGTCCGACTGCTGCCGGTCAGTAAAACCATCGATGAAGCCCATATTCGCCTGGCCCATCGGGCCGGCTGCACGATGCTGGGTGAAAACAAAGTGCAGGAGGCGTGGAGCAAATCGCAGGCGATGGCCGACCTGACCGATCTGAAGTGGTCGGTGATTGGCCATCTGCAAACCAATAAGGCAAAGCGGGTAGCCCGGTTTGCCAGCGAGTTTCAGGCGCTGGACAGCCTGCACACCGCACAGGCGCTTGACCGCCACCTGCAGGCGGAAGGCCGTTCGCTGGATGTTTTTGTGCAGGTAAACACCTCAAATGAACAGAGTAAGTATGGCCTGAGTCCCCACGATGTGGCGGCGTTTATGCAGGATATTCAGGGGCTGGACACCCTGCGCATTCGCGGCCTGATGACCCTCGCTGAATTCAGTTCCGACGCCGACCGCGTGCGGGCCTGTTTCGTCAGGCTGCGAACGCTGCGGGATCGTCTTGGCGATGCGCGGGAGCTGGCGCTGTCGATGGGTATGTCCGGCGATTTTGAAATCGCTATTGAAGAAGGCGCTTCGGTCGTGCGGGTGGGACAGGCTATCTTCGGCGCACGTTCCCTGCCTGACGATCACTTCTGGCCCACGGAGAAATAATCTTATGATACCTGGCATCACCCCGGCCCGGCTGCAAAGACCCAGCCCGGATAAAAACGCGGATATTATCTCCATTCAGTCGCAGGTCATCTACGGCACCGTCGGCAACAGCATTGCCGCCCCCGCGCTGGAACACCACGGCTGGCGTGTTCTGGCGGTACCCACCTTTCTGCTCAGCAACACGCCGGATTATCCCAGCTGCTTCGGCGGCGAGATTTCACCAGAGTGGTTTAGCGGCTTCCTGCAGGGGCTGCACGATCGCGGGCAGGATACGCAGCTGCGCGCCATTCTGACCGGCTACCTCGGCAGTACCACCAAAGCCGCTGAAGTCAGCCGCTGGCTGCCGGAAACGGTGCAGAAAAATCCCCGGGCGTTGGTCATCATCGATCCGGTTATGGGGGACGATGACACCGGCTTTTACGTCGACCCGGCGCTGCTGGAGTGGTATCGCGACCGCCTGGCTCCGATGGCAACCGGACTGACGCCAAATCGCTACGAGCTGGCCTGCCTGAGTGGGAAAACGCTGAATAATGACGAGGATGTCATCGCCGCTGCCCGAACGCTGTTAAATCAGCGGACTCAGTGGGTGATTGTCACCAGTGCCGCGCGCGGAGAGGCGGGAAACACGCTGCGCGTCATCTGCGTGACGTCCGAGGCGGTGCACAGCATTGAGCATGAAGCCTACGATCGCGCGCCCAAAGGTACCGGCGATCTGTTTGCCGCTCAGCTGGCGGCTTTTCTGCTTAAGGGGTTACCGCTGTTTGAGGCGGCAGAACTCGCCTGCCAGATGACCCGCCGCAGCGTGCTGGATTCCCTGAACGACGGTTCGGGATTGCTGAACCCACGGCCGGATATTTCCGCCGAACGGAGCGAAAAAAACCCTGACTGAGCGAGATTTTGGCCGGATCCTGGGGTACTGGCGAACGCCCTTGCCATTACTAGCGGCTTTCCGCCGCGCCACCGGCAAGCACTCTGCCCGTCAGAAAATCCACCAGCGCACGTATTTTCGGCGAGGCGTGCTTGCTGGCGGGCCAGAGGATATGAAACACCCCCCTGCGCTTTTCAATATCGTCCAGCAGGGTCACCAGCTGCCCTTCCGCAATCAGGGGGTTAATGGCAAACTCCGGCAGAAAAGCAATGCCTAACCCCTTGAGGGCAAAGCACACGCGGGTTTCAATATTATTGCATACCATGGAAACGGGCAGGTTAAGCTCCATTTCACCGCCAAGCTCCCATTTTTCCAGCTTTCCGCTGTAGGGAAAACGGTAGTGCATACAGCGATGACGGAGCAGATCGCCGGGATGTTCGGGGGTGCCGTAGCGGGCCAGATAGGCGGGCGACGCCACGATTTTCATGGTGAAATTCCCCAGTTTCCTGGCCGACAGCCGTGAATCTGCCGGCTGGCCGGTGCGGATCACCGCATCAAACCCTTCCTCAATCACCTCCACCATTCTGTCGCTGAAATCCAGATCCAGCTCGATATCCGGGTAACGCGCCATAAAATCACCCAGAACCGGCAGCAGCAGCGGGCTGACCTGCGGCAGGCTGATGCGCAGCCGACCGGTGGGTTTTCCCGCCACCTGCGACAGCTCAAGCTGCGCGGCCTCCATTTCACCGATGATCCGCCGGCTCCGCTCCAGAAACAGCGCCCCTTCCGCCGTCAGCGTCATACTTCGGGTGCTGCGATGAAACAGCCGGACGCCGAGCTTCTCTTCCAGCCGGGCAATGCTTTTACTTACTGCGGAGGGAGAAAGCCCCAGCTGGCGGCCCGCCGTCACAAAACTGCGGCTTTCCGCCACCTGCACAAACACCGTCACGCCGCTGAAGCTGTCCATTTTCACCTGCCGATTAACGAAATTTATTCACGAGTTTCCTGAACTATACCCTGGTTTATCTTTAATTCACCGCTGATTAAGGTAGTCGGACATTCACTGATTGAAGGAATTCCAGATGAGCAGCAGCGTGAGTCCGCAGGTTACGGCGTCGCTTTCAGAGCGTGTGAGCACGGTTATTCAACAGGCTTTAGCGCAGCAACGGCTGGTTGGGGCCGTGGTGCTGATTGCCCGACGTGGCGATATTGTTTACCGCCAGGCCGCCGGGCTGGCCGACCGCGAAAACAATCGCGCCATGACCCCGGATACGATTTTCCGCCTGGCCTCGGTCAGTAAACCCATCGTCTCCGCCGCCGCGCTGGTGCTGGTGTCCCGCGGCCAGCTCGATCTGGACAGCCCAGTCAGCCGCTGGCTGCCGGCATTCACCCCAACACTGGCAGACGGAAGCCCGGCAACCGTCACCGCGCGCCAGCTGCTCAGCCACACCGCCGGTCTGGGCTATCGCTTTTTTGAAAGCGATGAACGCGGTCCGTACGCCACGGCAGGCGTTTCCGACGGCATGGATGACGCTGACATCACGCTGGAGGAGAATCTGCGGCGCATTGCCCGCGTGCCGTTACAGTACGCGCCGGGCAGCGGCTGGGCATACTCGCTGGCGACCGATGTGCTGGGCGCGCTGGTTGCCCGCATCCACGGAACCACGCTGAATGTGGCCGTGCGCGAGCTGATTACCGATCCGCTGGCGATGCACGATACCGCATTTTTGAGTACCGAACCGAAGCGGATGGCCCGCCCCTACGTCAGCGATCTTCCCCGACCGCATCTGCTGCAGGAAGGCGAAATCGTGCCGCCGTTCCCCGGTCTGGTCGGCATTCCCTACAGCCCGGCACGCATTTTCAAAGCCGGTGCATTCCCGTCGGCGGGCGCGGGAATGGCCGGAACGGCGGATGATTTTCTGAGTCTGCTGGAAGCGCTGCGTGATGGTGAAACCCTGCTGCCACGCACGCTGGTTGATGAAATGGCCCGCGACTGGACGCACGGTCTGGAACGGGAAGATGCCCCCGGTGTCGGCTTTGGCCTTGGCTTTTCGGTACTGCGTGACCCCTTACTGGCCGCGTCACCGGAGTCGCCGGTAACCTGGCGCTGGGGCGGCGCTTACGGTCATTCCTGGTTCGTCGATCCGCAGCAGGGTCTGAGCGTGATTGCTTTTACCAATACCATCGGGGAAGGCATGTCCGGCCAGTTCGTCAACGATCTGCGCGATGCGGTTTACGGTGTCTCAACCGCAGGCAGGGAGGCGGCATGAGCAGTGAAACCACCGCATTTATCGAGCGTGACCGGCTGCCGGTTTCCGCCCTGCTCGCGCTGGCGCTGGCCGGATTTATTACCATCCTGACCGAGGCGCTCCCCGCCGGGCTGCTGCCGCAGATAGGCAACAGCCTGTCGGTTTCCACCGCCAGCGCGGGCCAGCTGGTCACGCTGTATGCGCTGGGATCGCTGCTGGCGGCGATCCCACTGACGGTCGCCACCCAGAGCCTGCGGCGCAGGCCGCTGCTGCTGACCGCAATTTCCGGTTTTATTGTCGCCAATACGGTCACGGCGCTTTCCGGTGACTATCTGCTGACGCTGGCCGCCCGGTTTCTGGCCGGGGTTTCCGCTGGCTTACTCTGGGCGCTAATCGCCGGTTACGCCGCCAGAATGGTCCAGCCATCGCTGAAAGGGCGCGCGATTTCGCTGGCGATGGTCGGCACCCCGCTGGCGCTGTCGATCGGCATTCCGCTGGGCACGTTTATCAGTGAACTTATCGGCTGGCGCAGCTGCTTTATGGCGATCTCCGCACTCAGCCTGCTGCTGATGCTGTGGATCGTGCTCAGCGTGCCGGATTTTGCGGCCCAGCCCGCCGCGAAAAGGCTGCCGCTGTCCGGCGTGCTGCGTCTGCCCGGCGTGCGCTCGGTGCTGGCGGCCACGCTGATTTTTGTACTGGCGCACAATATTCTCTATACCTATATCGCCCCGTTTTTACAGGCGGTACAGATGGCGGACCGCATCAGCACGGTGCTGCTGGTGTTCGGCATCGCCTCCCTGCTGGGGATCTGGCTGGTCGGGATGACCATCGATCGCTGGCTGCGGGCCGGCGCCCTGCTGTCGGCGCTGCTGTTCGCCCTGGCGATGGTGCTGCTGCAGTGGGGAGGCGGTAGCCCGGTGGCGATCTGGTTCGCGGTGGTACTGTGGGGACTGGCATTTGGCGGTGCGCCTTCGCTATTTCAGACGGCGCTGGCAAAAGCCGCTGACGACTCGGCGGATGTGGCGCAGTCGATGCTGGTCACCGCGTGGAATATTGCGATTGCCGGAGGCGGCGCAGCAGGCGCGGCGATTTTATCCGGCTTCGGACCGGCACTGTTTGCCCCGACGCTGATCGTTCTGCTGGCCCTCACCTGGGGAGTTATCTGGCGGGCAAAACGCCACGGTTTCAGAGCAGAACGAGGGAATTAAGGCTCCATAAACAGCAGCGCGCGCTCGCTGAGATGCAGTTTTTCCCCCTGATAGCGGTGGGTCAGCGCATGATACGACGGGGCGGCAACGATGGTTTTAATGCTGTCGGACAGCGCGTTTAACGCCTGCTGCATCTGCGGCAGATAGTTATGCGTGTCGTACACGCGGTCGATGCCTTCCAGCGCGTGGTTCATGATCTTACGTGCCACATCGTTTGGCGTATCCAGCGCCGCCAGCCGGGATCGGGCGGTACGACGCAGGTCGCGGGTGGTAAACGGCTCCAGACCCAGCCCGCGATCGGCGCGGATCATCCTGCGCAGCGCCTGGGTGATGGCTCCCTTCGATAATGGGCGTGACACTGTCACCGGTGACGGCACCAGCCACGGGGATTCTTCCGGGCTGGCCCGCATCAGCGCCTCGATACAGGTCCGCATCATCGGGGTAATCGGCAGAATATGCTCGCGCTGCGACTTGTTACGATCCCCCTGCCGCCAGATGCCGGAGTCCAGATTAAACTCCTGCTTGCGCGCCTGCACCACTTCATCCGGCCGTCGCGCCGACAGCAGGCAGAGCCGGAGCGCCCAGCGGCACTGCTCGGAAAGCTCCCACTCGTCCAGCCCGTGCCAGAACACCCACACTTCCGCATCGCTCAGCGTCCGGGTTCCCGGCGGCGTACTCCTTCCGGCGATATCGCGCTTTTTCATTGCACTTAGCGGCGAATGCTCGATATATCCCTGAATTTCGGCCCAGCTGAGAAACTGCTTACAGAGGGAGAAAACGCGCCGCGCCTCCTCTTTTTTACCGTCGGCAATCAGGATATTAAACAGCCGGTTGAGCTGCAGGCGGGTGACGCCGCTCAGGGATCGATGGCCAATCACCGGCAGCACGTGCTTCAGCAATGACGAAACGGCGATCTCCGGCCGGCGGCGGGTTTGCAGCAGCGAAAGACGCACCCACAGTTTCATCACCTGCTGGACGCTGCCCTCATCTTCACCGGATTCCAGCTGGATCAGCGAGGCGTTTTGCACCTCGTTCAGCCAGATCAACACATGGCGGCCAACATGCGGCGAATGCAAAACCGGTGTTTTCTTGCTGTCAGCCATTCACGAATACCGCGATTTGTTTCAATGCTGATTCCTTTTTCGTTTACCACCGGTTTTCACGGTGTTTTTCCCGCGCCCTTCTGTCCAATGCCGGGGACACAGGGTAATGATTTCAAAGCATATTTTACCTCGTTGCACGCTGTGACTCCAGACTTAATAGGTCTGGAGTCACAAAAATTACGCAGAACGAAATCTGATGGGGATAACGGGTCAATCCTCAGGGGTTTTCGATCAGCATAACGGCGGTCGTATCGGCTTCCAGCGCCTCGAAAACATGCGGGCAGTCGGCAGAATAGCTGATGTAGTCACCCGCACCGAGTTCCACCCAATGCTCCGCAGGCCCGATGCGCGCGCGGCCGCTACAGAGGATCACATGTTCCAGCGTCCCGGGCTGATGCGGCTCCGACAGCCGCGGTTCGCCGGGCTGCACGCTGAGGCGATAAATATCGCGCTGCGCGCCAGGCGGGCATGCTGCCAGCAGCGTGGCGATGTAGTTCGCCTGACCGGAAACCAGCGGCGTTCCTTCTCCGGCGCGGATCACCTGCACCTGCTGGCGCGGCTGGGCGATCAGACGACTGACCGGAACGTCCAGCGCCATCGCCAGCGACCACAGCGTTTCCAGCCCCGGATTCCCGACGCCGCTTTCCAGCTGTGAAAGCGTGGACTTTGCAATCCCCGCCCGCTTTGCCAGTTCGGTGACGGTGATACCGAGTTTTTCTCTTTCCCGGCGCAGCGCCAGTGCCAGCAGAGAAATCGGAGAGGGGTTGGTACGGGTCGTCGCGTCAGACACAGGTGTGTTTCCTTTATCGGTCGTTTGTTCATCTTGACGAACGCAGCGGTCATGTTCATCATAGTGGTCACTCGTTCATTTTATCGTATTACGCCCGTTTGCACAGCAGCCGGCAGAAAAAAGGAAAAATAAATGACTTCGGCACGCGGCACACTTGAGATGACCCTGGCAATGGCGATAGCCGGAACGACCGGCTGGATGGTGATGATTTCCGGACAGGACGCGATCGCCGCGGTTTTCTGGCGCTGCCTGTTTGGCGCAGTGGCCATGCTGATCGTCTGCACATACGGCGGAGTATTTCGGCGCGGTGCAATGACCGCCCGCCAGTTTTTGCTGACCCTGGCCGGTGGCGTTGCGCTGGTGCTCAACTGGGTTCTGCTGTTCGCCGCCTATGCCGATGCATCCATCGGCATTGCGACCGTGGCCTATCACACCCAGCCGTTTATGCTGACCGCGCTGAGCGCCCTGCTTTTTGCGGAAAAAATTACCCTGAATAAAGCGGCCTGGCTGCTGCTGGCATTTGTCGGCCTGCTGTTGATCGTCGCCGGTGGTGAAGCCGGTGCGGGTGAAGGAGAACATTATCTGCGGGGGATCCTGCTGGCGCTGGGCGCGGCACTGAGTTACGCCGGAGTGGCAATTGCCGCCCGCTATCTGAAACCGGTTGCCCCGCAGCTGCTGGTGCTGATCCAGCTAACGCTTGGCGCACTGCTGCTGTTACCGCTATCCAGCCTGAACATTAGCGAATACCAATTGAATACGTGGCTGGTGCTGATCGCGCTGGGCGCGATCCATACCGGACTGATGTCGACATTACTCTACTCGGCCATCGGCAGACTGCCGGGCAGCCTGGTCGCGGCACTCTCATTTTTATATCCGGTCATCGCCGTCCTTGTCGACTGGGCGGTGTTCGGTCACCGCCTCAGCCTGTGGCAGTTCGCCGGCGGGCTGGCTATCCTGCTGGCTGCGGCGGCCAGCCATTTCAACTGGACGCCGGGCCGAAAATCACTGATGGCGGATCCGGCCGAAACCAAACCCCACGGCGGTGAGAGTCAACAGCACCGTTAACCCTGAAACGATAGCGGCCAGCGCCGTGGCCGGTGGATAGGTACGCATCGCCATCCCGGCCAGCGAAGGTAAAAATCCGCCGACCAGATAGCCTACGGTCTGCACCCAGCCCGACAGTCTGACCGCCGAGGCGGCGTCCGGGCTGAGGGCAACCGGGAGATGCAGCGCCAGCGGAAAACACAAACCGAGGGTGATCCCCATCAGCAACAGCGAAAGGATAACCGGCGCACCGGCGGCGTAAAGCGCCGCCGCGATGAGTGAGGCAGCGACGGCGGCCAGCAGGGTGTAATATTCCCGACCAGAAAGCAGCCGAACGATCGGTGAATAAAAAAGGCTGACCAGCGTTGAAAACACAATCAGCAGCGTGGTCAGCGAATCCGCTTGCGCTGCGCCGTAGCCTTCGAACCGCAGCCACGCGGGCAGCCAGGCAATCAGCGTATAATTGATGCCCGCCTGCAAAGCAAAAAACAGCGAAAGCCCGGCGGCAAGCCAGAACAGCGGCTTTTTCCTCGCGGCAACCTGCGGTTGCTCGCCGTGGGCAGGAAGTGAAAACAGACTCCAGCAGACCAGTGCCAGCAAAGTCGGTAATGCCCAGAAGGCCAGTCCGCCCCCCGGATGCCCGATGATATCCGCCAGCGGAGCCGTGCTCAGCGTCGCCGCACCGGCACCGGCCCCCATTGATGCGGCATAAACACTGACCGCCAGCCGCCCGCGATCGGCGCAGCGCAGTTTGATAAACCCCGAAATCATGGGACGGATCAGCGCATCGCCCACGCCAACCAGCACCGCCGTCATCAGCAGTAAGCCAAATCCGCTGTCGAACCAGCGCAGTAATTCACCGAGGCAGACCAGCATCAGTCCGCTCATCAGCGTTTTCTTTAAGCCTGCTTTTTTTTCCAGCAGAAACGCCAGCGGGGAAATAATGCCCATGCAGACGACCGGGATCGTGGTCAGTAAACCAATCCCTGCGGAACTCACGGTAGCAAACTGCCGCTGCAGGATATCGGCCAGCGGGGCAATAGAGGATATTCCCGGCCTTAAACAAAACCCGGCAAGGATCAGAAGGAACAACACAGGAAAAGTCAGAGAATTTTTCATTAACGTTAACCCGGGCACTGCATGTTGAGATGAAATGCAGAACAACACACAGCGCCGCTTTAGATAAAAGTGGAATCTGTGCGTTGATTGACGTTAACGCGTACGAATGTCTTAGTCAGTGAAAGTAGCATAACCGCGGCCTGCTGAAAAGCCCCGCTCACCGTCGCCGAAGCCGACTCCGGTTACAGGAACCCCTAAAAGTATGTTGTAACTACAGCATCGGCGGATAAAAGCCGGATCAATAAAGCTGCCCTCAGAATCTATTAGAAAAAGGGGCAATTAAGGTGCAGGTTCAAGAACAATACTGTTGCTGTGTTTATCGATAATAGCCGGACAGGATCCAGAATGTTTTTAATGATAAACCGGCGCAAAGCCTGGAAAAATCGCATGTCCAGAAATGGGCTTTATTAAAATGCACAAAAATGTGGAAGACGTCTGATTTCTTCCCACATCTCTGGTTGATAAATGATTTTTTTACAAAACTTGTAAAAAAAACGGGTGACAGGGTAACGCTAAAAGTTTAATAAACCGACCATCAATCCGAATCCGGTACAGGCGGAGTGCAGCCCTTCTACCCCGGAAGGATTATAAATTTCCGTCGGTTTATGCAGCATTGATTATGATATCGACGTGCAGGCGGGGTAAACTTTCATCAGGGAATGATGACTCGTCAAAGAAAGTGTTAAGATTTATCCCATATGTTGTAAATATAGTCCTTTTGCCAATCGTTACATTAGTGACTAAACTTGCACTGAAGAAACATTTAAAGAAACATTTTTTTTGATTGGGTGTTTTTTCGCGATTCATTTGTCTGTACACTTGTCTTCGAAACATTAGTTGACTAAATTTAAACCAACCCAAAGGTTACGGATTCCGTTATGAGTGAAACGCTGAAAGTATTAAATAACATTCGCACCCTTCGTGCCCAGGCTCGTGAAGTCTCTTTAGTTGAACTGGAAGAGATGCTGGAAAAACTTGAAGCGGTTGTGAACGAACGACGTGAATCAGAAGCCGCCATCGCTTCTGAGATTAAAGAGAAAGAAGAGAAGCTGGCTAAATACCGTCAGATGCTGCTGGAAGACGGGATTGATTTAAGCGAGCTGACCGCCGCTGATACCACCGCTGGCAAAACCCGCACCAAGCGTGCTCCTCGCCCGGCTAAGTATGAATATACTGATGAAAACGGCGAAACTAAATCCTGGACTGGCCAGGGCCGTACCCCGGCTGTGATCAAGCAGGCGCTGGATGCAGGTAAATCACTGGACGATTTCCTGATCAAGTGATTTCCCGATCGCGTCATGATAAAGGGCCACTCTAAAGAGTGGCCCTTTACTTTTCCCCCTCCACCCAGGTTGACGTTTTAATCCTCCCGCTATTTAAACATCAGGTCGAAACTTCTTCGCTTTTCCCACCCCGGCGCACTGACTTCGCCACTTTGCGCATCCTGTATAATCTCGATCACAGAAAAATCTGTATGCCCGGGTTGAAATTGATCTGTTCCGCAAAATAGGTTCAGATTCACCAGAGCCAATCCTGCGAAACACACATTCCCGGGAGCGAGGGTAAAATATTAGCGACTTTCTGAGATCCGAACCGGCATAAAGTGACGGTCCAAAAGACCTTATTCATTACCCGTGATCGGCACCTGTTCCATCGGTGCCGTACATAGGTCGGGTCCGTATCATTTTTATTCCACGACGTCATCCTGCTTTAAACGATCGAGCAGCCGCAGCAACCGGTCAATATTGTCTTCCTGCGTGCGCCACGAAGAAACGCTGATACGCAAAGCGGCCTGTCCCTGCCATTGCGTCGCGCCAAACCAGGTTTCTCCGGATGCCTGCACCGCATCGCGAATACGCCGCGTTTGTTGTTCATTGTCAGCACAAAACAGCACCTGATTCAGCACCACGCGATTTAAAACCCGATAGCCGGAGGAAGACAGCCCTTCCGCAACCCGCCTGGCCAGCCGACAGTGCCGCTCAACCATCTCCGCCACGCCCTTCCTCCCCAGCGTGCGCAGCGCGGCCCACACCGGAATTCCGCGCGGGCGACGGGAAAATTCCAGCGTCAGATTTTTCTGCGCGTCCTCCGCCGCGGCCGAATAGACCGCATCGCCGCGCAGGGTGGCGGAAAGAGCTGCGGCGTGACGACAGATCGCCATCGCGCAGTCATAGGGGGTGTTCAGCCATTTATGGGCGTCGGTTGTCCAGCTGTCGGCCTGCTCCACGCCGTCAGTCAGCGCGTTAAGCGATGATGCCCGTGCCCACAGGCCGAACGCGCCGTCCACGTGTACCCAGGCCCCCGCGGCCTGCGCCCGGGGTATCAGCTGAGCAAAGTTGTCAAACTCCCCGCCGTTTACCTCGCCCGCCTGCAAACACAGGATGGTACGATCGTCCAGCGCCGGCAGCCTGTCGACATCCACCTGCCCTTGATCATTCACCGGCGCGATTATCAGATGGCGAAGCCCGAATCCCAGCACGCGCAGGGCCTTAATCACCGTGATATGCGCCAGCGCCGACACCACCACGCGGATCTCCGGTGCACCAACCAGACCTTCCTGGTCAAAGTCCCAGCCCTGCCGCTTTAGCAGTTCGCGTCGGGCGGTCGCCAGGCAGCCCAGGGTACAGGCGGTGGCGCTGGTGCCAAATCCCACCGCGCTTTCGCGGGGCAGGTCGAGGATTTCCAGCAGCCAGCGCGCGGCCTGCCGTTCCAGCGTGGCGGAGACCGGCGAGTTATCCCAGCCGGATGCGCACTGGTCCCAGGCGATCATCAGCCGCTCGGCGGCGCTGGCCACCGGCAGGGAAGCGCCGATAACAAAACCAAAATAGTCGGCCCCGTTAGACGCCGCGGTGGCAGGCGACCCGACATCATCGAGCAGGGCCAGCGTCTGTTCTGCGGGATGCCCCTCGTCAGGTAAAGCCTCCTTAAACAGACTGAGATCGGCAATCGCCTTTGCATCGGGAAAGACCCGGCGTGCAGGCAGCGAACGCGTGTAGTGAAGCGCGCGTTGGTCCGCCGCCGCCAGCAGTGCAAGTTCATCCATTTTTCACCTCGTGTGATTGTGTCGATAAACCAAAAATCAGTGCCAGCAGGCTGGTTATCGCCCCGGCAAGACAAACGGCCGGCCAGCCGCCGTGAGCGAATGCCTGCGTTGAAACCAGCGCGCCCAGCCCGCTGCCCGCAGAGTAAAACAGCATATAGGCGGCGATCAGCTGCGAACCGTCACCGTTTCTGCCGCCCAGCAGCAGGCTCTGGCTGGTCACGTGCAGCGCCTGTCCGCCGGCATCCAGCAGAAAAATACCGATAATCAACAGCGGCAGCGAATGCTCACCCAGCCACAGCGGCAGCCAGCTCAGCAACAGTATCAGCAGTGCAAATCGGGTATTACTGCGGGCCAGCCCGCGATCGACTCGCCTGCCCGCCCGGCTGGCGATCAGCGCACTCGCCGCGCCCACCAGCCCCAGCGCGCCGGTCTGTCCGTGGCTCAGATTCCAGGGCGGCGGGGTTAACAGCAGCACCAGTGCACTCCAGAAAATCGCAAAGCTGGCAAACATCAGCAACGCCAGCACGCCGCGTATCTGCAGCTGCCGGTGCCGGTGCAGCAACCGCCACAGGGAAACGAGCGGTGCGGGTCCGCCGTCCGTTTTCTGTGAAGCGAGGTCGGGCAATCGTCCCCAGAGTACGGCCGCCAGCAGCGTCATCATCAGCGCAGAGGAGAGATACACGCTGCGCCAGCCGGCGACATCGCTCACCGTACCGGCAAACACCCGTGCCAGCAGCAGCCCCACCACCACACCGGCAGAAACGGCACCGACCGTCTGCCCGCGCGTTTCCTCCGGCGCTGCTGCCGCCGCATAGGCGATCATGCCCTGGGTCATCGCGGTTCCGGTCAGACCGGTCAGCAGCATCGCCAGCATCAGCATCGTGGCAGAGGGGGCCACCGCCACCAGTAGCAGTGAAGCGATCAGCGCCAGCAGCTGAGCGCGCATCAGCCGACGGCGGTTCAGCCTGTCGCCCAGTGGTACCACGAACAGCAGCGCCAGCAGGCAGCCCAGCTGCGTGGCAAAGATCACCGTTCCCAGCGAGGCGGAACGCAGCCCGTAGGTGGTGCCGAGGGTATCCAGCAGCGGCTGGGCATAATAAACGTTGGCGACGCTGAAGCCGGTCCCGGCGGTAAACAGGGCAACCTGCCAGCCGGGTAAACGGCGCGGCGATTCATGACATGGCAAAACGTTGCTCACTTCTCCCTCCATATTAGTTTCAAATTAAAACCAATTGCAGCCTGCGCGAAGCAGTTTTAAAATGCAACCAAATAGTTTTCAGGAGATGAAACGATGACGGAGAATACTCCCTCCAGCCGGTCGCCCTGCCCGGTGGCGCGCAGCGTGGACCTGATCGGCGATCGCTGGATGCTGATGATCCTGCGCGATGCCTTTGACGGCAGCCGGCGCTTCAGCGAGTTTCAGCGCGGTCTGGGCGTGGCGCGCAATATACTGGCCTCCCGCCTGAAGCGGCTGGTGGAAGCCGATCTGCTCAGGGTACAGCCCGCTTCGGACGGGACGGCATGGCAGGAATATGTGCTGACCGATCGCGGCCTGGCCACCTTCCCGCTGATCGTTGCGCTGCGGCAGTTTGGCGAAAATCAGCTGTTCAGCACAGGAGAAGCCCACTCCGAGCTGCTCGAAACCGCCAGCGGGCTGACGCTTTCCCCTCTGCGGATCCTTAACCAGCGGGGGGAAGAAATCACCCCGGAGATGACCCGGGTGCAGAAGCTCGACTGAGCCTTATGCAAAAAACGCAAATAGCTAGATGAATTCCTTGGTTCACCAAACCCCTTGTCAGGATTGATATTTATCGTCAGCAGATAAAACAAACTGACAATAAAGGAATTCTTCATGCGCACAACTTTCCGCCTCAGCGCCCTCGCCGGCGCCCTGGCGTTATTTTCCGGGGTGATTGCCGCACAGGCCGCCGATAAAGCCGTTCAGGGCGGCACGCTGATTTACCTTGAGCAGCAGGCACATACCAACCTTTATCCGCCTGCCGGTGGCTTTTATCCTAACGGCGGCATTCTGAATCAGATCACCGATAAGCTGACCTGGCAGAACCCGAAAACGCTGGAAGTCGAGCCGTGGATCGCGGAAAGCTGGAGCAGCAACGCCGATAAAACCGAGTACACCTTTAAAATCCGCCCGGGGGTGACGTTCTCCGACGGCACGCCGCTGGATGCCAGTGCGGTAGCGAAAAACTTCGATACCTACGGCCTGGGCAACAAAGCCCAGCGCCTGCCGGTGTCGGAAGTGATCAACAATTATGACCACAGTGAAGTCATCGACCCGCTGACGGTGAAGTTCTTCTTCAAAAAGCCGTCCCCGGGCTTCCTGCAGGGTACCGCGACGATCGGTTCCGGCCTGGTCTCCCTCAGCACGCTGGCACGCAATTTTGAGGCGCTGGGCGATGCCCGCCACATTATTGGCTCAGGTCCGTTTGTGGTCAGCGATGAGAAGCTGGGCCGCGAAGTGGATCTGAAAGTGCGCGCGGACTACCAGTGGGGACCGAAGAACGGTACACAGCAGGGCCGCGCTAACCTGGACGCGATCAAGATTATCGTTACCCCGGAAGACAGCGTGCGCATCGGTGCGCTGCTGGCGGGCCAGGCGGGCGCTATTCGCCAGGTGCAGGCTTACGATGAAAAGCAGGCCGAACAGCAGAACTTCCCGATTTACGCGGCACCAACCCGGGGCATCAACGACAGTCTGAGCTTCCGCCCGGATAACGCGCTGGTCGCCGATGTGAAGGTGCGTAAAGCCCTGCTGCACGCCACCAACAGCCAGCAGATTGTCGATACCCTGTTCTCGCCTAACTATCCGGTGGCGAAGTCCGTGCTGGCCAGCTCGGCGGCGGGCTTTGTTGACCTCAGCAAGGAGCTGAAGTTTGACCCGGCGCTGGCCAACACCCTGCTGGACGAGGCGGGCTGGAAAGCGGGCAGCGACGGCATCCGTCAGAAGGACGGCCAGAAGCTGGCGCTGACGGTGTATGAATCCCTGCCGCAGCCGCAGAATAAAGAGGTTCTGCAGCTGGTGGCGCAGCAGTGGAAACAGGTGGGCGTCTCGCTGGCGGTGAAGGCGGGTGACGCGGGCAGTAAAACCGTCGATAACCTCGATCCGCAGAAAACCCCGCTTTCCGTCACCGAAGTGGGTCGCGCCGATCCGGACGTGGTGAAAAGCCAGTTCTATCCCACCAACCGCGACGGCCTGCTGCAAAAAGGCGGCTCCAGCAGCCTGGTGAAAACCTTCCGCGACGACAAACTCAACGGCATTCTTGAAGGTATCGCGGCCGAAACCGATGCGCAAAAACGCCTGGCGCTGACCGGTGATGCCCAGCGTTATCTGGTCGAGCAGGCCTACAATATTCCTATCTTCGAAGAGCCGCAGGTGTTTGCCAGCGCGCCGTGGCTGAAGGGTCTGACCTTCGAAGCCGTGGGCCGCCCGAGCTTCTACGGCGTCTGGCTCGAAAAACACTGAGGATCACCAAGATGACGGGATATTTCACTCAGCGACTGGGGCAGGCTCTGCTGGTGCTGTGGGTGGCGTTTACCGTCTCCTTTGTACTGCTGCAGGTGCTGCCCGGCGATGCGATTCTGATTAAATTTCAGAACCCTGACTTAGGACTGAGCCCGGCGCAGATCGAAGAGATGCGCCAGTCTTACGGGGCCACCACGCCGCTGTGGCAGCAGTATCTGCATTCACTTGGCAATATGCTGCGCGGAGACTTTGGCTTCTCCGTGCAGGCCGGGGTCCCGGTCAGCGAGCTGCTGGCCGAAAACTTCCCGGCCACGCTGCGCCTGGCGCTGCCGGGCTTTGTGCTGGCCACGCTGCTGGCGGTGGTGATTGCCTTCAGCTCCAGCCTCACCGGGCTGCGCTGGCTGCGTAACGCGCTGCAGTCGCTGCCTTCCCTGTTTATCTCGATCCCCACCTTCTGGCTGGGGATTGCGCTGATTCAGGTCTTCTCCTTCCAGCTGCGCTGGATACCGGTGATCAACCCCGGCGAGTGGGTCGGTCTGATCCTGCCGGTGATCACTCTGGCGGTGCCGATCTCAGCGCCGCTGGCGCAGATCCTGATCCGCAGCATTGACCAGGTGCAGACCCAGCCGTTCGTTGCCGTCGCCCGCGCCAAGGGGGCCAGCCAGCGGCGGGTGCTGTGGCATCACGTGGCGCGAAATGCGCTGCTGCCGGTGCTGACCATCGCCGGTCTGCTGCTGGGTGAGCTGATTGCCGGGGCGCTGATCACCGAAACGGTGTTCGGCCTCAGCGGGCTGGGCCAGTTGACCCAGCAGGCGGTGAACAATCAGGACGTGGCGGTACTGCAGGCGATCGTGATGATTTCCGCTACCGGCTTCGTGCTGATCAATTTACTGGTCGACGTTTTCTCTCCGTTACTCGACCCGCGTCTTAAGCATTATCAGAGGGCGGCATCATGAGCCTCGCCGATTTGAACAGCACACACAAAACGCGCGGCCTGCACTGGCGCAACATCCTGCCACGGCAGTTCCGTCCGGGGCTGGTGCTGGCCTGGCTGACGATCGCCATTGCCATTCTCTGGGCGCTGTTTCCCGGCTGGTTTACCGACTGGAGCGCCACCGAAGGCGTAGCGGGGGCGCAGCGCCTGGCACCGCAGGCCGGGCACTGGCTCGGCACCGACCAGCTGGGGCGCGATCTGTATGCGCGCATCGTCTGGGGCGCATCCCACTCGCTGAGCGGCGCGCTGGTTGCCGTGGCGCTCGGCCTGACGGTGGGTACGCTACTCGGCGTGATCGCGGGGGCACTGGGCGGGCGCAGCGAAAGCGTGGTGATGCGGCTGGTGGACGTGCTGCTGGCGATTCCCGGCCTGCTGCTCTCCCTGAGCATTATTATCCTGCTCGGCTTCGGCACCGTTAACGCCGCGATTGCGGTGGGGATCACCTCCATCGCCAACTTCGCCCGCCTCGCCCGCTCTGAGGTGGTTCGCGTGCGCCACTCCGAATACGTTGAGGCGGCTTACGGCAGCGGCGGCACCTTCTTCGCGGTGCTGTGGCGGCACATTTTACCCAACTCGCTGACGCCGGTGCTGGCGTTTTCCGCGCTGCAGTTCGGCAGCGCCATTCTGGCGATTTCCACGCTCAGCTTCCTCGGCTACGGTACCCCGCCGCCGACCCCGGAGTGGGGGCTGCTGATCGCCGAGGGGCGTAACTACATTTCTACCGCCTGGTGGCTGACCACCTTCCCGGGCATTGTCGTGGTGCTGGTGGTACTGGCCGCCAACCGCATCAGCCATCATTATTCAGGGGGCCGCCGATGAGCGAAACAACCCAGCCGGTGCTCAGGGTGAGCAATCTGAGCATCGCCTACCGCAGCGGCGGTGAGCAAAAACGCGTGATCCACAACGTGTCATTCAGCGTGGAGCGGGGCGAGGTGGTGGCGCTGGTCGGCGAGTCCGGCTCCGGTAAAACCACTACCGCGCAGTCGATTATCGGCCTGCTGGCGGATAACGCCGTGCGGGAGGCGGGGCAAATCTGGCTGAACGGCGTGGAGATCACCCACTGGTCGCAGAAGCGGCTGGACGGCATTCGCGGCGCCGCCATCAGCCTGATCCCGCAGGATCCAGGCAGCTCGCTGAACCCGGTAAAAACCATTGGCGCACAGGTGGAAGAGATCCTGCTGCTGCACGAACCGTTATCCCGCCAGCAGCGCCGCGAGCGCGTGGTGGCGCTGCTGAAGCGCGTCGGGCTGTCGCATCCCGAACAGCGCGCGCAGCAGTATCCGCACCAGCTTTCCGGCGGCATGAAGCAGCGGGTGCTGATTGCCATCGCCATTGCACTGAAACCGGCGCTGATTATCGCCGATGAACCCACCAGCGCGCTGGATGTCACCGTACAGAAACGCATTCTCGACCTGATTGACGAATTACGGCGTGAATCAGGTACTGCGGTGCTGTTCGTCACCCACGACCTGGCCGTGGCGGCAGCGCGTTCCGATCGCATTCTGGTCTTCCGCCACGGCGAGATCCGCGAGCAGGGCAGCGCGGAAGCGATTGTCCATTCGCCGCAGGATGCCTATACCCGCCAGCTGTTCGCCGATGCGCCCGCGCTGACCGGCGGCAGTTTCGCCCCGACTCAGCAGCAGCAGTTTTCCCAGCCGGCGGTAGAAATCATCGGCCTGAACAAATATTTCTCCCTCGGCAAGGGCGAAGGTTTCCAGGCGTTGAAAAATGTGTCGTTCAGCGTCCGGCGCGGCACCACCCATGCCCTGGTCGGCGAGTCCGGGTCGGGCAAAACCACCCTCGCCCGCATTCTGCTTGGCTTCCAGCAGGCGGACAGCGGCCGGGTGGTGATTGACGGCATTGATGCCTCCTCGCTGCGCGGGGAAGCCCTGCGCCAGCTGCGCCGTAAGATCCAGCTGGTGTATCAGAACCCGTTTGCCTCACTCGACCCGTCACAGACCCTGTACCGGGTGATTGAGGAACCGCTGCTGAACTACGAACCGCTCAGCCAGCAGGAACGCCGCCAGCGTGTAGAAGAAGCGGCGACCCGCGTGGCGCTGCCGCTGGCCCTGCTGGACCGCAAACCGCATGAGCTTTCCGGCGGCCAGCGCCAGCGCGTGGCGATTGCCCGTGCGCTGATCCTGCGCCCGCAGATCCTGGTGCTGGATGAAGCCACCTCGGCGCTGGATGTCACCATTCAGGCGCAGATCCTCAGCCTCCTGCTGCAGCTGCAGCAGGAGCTGGGCCTGAGCTACCTGTTTATTTCACACGACCTCGCCACGGTCCGGCAGCTGGCGCACAGCGTTTCCGTGCTGCGCGCCGGGCAGCAGATTGACTATGGCGATACCGCCGGGGTGTTTAACCGCCCCGCCAGCGACTACACCCGCGAACTGATTGCCGCCATACCCGTTTTGACTCGCGTAAAGGACACCGCATGACCGCTAAACGTCTTGGATTTTTCACCCGCCTGCTGGACAAAACCAGCGCGCAGGAACGCTATCACCTGGCCACGCTGCAGATTCAGCACGCCGAACGCTGGGGATTCGATACCGCCTGGGTCGCCCAGCACCACTTCCATGAACACGAGGGCGGCCTGCCCTCCCCGCTGCTGTTCCTCGCCAGCGTGGCGGCGCAGACCTCGCGTATTCGTCTGGGCACGGCGATTATCACTCTGCCGATGGAGAACGCGCTGCGGGTGGCGGAAGATGCTGCCGTGCTCGATCTGCTGAGCCACCACCGCCTTGAGCTGGGGCTGGGGTCCGGCGGCACGCCCACCTCTTTCCTGCCGTTCGATCTGACCTTCGAGCAGCGCGCCGAGGCGTTCTCGGCCAATCTGGACACGCTGCTGCAGGCCTGGGGCAACGCGCCGCTGGCCCATGAGGATAACCGACTGTATCCGGCCGCGCCGCAGCTGGCCGGGCGTCTCTGGCAGGCCACGTTCTCGGTTGCCGGGGCCGCACGGGCCGGGACCGCAGGTCACGGGCTGATGCTGTCGCGCACCCAGCCGCGCCCGGCGGGCCAGCCGTCGCTGCCGCTGGATGCGATTCAGAACCCGCTGATCGATGCCTATCTGGAGGCGCTGCCGCCCGGGATTGAACCGCGCATTCTGGCTTCACGCACGGCGTTTGTCAGCCGCGACGGTCATGAAGCCCGCCGCCTGGCCCTGCCGGGGCTCACCGCACAGGCGGAGCAGCATCGCGCCGCCGGGCACGTCGTGCCGGGCGATACCCTGGATGACTATCTTGCCGCCTTTGATGCTCACCTCGGCACGCCGGAGCAGGTTATCGCCTCGCTGCGTCAGGACACTACCCTGCCGCGCGTGACCGATATTTCGTTCCAGGTGCACTCTATCGATCCCCCGCATCAGCATATTTTGACCTCTATCGAGCTGCTGGCCACCGACGTCGCTCCGGCGCTGGGCTGGCGACCGGCCGTTACCGTACAGAACCTCAAGGAAACCGTATGACTCAGTCTCAGGATTTACTGCATAAACTGGCCGACATTGCGGCAGACAGCCCGCTGGCAGAAGCCCGCCTGACCCGCGAAGCGGCCACCACGCATACCCAGGGCAGCTATGACGTGCTGTTCAGCGGCAATGATTCAGGCGACTTCCCGCTCTCCCTGCGCGTGGCGCTGGCAGAGCAGATTGCCCGCTGGCACGGCGAAGAATCGCTGGCGGCGCACTATGCCGGACGGATCACCACGGCCCCGCAGGAGGATCGACTGGCCTCCGCGCTGGCACACGCCGAGCTGCTGACCTTTAAACCGGCGAGCGCCGAACCGTCACATCTGCAGGCGCTGGAGCAGGCGGGATGGAGTAAAGAAGCCATCGTGACCCTCTCTCAGCTGGTGGCGTTTATCAGCTTCCAGAGCCGTCTGCTGCGCGGCTATCGCCTGCTGAACGGCGAGAACGGTTCGGCGGCCAGCGCACAGCCGGTGACCGCGGCCGCCTGGCGCACCGAACCGCAGACCCTGAGCGGGAAAAATGCGCCACCGGCGTTTACCCGCGAGGAACTGGGCTGGGAGCCGTGGCTGGCGGCCAAACCGCTGGCCGAGTTCAACGCGCTGGAAAAAGCCACGCTGGCCAAATTCGGCCACACCGATTCTGATTACTTCCGCCTGCTGGCCCGCAATCTGCCGCTGCTGGAGCAGCGCACGCTGGCCGATAAAGGGATCTTCTTCACCTCCGGCGGGCTGCCTCGCAAGGAGCGTGAGCTGGCCGCCACCGTCGCCAGTAAGGTTAACGGCTGTATCTTCTGCGCCTCGGTTCACGCCCGCAAGGCCGCGCAGCTGTCAAAACAGCCGGAAGACGTTCAGCGCCTGATAGATACGGCCCCCGGTAAACCGCTGGCGGTGGATCAGTCCCCGCGCTGGCTGGCGCTGATCGACCTGGCCGCTTCACTTTCCGCCACACCGCCAACCGCCAGCGTTCAGCAGCTGACGGTGCTGCGCGAACAGGGGCTGGGCGAGCTGGAGCTGGTGGACCTTATACAGTCAACGGCGTTCTTCGCCTGGGCCAACCGCCTGATGCTGACCCTCGGCGAGCCGTACACCGAAACCGTCTGAATTGACGGGGGAGCGCATGCTCCCCTTTTCACAGGAGCGATAAATGTCACACCCGCAACCCGCACTGGATCACGTGGTGATCAACGTCGGCCCGCAGCTGGATGAGGCGGCGGCGCTGTTTCAGCGTCTTGGTTTCCAGCTGACTGAACGAGGTCACCATTCGCTCGGTTCAAGCAATCACCTGGCGATTTTCAACAATAACTACCTTGAACTGCTCGGTTATGAGCCTGAACGCGGCAATCTGCGCCGCGATCTTTGGCAGTCGCCGATCGGCCTTTCGGGGCTGGTGTGGAAAACCAGCGATGCCGATGCGGTGTACCAGCACCTTCAGCAGCAGCAGCTGGCCGATACGCCACCGGGGTCGTTTTTCCGCCCGGTCACCCTGCCGGACGGCAGTGAAACGGAAGCCCGCTTTCGTACCGTCAGGCTGCACGCCGATCGCGTGCCGAACGGCCGCAGCTTCTTTTGTCAGCATCTGACGCCAGACGCGGTCTGGCAGGAAGACTGGCAGGCGCATCCGAACGGCGTTACGCAGATCCGCGAATTCGTTATCGCCGCAGAGCATCCCGGGCAGGCCGCCGAGGTTTATCTGCAGCTGTTCCCTGCCGTGACGCTGCAGGAGACGGAAAGCGGTGAGCGGATCATCGATGCGGGTGTTGCGCGGATACGCTTTGTGCCGACGGAGGCGGCGAAAGCCGAGTTCGGCACGCTGTCGGACGACTACAACGGCACGGCCAGAATGGTGGCGCTGAGCCTGCACAGCACCTCGCTGGAACAGGTAAAAAACAGCCTGTCTCAGAGCGGGATCCCCTTCCACGAGGATCGGCGTGGCGTCCGGGTTGATGCCCGGCACGCTTTCCAGCTGGCCCTGCGCTTTACGCAGTAAGCCACCGCGTAAAAGCTCAGTGCAGCATAATACGTCGCGCTGACCGGGCAGGTCAGAATAGCCTGAGCCTGTTATAAAAAAGCGGGCATCTGCCCGCTGTTAAATTTCGACCATGAGTAAAACGCGGTGCTTAGCCGAAATACTCAATAATCGACAGCCCGCCGTTATAGTCGGTGCTGTAGATAATCCCTGCGGCATCCACAAACACATCACAGGACTGGATCACCTGCGGGCGCCCCGGACGGGTATCCATCATTTTCGCCGGCGCGGCGGGCACCAGCGCACCGGTTTCCACCGGCTGATACGGATTGCTGATGTCGTAGGCGCGCACGCCCGCATTCTGCCAGGTGGCAAAGATCAGCGATGAGCTGACAAAGCTGCCCGGGCGGTTTTCATGCAGGTTATGCGGACCAAAGTGCGCCCCTTTCGCCACGTAGTCGATTTCACCCGGCTGCGGGAAGGTCGAAATGCTGATCGGATTGGACGGTTCGCGAATATCAAACAGCCAGATATGCTTCTCCCCGTCTTCCTGGTTATCCAGCACCGCTTCGTCCAGCACCACCAGCAGATCGCGATCCGGCAGCGGCAGCGCGGTATGCGTTCCGCCACCGAACGGCGGGCTCCAGTTGCGGTGGCTGATTAGCGTCGGCTGACTGCGGTCGCTGACGTCCAGCAGCGTCAGGCCGCCGTCACGCCAGCTGCCGTAGGCGGTATCGCCGCTGATAATCGCATGATGCAGCGCATAGCGTTTACCTTCCGGCCAGTCCGGCTGCTCGCCCTCTGCGGCGTTCATGCCCGGCAGCCACCAGCGGCCTGCCACTTCCGGCTTCTGCGGATTGGCGAGGTCGATGGTCAGGAAAATATAGTCGGTAAACCCGTCCAGCAGTGCGGAAACATAGGCCCAGCGGCCGCCCACGTACCAGATGCGGTGAATGCCGATGCCGTTCAGCGGCAGGAAGCTGATTTCGCGCGGACGATCGGGGATCGAGATATCAAAAATGCGCAGTCCGGCGCTCCAGCCCCGGTCCTGCACATCGCTGACCGTTTCGCCCACCGAGCGGGTGTAATAGACCTTCTCATCGGCAAAACGCACGTCGGCAAACAGGTCGCGGGCGTTGATTACCAGCAGCAGATCGTCATGCGCCTGCAGATGCACGTTCCACGTTCCCGGCGGCGCGGCAATATAACCTGCCGGCCGCGGATTTTTCGCATCACGGACATCAATAATCGAAAAGCCGGAGGACACCATATGGCCGACGTAGGCATAGCCACGATGAACCATCACCTGCACACCGTCCGGCCGGCCGCCCTGGTCGCTGTGACCAATCAGGCGCATGTTCCGGCTGAATTCCGGGGTCGGTAAACTGTCTGACACGGTATCGTCCTTACTTTTTGTATTTCGCTTCCAGGGTGGCAAACCACGGCGCGACGAAGTCTTCGGTCTGGCCCCAGCCCGGGATGATTTTGCTCAGGCCCGCCACGTTAACCGGACCCGGCTGGGCTGCCAGCAGCGCCTGCGGAATGGTGGTGGCTTTGAATTCGTAGCTGTCCGGCGTGGCTTCACCCGCCAGCTTCAGCGCGACCAGGCGCACGTTGGTGGCACCGATCAGTTTCGGATCGACCGCCGCGGTGACTTTCCATGGGCTGCCGGCTTCACGCATCAGCTGCAGATCCTGGTTGGAGACGTCAATGCTGTAGAGTTTGATTTCGGTACGGCCATTTTCTTTCAGCGCTTTCAGCGCGCCCTGGCTGAAGGCATCCCAGGTTCCCCAGATCGCATCCACTTTCCCTTTCGGGTATTTGGCCAGCAGCGCGCCCACCTTATTGGCGGTATCGCCCTGCACGTCAGAAGAAACGGCACCGACGGATTCCAGCTCGTGGATGCCCGGGTTTTCCTGCAGCAGCTGCTTGTAGGCGGCCTGGCGACGTTCCATCGGTGGGAAACCGGCGACCCACAGCTTGATGATGTTGGCTTTGCCGTTGTGATCCTGAATCAGCTGGCCGAAGGAGAGTTTGGTCAGGGAGGCATCGTCCTGCTGGGTAACGGTGGCGCCCGGGATGGTGCCGTCAACGGAGGTATCAAACACCGACACCGCAATGCCGCTGTCGACGATCTTTTTAATCAGCGGCGCGGCATACGGCGCGCGGCCCTGCGACAGAATGATCCCGTCATATTTCTGGCTGATCGCCTGGTTAACGAAATCCTGGAATTTGGCATCGTCACCGTTGGTTAAAAAGGTGCTGACCTTAAAGCCCAGCGCTTTACCCTGCTGGATGGCACCCTGCACAAACTGGGTGGTGTTATCGTCGGAACCCAGGTTACGGATCACGGCGATGCGCACCGGACCGTCGTGGCTGGCAATTTTCTCCGGTACCGGAGTCGGCGTGGCGGCATGGACGGGCAGAGCGCTGGCAACGAACAGAGCCAGTACGGAAAAAATTGGTTTCATCAGAGATCCCTGTGTAAAAAAGTAAACTAAAGAATAAACGGCACGATAAGTCACTTTTTCATGCCTGTAACTGACTGACAAAGAAGTAAAAGGAATAAGTAACTACAAAAAAAGTATTAGCCTGTGGTAAAGGCTCTACAGCAGGATAGGAGCAAAGAAACGCTAAGGAATATCATGGACATTACCGCAATTCAGGTCGTTCCCGGCCCCGCTAACTACTATTCTCATCCCGGCGCGCTGGCGCGTCTGACCGACTTCTACAGTGAAGCGCAGCTTTCTCAGGCCGTCTGGCTGTACGGCGAGCGCGCCATCGACGCCGCGCGCCCTTTCCTGCCCGCTGCATTCTCGCAGAACGGTGCGCGCCATCTGCAGTACGGCGGCCACTGTACCGACCCGGATCTGGCCGAACTGGCGCAGGTCGCCGGTGACGACCGCCAGGTGGTGATTGGCGTGGGCGGCGGTGCGCTGCTGGATACCGCCAAGGCGCTGGCCCGCCGCCTGAACCTGCCGTTCGTTGCCATCCCAACCATCGCCGCCACCTGCGCCGCCTGGACCCCGCTTTCGGTCTGGTACAACGCCGCCGGCCAGGCCTCGCACTATGAAATTTTCAACGATGCGAATCACCTGGTGCTGGTGGAGCCGGAGATCCTGCTGCAGGCACCGGTTGAATACCTGCTGGCCGGGATCGGCGATACGCTGGCGAAATGGTATGAAGCCGTGGTGCTGGCACCCGAGCCGAGCAAACTGCCGCTGACCGTGCGTCTGGGGATTGATACCGCCGCCACCCTGCGCGACGTGCTGCTGGGCCAGAGTGAGGCCGCGCTGGCTGACCAGCAGAGGGGGGAGCTGAGCCAGGACTTCATGGACGTGATTGACGCCATTATTGCCGGTGGCGGCATGGTGGGCGGGCTGGGCGAGCGCTATACGCGTATTGCCGCGGCGCATGCGGTGCATAACGGCCTGACGATTCTGCCGCAGACGGCGCAGTATCTGCACGGCACCAAGGTGGCCTATGGCATTCTCGTGCAGTGCGCGCTGCTGGCCGATGAGGCCGCCACTCGCCAGTTGATTGCGGCCTATCAGCGCTTCAATCTGCCGACCACCCTGGCCGCGCTGGGCGTGGACGTCAACGACCCGGCACAGATCGATCCGGTAATCGCACACACCCTGCGGCCTAAGGAATCCATCCATGCATTGCCGATCCCCGTTACGCCGGAAAGCCTGCGCGAAGCGTTCCTTTACGTTGAGGCATTAGGCCGCTAAAACTGACATCCGGCTCACCGGAAATGCAGCGTGAGCCAGATATTTATCCACAGATTCAGGGGATAATTCAGTGAGTAACTGTATTAAACCTGAGAAGAAACACTCGACAAAAGACCTTATCACATTGATAAAAATTGGTTTTTTAAGTTTTACAATCTCCCAGAGGCCGGAGATGACCGTGGCCGATTTTATCACCAATAATTCAGACAAATCCGGGAACCTTGCGTGACAATGTCACGTATTGCCTGCTGCGCGATGATGCATGGAGTAAAGGGCAATTTTTGCTATTCTGTCCGCGCAACTTTCCCGTCAGAAGCCTAACGAGTAAACCATGATGAAGGACAGAACAGATATGGCGCAGCCCCGTGAAGATGAAGCCAAAATTATCGGCGTGGTCAGCGATGAATTTACCAATCCCTACACCGTTACCCTGCTAAATGAGCTGACCCGCCAGCTGAATCAGCGCGGCTGCGTCACGCTGCTGCTGAACGTCAGCTCGCGCGACGGCCTGCAGGCCGCACTGAACGGCGCGGCACGGCTGCAACCCACCGCGCTGGTTTTCCTCTCGTCCCTGTCCAGCGACGAACTGCGCGTTACCGCCGACATTCTGCCGCAGGTTCCGGCAATTTACATCGGTACTGCCGCGCCGGACACGTCGGCAGACAGCATCCGCGTTGACGGCCACACCGCCGGGAAACAGGTCGCCCGCCTGCTGAGTTCACAGGGCTACACCCGCTTCGGCTATCTGCAGGCACAGGATTCTGCCCCGCTGCCGCAGCAGGCTGGCTACGGCGAAGGGCTGGCTGCGGCACATCACGCCGTCACAAAGGTGCTGACTGCCGGCGGCTTCGATCGTGAGCACGCATGGCGCGCTACGCTGGCCTACCTCAAGCAAACCTGGGCATCCGAGCGTATCGATGCCCTGTTCTGCGATAACGACGAGCTGGCATTTGGCGCCCTGCAGGCGGTGCGCGACTTTGGCGAGCGGGTACACGTTGGCGTGGTCGGTTCGGGCGACACCAGTGAAGCCCACTCCGCGACCTGGCATCTCACCAGCCTGTCACAGCGCAGCGATCTGCTGGTCGGCGAAGCACTCAGCCGCCTGCTGGATAACCAGAGCCGTTCAGAAGGTGACTGGCGTCACGGTGAACTGAAAGTCCGGCACTCTCACCTGAGTCGCGAAACCTTCAGCGAACCGTCCCAGTGCGGCTGCGCCAGCCGCCACTGATCCTGCCGCAACGGTGTCAGGATCCTTTTGCCTGTAAGCCAGCCCGCAATCGGTCGCGGGCTGGCTTTTTTTACTGGCGCTGAACGCGATCCTGACCAAAGATCTCTTAAACAACCACTGTAGTAAGAGGATCCTCTCCGGATATCCACTGTAGAGAGGAGTACGCTGAAATAACCACTGGAGAGAGCATTAACCACTGTAGAGAGTGATAACCACTGCAATGAGCAGATAACCACTGCGGTGAGAACGGTATCCACTGTGATGAGTATCTGATGAACGATGACGCGTATACAGGGTGTCACTGATGATGTTAGTGGTTACTGACATGCCACTGAGCAAGGCTTTACAGGTTAGTGGTCACCAGGGCGCGGCGAAATAACCACTGTAGAGAGCACCGCCACTCATTACAGTGGTTGCCTTACTCTCTACAGTGGTGGGTATCAGAAGGAGGGAGGAAGATCGCTCACTACAGTGGATAGTCAGTTGACAATCTTCTCACTACAGTGGTTATGACCGTCAGGTCTTGCGGCCCTTGCGAATTTTTTCCAGCAGCTCCAACTCTTCTCTGGACAGCATGACCATCTCCCCTTCCTTCTCGGTGGTGTCGGGGATGTCATCAAACTCGTCTTCGCCGATGTCAGGCAGGCTGAGCGGGATATCGGCCGGGCGCAGCTTCGGCCGCCTGTAGTGAATAACAAAGTACACCACCTTGCCGCGCTTCACTTCCGTGTAGTCGAGGTAGCCGATTTCTTTCAGCTGCTCCATCGCCTTACGCACCGTGGCATTCTGCGTGATGGTGCGCGAGGTCAGATTCAGCCTTGCCCGCAGACGGGCCATGGAGATCGGTGCGGGTGACGGCGGCAGGCTCTCAATAAACGTGTAAAGCGCCTGCGCGGACTCTTTGCGCGAAAGCTCGTTGATCGCCCTGAGCTGCAGCAGCACCTTTTTATCAAACTGGTAGAGCTCAAAGATCTTTGGATCCGCCTGCAGGGTCACCGAGTCATTTTTGGTGCTGTATTTTGCCGACTGAACCAGGTGAGTGACGTAGTACTCCCCTTCTTTACTGCTGAAGGCAATGGTATTGGTGGCAATACGGGTCAGAGACGCGTCCAGACGGCTTCTGAGCCGCGCAGAGGACCTTACCGAGGGAATGCCACAGAGTTTGGCAAAATCGATGAACGGCAGCGTGACGCTGTCTCCCAGCACCTTGTATTTGGCAAACGCGTGAATGATCCCCACCCAGGTCTTGAAGTCGTTATCCATATCCAGCCGGGCGCCGGTGATCTTTATATTCTCATACCCTTCCGATTTGACGATCGACAGCTGCTTTAACTCTTCCGTGACGTCCATGGTCGACATCTGGTTCTTACGGCCGCGTGCGGTAGACTTCAGCGTGGGAACAAACAGCCCCAGCCGCATCAGCGCTACGGGCTGCACGGTGTTATTGGTGTTAGGCGTGAGGTTGATAACTTCGCCGGTGCGTTTATCCGTTTCACTGAAAGCGTCGGCTATCATTTTGTTTTCTGGATCTTTATCCGGCATTTTTTACATTCCGTAAACTCACAGGCGAGGATCGCAATTACTGGTTACAGTGGATACTAACACTCACTATAGCGGATGTTCTACTGACTACAGAGGTTTTATTACTTGCCACAGTGGTTAGTTTACTCATCACAGTGGATAACAACCCCCTCCAGGAGCAGGCAGGGCGCGGCCTGAGCGCATGCAGGGATCTTTATGGTTCTTCTAAGGTTCTTTATGGATCTTGTTACTGGATCTAAGCAGTGGATAAATTTACGTTATTTCAGATCTGAAAAATGTGGATAAGATCCGGTAACGACAGATCCAGATTCAGTCGCTTAATTAACAACCCGCCACCGGCGCATTTCTGCGCGAAATCAGGTTATTCACCGCGTTTTTTACCCTCTCCTCACTACAGTGGTTTTGATCCACTCTCTTCAGCCGTTAACCGGCTCACTACAGCGGTTATTTTACTCCCTGTAGCGGTTGTTTTACTCTTCACAGTGGATAATGATCGGGTCTCAGCCCAGTCGGGGCAAGGCCTCTGGGGGTGCGGGGATCTTCTTGGATCTATTTATGATCTATTGAGGATCTAATTATTGGATCTGGCCTGTGAATAACGGGGAAAAAATGCACAATACCGGCGTGAACAGGGATAAAACGACGATCTTTTCTTTCAGTCATCCATTTAGAGATAAATGCCACCTTTATGTTGATAATTCTCTTCGTATGTAGGAATATTGATTTTAAGACGATAAGTTACATAAGTGGAGACATTGATGAATATGGATTCGCATCAGACTGAAAAAATCGCCCAGCGGGCAGGTAAAATGCTGACTTCTCTGACTGAACACATTCAGGCACAGAAAGAAGAAATGCGTGAGAACGAGTATTTTCAGGTCTACGCCAAAGCCGCACTGGCAAAACTGCCTAAACTGACTCGCGCCAACGTTGACTATGCCGTCAGTGAAATGGAAGAAAGCGGCTATGTTTTTGATAAACGTGCAGCGGGATCCTCAACCAAATACGCAATGACTATCCAGAATATTGTGGATATCTACCAGCACCGTGGCGTCCCTAAATACCGTGACCGGCATGCAGAAGCCCTGACCGTATTTGTCGGCAACCTGAAGGGCGGCGTATCTAAAACCGTCTCCACCGTATCACTGGCGCATGCCATGCGTGCCCACCCTCACCTGCTGTTTGAAGATCTGCGCATTCTGGTTATCGATCTCGATCCGCAGTCATCAGCCACCATGTTTCTTAACCACACAAGAGCTGTGGGTATTGTGGAAACGACCTCCGCGCAGGCGATGTTACAGAACGTCAGCCGCGAGGAGCTTCTGGAAGAATTTATCGTCAGTTCCGTGGTGCCGGGCGTAGATGTACTTCCTGCTTCAATCGACGATGCCTTTATTGCATCCGGCTGGGAAGGTTTGTGCAGTGAACATTTGCCAGGCCAGAATCCCCACGCCGTTCTGCGGGAAAACGTGATCGATAAATTAAAATCAGACTATGACTTTATTTTTGTCGACAGCGGACCGCATCTCGATGCGTTTCTGAAAAATGCCATCGCCGCGGCGGATCTGTTAATGACCCCCGTGCCTCCGGCACAGGTTGATTTTCATTCAACGCTAAAATACCTGACGCGCCTGCCAGAGCTGGTGAACATTATTGAGTCATCCGGCTGCGGTTGCCGTCTACTGGGCAATATTGGTTTTATGTCCAAACTGTCCAACAAACCGGATCACAAAGTCTGCCACAGTCTGGCAAAAGAAATTTTTGGTGGCGATATGCTGGACGTTGCCCTTCCCCGCCTGGACGGTTTTGAACGCTGCGGCGAATCCTTCGATACCGTCATTTCGGCCAACCCGGCGACCTACATTGGCAGCAGCGAGGCGTTAAAAAATGCCCGCGCCGCTGCAGAAGACTTTGCCAAAGCGGTCTTTGATCGTATTGAATTTATTCGCATTAACTGAGGTGCCTGATGAATATGAAACGGAATACTATCGGGCGCACCTTCAGTGCGCCGGTATTAAACAGCGAACCGCAGCCAGAACCGGTCAAACAGATCTTTACGCTGTCATCAGGCAAAAAAGCCGTTTTTACCCGCGTTACCGTCGCGGCAGCGGATGTTGCCAGCAAAACCTTTGTGGTTCAGGAAACCAACGGCCGTGACCAGGCCGCGCTGACGCCTGAATCCCTGGAAGGCATAACGCGCACGCTGCGGCTGCAGCAATTTTTCCCGGCGATTGGCGTGCGTAAAGGCGAGACGATTGAGATCCTCGACGGATCGCGCCGCCGTGCTTCCGCCATTCTGTGTAATGTTGGCCTGGACGTACTGGTCACTGACGTTCCCCTGACCGCTGCTGAAGCCCGGAATCTGGCGCAGGACATTCAGACCGCGCGTGAACACAACATTCGTGAAGTCGGCCTTCGTCTGCTGGCGCTGAAGGAAAGTGGACTGACGCAGAAAGAGATAGCCGAGGATGAAAATCTCTCGCAGGCGAAAGTGACCCGTGCTCTGCAGGCCGCCAGCGTTTCTGCCGAGCTGCTGTCAATTTTCCCGGTGCAGTCTGAGCTGACCTACGGCGATTATAAAAATCTGCTGGCCGCGGAAGAGATGTTGACCAGCATGGATATTTCCGTGCCGGAGCTGCTGGATAATATCGGCAGCGCGGTGGAAAGTATTCGTGCTCTGTCGTCGCTGGCGGAAGATGAAGTGAAGAATAAAATCATTGCGGAGATCAGGAAGGAAGCGGCCTTGCTGGTGATGACGCCGGAGAAGGATAAGGTTGTCACTACGCCGCTGTGGGACTTCAGCGATAAGAACCGCTACGCGCGCAAGAAAACGCGTGGGCGTACGTTCAGCTACGAGTTTAATCGCCTGCCAACCGACCTGCAGGGCGCAATCGACAGCGCTATCGCCGCGGTGCTGGCGAAGCATTTGAAGAGCTGATTTTTATTCTTCCCTGCATCGGTGGCTACAGCATTGACCAACGATGCAGGGGTTTTTAACTGATTTCCCTGCCATTGAATTTCACAACGTTCTCCCCCCTGATTTCATTATTAATTTACTGTTTTAAAAGGAATTTCATTTTGGATTTCACGGTGAAATCTCCATAATTTCACTGCCTCAAACCCTCAAACCCTCAAACCCTCAAACCCTCAAACCCTCAAACCCTCAAACCCTCAAACCCTCAAACCCTCAAACCCTCAAACCCTCAAACCCTCAAACCCTCAAACCCGCAAAGAACAAAGTTCGGGTATCAGATATCAGGCATAAGGTTTTAAATATTGAGCATTGAGCATTGAGCATTGAGCATTGAGCATTGAGCATTGAGCATTGAGCAGTAGGCAGTAGGCAGTAGGCAGTAGGCAGTAGGCAGTAGGCAGTAAGTATTGTGCGCAGATTTAACTATGAGTTCTATCGCGCACAAATCACCATAATTGCCTGATTGCCTGATTGCCTGATTGCCTGATTGCCTGATTGCCTGATTGCCTGATTGCTTGATTGCCTGACTGCCTGACTGCCTGACTGCCTGACTGCCTGACTGCCTGACTGCCTGACTGCCTGACTGCCTGACTGCCTGACTGCCTGACTGCCTGACTGCCTGAGTGAGTGAGTGAGTGAGTGAGTGCACGGCTCAACTCATCAAGTGACTCGACAAATCACAACAGTGTTATCACAGCCGATTAAAACCCCCTGCGCATGACTCAATCGTTACCTGCACAAACTCCCGGGAGCGAAAAAAAGTCTGACGTAAAAAAGAGTAGCGTGCATAAAAACTTGAGCTGGCTGAGTAATAATATTGAAGAACTGAAGAACTGAAGAACTGAAGAACTGAAGAACTGAAGAACTGAAGAACTGAAGAACTGAAGAACTGAAGAACTGAAGAACTGAAGAGCAGGAGGAATCAGGATTAGCGATCGCGGGTAAGGTGTTATGCCGGTGGAATATAAAAAAGAGAACCAGAAGTAGATTAAACCAACCGGAACTGCCTCCTGCCTGAGAGGTCGTCGTGGCTAAGCAGGGGGCAATATCCGGCTGGCTTTTAAGCGTTGAGAGTGCACAGTTCGTTCCAGTAGCTAAAGCGAATATGGCGCTTCAGTTCCCGGCTGATGTTAGACAGGTTCACGGGCTCTCCTCTGTTGATTAGCGTTTAGCACTGTCGCGACGCGGTCTGACAACCACGTCGGCAATCTGAGTATCTTCGGTGGCATTAACTACCAGACGCACCGCCGCCGCAACGGACTCCGGCGTGCTGTAAGCCAGGGGATCGATAGCAGCAAAATCACCGGCTCGCTCGCGGCTTTTGCGGTTCATCGGCGTGTCGGTGGGGCCAGGTGACACTGTCGCGACGCGCACGCCGTGTTCACTCTCTTCTGTGCGCAGGGCGTGGGCCAGCGCATTAAGCGCAAACTTGCTGGCCGAATACACGGCGTGCCCGGCAAGCGCCAGCGTGCCGGAACCTGAATTGATAAACACCACCTGGCCCTGCTCTTTCCGCAGCAAAGGCAGCGCAAGTCGGGTCAGTTCTGCGGGGGCAAAAAGATTGATGGCAAACTGCTTCTGCCACTGTTCGGGGGTGGCCTGCTCCACGCTCAGTCTTTCCGAAACTGCCGCAGAGTGGACCAGAACGGCAATGGTCGACAGCCGATCGGTAAAGGTTTTCAGCGCCTGATTATCGAGAAGGTCCAGCTCCACGGCTTCGACGTGATGGATTTGCCGTAGCTCAGCCAGCGCCTCAGCCGAGCGCCCGATAGCGTAAACCTGATGGTCGGTCGCCAGATCGCGTGCGATGGCCAGGCCGATGCCGCTGGTGGCTCCGGTGACAATCGCTACCGGGCGGGAAGATGCAGTCGTCATACTCACTCCTTGTCAGAAATGAGAGTGACGCTACCATCCGCCCCGGCTCAGAGCGAGAGACTTATTGTGCTTTGGATAGCCGCCACACGGGAATAACAATGCCCGCTCATCGCGCGCTGAAACCGGCGACCAGCGTGTCAATGGCCAGGCGTAAACGCTGGGGCATGGCGGCGGTTTTTAACCATACCGCAGAAACAGGCAGACCGGGAGCCTGCATCTCAGGAAGCAGTTCAGTCAGTTCTCCGTGACGGATATGCTCACCAACCAGCCACTGTGGCAGCTGGGCTATGCCGTATCCGTCCAGTACCGCACTGTAAACCGCGCCCAGCGTACTGAACCGCAGGCCGTCATGGGGCTGCCACCAGCAGGGTTTTCCGTCACTGCTTTCAAGTATCCATGACTGCGTTCGACCCTGCTCCGGCAGTGTGATATGCCGGTGCCCGGCCAGGTCTTCGAGCGATAAAGGGTTGCCGGCCGCCGCAAGATATTCCGGCGAGGCGCAAAGCTGCATCTGCTGTACGCCCAGCTGGCGGGAAGTGAGATCGCTGTGATGCCCCGGGCTGCCGATGCGCACGGCCAGATCGATTCCCGACTCCGCAAGGTCAATACGTCGGGTGGAAAAATGCATATCCAGCGTCAGGCCGGGCCAGCGGCGCGTGAGCGGCAGCAGCAGCGGCATCACCTGTTTTTCGCCAAACAGCGGCGGAGCGGCTATCCGCAGGCAGCCGGTGGGGACCGAAGCATGGGCGGTCAGTCGGTTTTCAGCCGCATCGAGATCGGCAAGAACGCGCAGACAGTCCTGATAAAACTGCAGCCCTTCGCTGGTTAACGACAGCGTACGGGTGGTGCGAAGAAAGAGCTTAACCTGCAATCGCGCTTCAAGCCGGGCTATTGCCTTGCCCACCGTTGAGCGCGACTGACCAAGCTGCTCGGCGGCCAGACTGAAACCGCCCGCCTGCGCGGCCTGCACAAATGCCCGAATGCCGCTGAGTCTGTCGCCGGGGATCATCGTTACCTCTGGGTTATGGACGACATCAATTCGTCAGTATGACGAATTATCAGCGCAGATGAAGAAAAAAATACGCGATAACCTTGTGCTGACCGATTTCGTAACTCAGGAACGCACGATGAATGTTTCGTTAAACAACACCCCCAAACAGCAGATCGCATTGATCGCCGGGATCTGCATTGCCAGCTTCGCCGGCTGTCTGGACTTCACCATTGTTAACACTGCCCTGCCGGCCATACAGCAGCATTTCCCAGCCGGGCTTGATGCCGTGCAGTGGGTGATGACGGTGTTTGTTATTGCGCTTTGCTGCTGCATGGTGATGGCCACGCGACTGGCCGATCGCTACGGCAGGCGCGAAGTGCTGTACGGCGGCATGCTGCTTTTTACACTGGCATCGCTGGGCGCCGGGCTGGCGGCCAGTCTGCCGATGCTGGTTATCAGCCGGTTAATACAGGGGGCCGGCTGCGCGGTACTGTACACCGCGACGGCGGCGATACTGGTTGAGTCGATAGCGGAATCACAGCGCGGGCGGGCACTGGGTCTGCTGTTTGCCGCTAATGGATTCGGTCTGACGCTGGGCCCGGTCGCGGGCGGCGTGCTGGTGGAACTGCTGGGGTGGCGTGCGGTATTCCTGATTAACGTTCCGCTGATGGTATTGAGCTACTTTTGCTGCCGGGGAAAAATCGCGGTGCAGCGCAACGCGGCTCGTCTGCGCATCGATTATCCGGGATGGCTGCTGCTGATCGGCGGCCTGGTTCCCCTTCTGCTGCTGTCGGTCTACATCGGCCGCTGGGGGTTAAGCAGTCCGGCCTCTCTGCTGCTGCTGGCAATCTCTCTGATATCGCTGCTGCTGTTTATCCGCTATGAACGCCGAACCCCCAGTCCGCTGATCCAGCTTAGCGTGCTGGGTAACCGACTTTTCCGCCGCGCATGCGGGCTCTCCATCCTGCTGGCGGTGTTCTACTGTTCAGCCTTTCTGCTGATGCCGTTTAAGCTGCTGGCACTTTATTCGCTGAGTGCGGCTCTGCTGGGCGTGATGCTGCTGCCGGTGACGCTGGTTATGGCGCTGGTGTCGCCGCTGGCAGGAAAGGTAAGCGACCGCGTCGGCCCGTGGCCGGTACTGACGGCGGGGTTTGTGATGCTGGCACTCTCGGCGGCTTTGCAGAGCCAGTTTTCTTCACCACCATCGCTGCTGCTGACCGTCGCGGCTTTTGTCCTGATGGGCGCGGGCTGGGGGGCAATCCTCGGGCCATCGGTGGCTGCGGCGCTGGGGGCGTTGCCGCATGAGATGCACGGTCAGGGAATTGGAATTTCCTGGACGTTGCACAATCTCGGGGGGGCGCTGGGTCTGACGATGGCAACACAGATTTATCAGCAGTCGGGCGCGGAAACGGGCTATGGCTGGGTAATGGGGATTTTAACGCTGTTGTCACTGTTGGGGGCGGGGCTGGGGTATCTGTCTTGGCGCAGCACCCGTCGTACGCTGAAGGGTGCTGTCACCGCTGAGGAGTAGAGGCTCAGCCTGAGATTGTTTTAGCCGCGAAACGCTTACGCAGTTTTTGCAGCTTAGGGGGGATCACGGCCAGGCAGTAACGGTTTTCCTGGCCTTCACCGGCCCAGTAGTCCTGATGATAGTCCTCAGCCGGATACCAGGTCGCATCCTCTTCGATAGTCGTGACCACCGGGTCGCTGTGATCGGCCTGGGCGCGAACGATTGCCGCGCGAGCTTCCTCTTCCTGTGCGGTACTGGCCGGGAAGATCGCTGAACGGTACTGCGTGCCGATATCGTTACCCTGGCGGTTCAGCTGGGTGGGATCGTGAGTGGCAAAGCTGATATCCAGCAGATCGCCATAGCCGATCTTCTGCGGGTCAAAACCAATACGAATGGCTTCGGCATGGCCGGTATCTCCGTTGCAAACCTGGCGGTAGGTTGGGTCGACCGTATGCCCACCAATGTAGCCACTCTGGATGGACTCAACGCCCGCGATCTGTTTAAACACGGCTTCGGTACACCAGAAACAGCCGCCTGCGATGGTTGCGTATTCAGTTGCCATTATTTTACTCCTTCAGGGAAAACCCCGTTTATCAGCCTTTCTATATAAGAGCAGCCAGGGTCATTTACAAGTCCGGGGACACGCTTTTTTCGCTCAGCCTCGCCGACTGGGGGAATATCTCCAGCTGCAGATGCAGTGCCTGACAGGCGCGCAGCAGGGTATCGATATGGCATACCCCGGTTTTTTCCAGCCGGGAAATCGCCGACTGGGTAGTGCCACAGATCTCGGCCAGATGCTGCTGGTTGATACCCTGCGCACTGCGAACACTGCGGATAACAATGCCAAAGTCGGCTGGCGTTCTGACTTTCATTCGCGCTCATCCTGCTGTGGGTGAAAACACATTATAGCAGTGATGCGATAAAGCGAATTTATAGCAGTACCGCTATATAGAATGAATAAATGTGAAAAGATAGCCATTACGGGCTTTCTGCTTAGTTCATTTAGGAATGGGTTATAACGGTTGGTTATTGGCTGCGGTGCGGTGAAGCAAAGAAAATGGAGCTAATTTATAACATATTGATTTATGTCAATACAGTGTTAAAAAAGGTGTATTTTGAATAACTCACTGACCGTACTGCTGGCCGAAACGCTTCTCTCCCGTCATCCCGGAGACGCGGAGCGGCAAAATGCCCGTGAAGGCGCGAAGGATTATTTTGCCTGCCTGTTTCCGGTGCTGTACGGCAGCGTGGTCGACAGCGGGCTGGAGCCGGTGATCCGCGTCTTCCCCGCGCTGCATTCCAGGGAAAACCTTGCGCTGCAGCTGGGCTACCTCAGCCATGCGCTGGATTTCGACGACTATCATCCGACCTTTCGCGGCCATCCAACCACCGTCGTGCTCTCCGCGCTGCTGGCGCTGAGTAAGGCCTCGCCGACGGTGAGCATTGATGCCTTCCTGGATGCCTATGTGGTGGGTGTGGAGCTGGCGGGCAGGCTGGGTAAAGCCATCGGTACCCGCCACTACAGCGCCGGATTCCACAGCACGGCCACCCTCGGCACGATTGCCGCCGCCGGTGCCGCCTGTCGCCTGCTGAATCTCAGCGTCCACACCACGCAGGTAGCCCTCGGGCTGGCCGCAACCCAGGCCTCCGGTCTGCGCAGTCAGTTTGGCTCGGCGGCGAAGCCGCTGCACGCCGGGCTGTCGGCGCGCAGCGCGGTGAACAGCGTGCAGCTGGCAAAGGCCGGTTTTGGCGGTCAGCCGGATGGCGTGCTGGAAAGCTTCCTGCAGATCCTCGGCTTTGATGCCGCGCAGCCGGAACAGCTGCTGGCGGGCTGGGGTAACCCGTGGCGTATTGTCGCGCCGGGCCTGGAATTTAAACGCTACCCGACCTGCGGCGGCACGCACAGCGCCGCCGAGGCCGCCTTCGTGCTGCGTCAGCAGCTGGAGGAAAGAGGGCAGGGCGGTAATGTTCAGGCCATCGACCGTATTGAGGTCAGCTTCCCCCCGGGTGCCGATACCGCGCCGAATATCATTGCGCCGAAGAACGGCGTGGAGGCGCGCTTCAGCCTGGAGTACGTCATCGCCGATGCGCTGATCAATGGGTCGGTGGCGCTGGAAAACTACACCGAAGCCCCGGTCAAAGCCGATATCGCCGAACTGGCCGCGCGGGTCAGCCGCCATCCGGACCCGACGGCCCCGGCCGATGAGCTGGACCCCGATCGCCGTTTCCATCACGTGACGCTGTTCCTGCACGATGGCAGCCAGCTCAGCCACCGCGTCACCCGGCAGGAAACCGCCGCCGCCTTTACCGACGTGGAGGCAAAACTCCGCAACAGTCTCAGCGCGCTGCCTGCGCTTCTGGCGCAGGGCGTGTTTAACGATGCACAGCTTGGCAGCGACGCTGCGCTGCATCGTCTCATTTCATTGCTCAGCAAATAACGAATAAGGGTTTCTCATGACCGTAGAAAAATCACCGTCACGCCAGCTGCGCCTCGGCCTGTTTGTGCAGGCCCTGGGTCATCATGTCGGTGGCTGGCGCGCAGAAGGCGCTCAGGGTTCACCGACCGACGTCGACTGGTTCACCTGGATCGCCAAAAAGGGCGAAGAAGGCCGTTTTGACATGTTCTTCGTCGGCGATGCGCTGGCCACCAGCGTTCACCGCCTGCCGTCCACCATGTCGCGCCTGGAGCCGCTGACGCTGCTTTCCGCCCTGGCGGTGCAGACCAAGCACATCGGCCTGGCGGCGACCGCCTCCACCACCTTCGATGAGCCGTTCCACCTTGCGCGCGCGCTGTCCTCCGTCGACCATATCAGCCGTGGACGCGGGGCGTGGAACGTGGTGACCTCGTTCTCCACCGATGCGGCGCGTAACTTCAGCCGCACCGATCTGCCTTCACACGCCGAGCGTTACGACATCGCCCGCGAATTCCTCGACGTCACCTTCAAGCTGTGGAACGGCTGGGAAGAGGGCGCTATCGTGCGCGAGAAGGCGTCCGGCCGCTACTCCGATGAAGCGAAAATTCATGCCGCGAACCACAAAGGCAAATACTTCCAGGTGCAGGGCCCGCTGAACATCGCCCGTTCACCGCAGGGCCGCCCGGTGATCATTGAAGCCGGTTCATCCCCTGCCGGGCAGAAGCTGGCGGCGGAAACCGCCGAAGTGGTGTTTACCGCGGCGGCATCGCTGGAAGAGGGCCAGGCCTTCTACCGCAGCCAGAAGCAGTTCGTCCGCGAAGCCGGTCGTCACCCGGATCACCTGCTGATCCTGCCGGGCGTGATGCCGATCGTGGGCCGCACCCGCGAGGAAGCGCAGGAAACCTGGAACCAGCTGAACGAACTGGTGGATATCGATAACGGTATCGAACAGCTGTCGGCCCGTTTCGGCGTGGATATGACCGCCTATCCGCTGGACGGCCCGGTGCCGGAAATTGGCGGCACTGAAGGCGGGCAGAGCCGCGTTAAGCTGCTGACCGAACTTGCCGCACGTGAAAACCTGACCCTGCGCCAGCTGGCTGCGGTGGCGGCCGGTTCGCGCGGCCACCGCGTGATTGTCGGTACCGCATCTGACATCGCCGACGACTTCCAGCAGTGGCTGGAGCAGGAAGGGGCCGACGGCTTCAACATCATGCCTGCCGTGCTGCCAAACCAGCTGGAGCTGTTCGTGGAGCTGGTGGTGCCTGAACTCCAGCGCCGCGGCCTGTTCCGTACCGAATATCAGTTCAGCACCCTGCGTGAAAACCTCGGCCTGCCGTCGCCGGAAGAAAATTTTGCCGCCGTGCCCGCACTGGCGACTGAGAAGGAATAATCCATGATAAAAACAGTACTGACCGCCGCCGTTCTGAGCCTGTTCCCACTGACTTCTGCGCTGGCCGCAGACCAGGACGTGGCCTTCAGCAGCAGCGTCAAGCCAAAAGCGGATGCTGCCCTGCACGCCACGCTGCCCGCCGACATTCTGAAAAAAGGTTTTATCGTGGCGGGCACCAACCCGAATACGCCGCCGACCACCTTCTATCAGGCGGATAATAAAACCCTCGCCGGGCGCGAAATCGACATCGTCAGCGCGGTGGCCGACCGTCTGGGCGTCGCGGTTCACTGGCGCGATACCGGCGGCTTTGACAACATCATTCCCGGCCTGAAATCCGGCCGCTACGATCTGGCCGCGTCCAATATCGACGCCAATAAAAAGCGCCTGCAGCAGGTGGATTTCGTCGGCTATTATAACGCCTCCAAGCTGGCGCTGATCTCCCGTAAGGATGCCGAACTGGGGCCGTTTAACACCTTCCCTGAGCTGTGCGGTAAGACCGTCGGTGCCGGTGCGGGCACCTCGCAGGTGACGCGCCTGCAGCAGGCCAGCGACGCCTGTAAAGCCGACGGTAAGCCGGAAATCACCATTCCGATCTTCCCGGATCGCCCTGCGGGCGTGCAGGCGGTGATTAGCGGCCGCGTGCCGATGTTCTTTGGCCCGTATGAAGGCCTGCGCTATCAGGCCAGCCACGTGAAAGCACTGGCGCTGGCGGGCGAGATCACCATTGAAGACACCATCGTGTCGATTGCCCTGCCAAAAGCATCGCCGCTGGAAAAACCGGTTCAGGCGGCACTGAACTCGCTGATCGCCGACGGCACCTATCAGCAGATCCTCGATAAGTGGGAAATCGGTTTTGGCGCGGTGAAAAGCGCTGGTCTGAATGAAGAGATTGCCAAATGAGTCTGCGGCCTGACGAAGACGGCGCAGGCCTGCGGATAGTCGGGCATCGTCACTACGGGCGCTGGTTCAGCGCCCTGATCGTACTGCTGCTGGTGGCGCTGATGGGATCGTCGGTGGTCAGCAACCCCCGCTTCGAGTGGGACGTGGTGGCGGAAAACCTGACGGAAGCGTCGATTATCAGCGGCGTGCTGATGACCATCAAGCTGACGGTGATCTCGGTGCTGTTTGGTTTTGCGGGCGGCACGATTCTGGCGCTGATGCGCCTCTCTGCCAACCCGGTACTGGCGTGGGTGAGCTGGGTGTATACCTGGTTTTTCCGCGCGGTGCCGATGCTGGTACAGCTGTTCCTGTGGTACAACATCGCCGCGCTCTATCCGAAGCTGTCGCTCTCGCTGCCGTTTGTCGGCGAGGTGTGGACCGCCACCACTAACGAGATCATCAGCCCGTTCAGCGCGGCGGTGATTGCGCTGGTGATGCACCAGTCGGCCTACGCGGCGGAGATCATCCGTGCCGGCATTCAGAGCGTGAATCCGGGCCAGCTGGAGGCGGCAAAGGCGCTGGGCTACCGTCCGGGGCAGATTTTCCGCCAGACGGTGCTGCCGCAGGCGATGCGTACCATTCTGCCGCCCGCCGGGAATGAAGTGATCGGTCAGCTGAAAACCACCGCCGTGGTGTCGGTGATTGCCCTGCAGGACGTGCTCTACTCAGCGCAGATTATCTATCAGCGCACCTACGAGGTGATCCCGCTGCTGCTGGTGGCCACCGGCTGGTACCTGCTGATGACCTCGGTGCTGTCCGTCGGACAGTATTATGTCGAAGCCTGGTTCAGCCGTGGCAACGCGCCGGTGAAACGCAGCTGGTTCCGCCGTGCGGCCAGTGTTGAGGAGCATCAGTCATGAGTGAACCGATCAGACTGCGCGGCATCCGCAAACAGTTTTCCGGCAGGACGGTGCTGCACGATATCAATCTGGATATCGCCGCAGGTTCGGTGACGGTGATCCTCGGGCCGTCCGGCTCGGGGAAATCGACGCTGCTGCGCTGCATCAATCATCTGGAAAAACTCGATGCCGGCACCATCCACGTCGGCGAGGCGCTGGTCGGCTACCGCCGTAAAGGCCAGCATCTGGTTGAGCTGGCGGAGCATCAGGTGGCCCTGCAGCGTCAGAGCATCGGCATGGTGTTTCAGCAGTTCAACCTGTTCCCGCACCGTACCGTGCTGCAGAACGTGATGGACGCACCGCTGCGTATCCGCAAGGAGAAGCGCCAGGTGGTGGAAGCGCGTGCGCTGAAGCTGCTCGATCAGGTGGGCCTGGCGCATCGCGTCAGCGCCTGGCCGCGTGAGCTGTCCGGCGGCCAGCAGCAGCGCGTGGCGATTGCCCGCGCGCTGGCGATGGAGCCGGGCGTGATGCTGTTTGATGAACCTACCTCGGCGCTGGATCCGGAGCTGGTCGGTGAAGTGCTGCAGGTGATGAAGCAGCTGGCGCATTCGGGCATCACCATGGTGGTGGTCACCCATGAGATCGGCTTTGCCCGCGAAGTGGCGGACAACATCGTGTTTATGGATAACGGCGCGATTGTGGAAAGCGGCGATGCCCGCACGCTGCTGGACAGTCCGCAGCATCCGCGCCTGCGTGAGTTCCTGGCCAGCGTACTGTAGTTTTTTCTGCCCGTCAGGGCAGGGGAGGGGCGTAACCGTCGCAGCAAGCGTATGACGGTTACGCCGTTCGCAGATTTTACAGCAGTTCGTAGTCGTTAAACTCCAGCGGCGTTTCACCGCCGTTGGTGAGTTCCACCTGGCCCGCCCCGGTGAGGAACGCATCACCGCGGTGTACCCAGATCTCCTTCACGCGATTCGGTTTACCCGGCTCCGCCAGCAGTAACCGCCCTTCGGTAAAGAACACTCTCACGCCCGGCCCGTGCTGTTCGTACGCCGGTGCCACTTCCCCCGGCTGCAGCCGGACCTTCCAGCCCTTCACCGTTTTTTCATCCAGTACCGGATGGAACAGCGGACTGGCCGGACGCGTAGCCCCGCCAAAGTTCTGCGGGCCGTTCTGTTTAATCTCAAATGACACCTGATGATTGAGGGTGTTGTCGGTATTGCTGACCTTATCCTCATCCGACTTGCCCTGATGCGGACCGAACTTCACGTCGCCGGTCTTCATCCAGTGATCTTTGGCCGGATGATCCGGGTACGAGATATTCACCATGCTGCCGCTGACGTGGGTGTTCACGTAGTCCAGATGCTGTTCGTGAAACTCGGTGGACTGGCCCGGGCGGATCATCACCCGCATCACGGTGACGTACTGGTTTTCCATAATCACGTGATGCAGCGGTTCCAGATCGGTGGCGATGGCTTTTTCCGCCGCGGAGGCGGCCGGAATGGCACTCAGAACCAGACCGCCGACAAACAGCGCCTCAATCAGGGTTTTCATTTTAAACGTCATCATAACTCCTTACAGGGGGTAATAAGACCCGATGGCATCACTCAACCAGGGTAACCCAGTTAGCGCCTTTGCCGGTCGGGTAGCGGCCAAGCAGCGTCAGCGCGCCGGTGGACGGGGTGATGGCATACAGCGACAGCTGCTCCGATTTCTGCCCGGACTCAATCAGGAAACGGCCGCTGTTATCAATGGCAAAGCCGCGCGGCTGGGCTTCGGTTTTGATGCTTTGCAGCCGGGTGAGATGGCCATCAATGGCATCGACCGAGAACGAGGTCAGGGTACTGCTGGTGCGCTCGGTCGAATAAAGGAAGCGTCCATCCGGGGTCAGATGGATATCGGCCTGCCAGATGCGCGGCTTGTGCGACGGCGGCAGATCGTCATCGCCGGTCAGCGGCCGGGCTTCGCCGCGCTGCATATCCTCATCCGGTGAGATGGACGACACATCCTCGTGGGCCGTGGCGCGGCCCGCGTCGTCCAGGGTGACGCGGGTGATATTGCCCGCCATCTCGTTCAGGATGTACATATTGCGCTGGCCCTGCCTGTCGCGCCGGGGCGCGATGACAAAGTGACGCGGTCCGGTGGCCGCCTCGTGCTGAATATTAATAAACGGCGGATCGAGCGGCGTGACCTTCCCGGTTGCGCCGTCAAAACGGTACTGCAACAGCTGATCGGTGCCGAGCTGGGTGACGTAGAGATGGCGGTTTTCCGCATCCACCTGCACCGCATGGGCGCGCTTGCCGGTGTGCACTATCTGCACCGGCTTCTCCACCACGCTGCCCGCGCTGTCGATGGTGTTGATGCTGAACAGATCGCCGCCGAATGAGGCGCTGAGCAGGTAGTGCCCCTGCCTGTCGGTAGACAGATAAGCCATGCTTTCCGGCAGCGGCGTTTCGCTGGCTTTTTGCAGCGTGCCGTCGGGCTGGATGCTGTAAGCCACCACGCGATAGGGTTTGCTGCGCACCGAGACGTACAGCATTTTCTTATCCGGCGAGACGACGGACGACATCGCTTTCTCCCCCGCGGGGAAGGTGCCTGTTGGTTCGAGCGCCGGTTTGTTTTTATCCAGCGTATAGCCGGTGACCGTGCCGCTCCCGGCGTTGGACACATAGACCAGGCTCTGCGCCTGAGCGCTGGCTGCGGCGCAGGAGAAGGCCAACAGCATGGCTGCATACAAAGGTTTGTTCATCGGGGTTCCTTGCCAGTATTTGTAGGGTACAGCTCAGGAGTTACCAGCGGGTGCTGAACACCTCGCACAGCTCCGCGACCGCCGCCTGGCTCAATGGCTCTGGCTTGTCAGCGGACAGCAGCCACAGGCGGGCGGTCTCTTCCAGCTCTTCCAGCGCGGCGGTGGCGGTGGCCACGCTTTTACCCCAGATAACCGGTCCGAGGCGCTCCAGCATCACGCCGCGCACCTCCAGCGCCAGGCGGGCCACCTGTTCGGCCACGTCCGAGGCACCGGGGCGCTGGTAGCGAATGAGCGGGATACGGCCCACTTTCATCACCTGATAGGGGGTGATCGGCGGCAGAATGCTGTCCTGCTGCCAGACGCCCGCCAGGGTCAGCCCCACCAGATGGGTGGAGTGGGTATGCACTACCGCGCCGGCTTCGCCGTTGCGGTCATAAACCTGGCGGTGCAGCTGCAGGGTTTTTGACGGTTTATCCCCGGAAACCCATTCACCGCTGGTGCTGACCTTGGCAATTTTCGCCGGGTCAAGGCGACCGAGGCAGGCATCCGTGGGCGTAATCAGCCAGCCGTCGTCCAGGCGGGCGCTGATATTGCCGGCGGTACCGACGGTGTAGCCGCGCTGAAACAGGTTGGCACCGGCCCAGCAGATTTCTTCACGAAGTTGGTTTTCATTGCTCATGGTTATTCCCTGAAAAATTGATTAACGGTCGGTCGTCAGCGGTTTACCCAGCTGGGCGTCGGTTTTCAGAACCAGCGGTTCCACTTTCCCCATGATGAACAGGAAGTTGAATGCGCCGAACAGGCAGATACCACCGGCAACCAGCAGCGGGATCACAAAGGAGCCGTGGCTCAGCGTCAGCATCAGGCCGGTAAACGATGCGGTGACAATCCCCGCCAGATTTCCGGCGAAGTTCTGGATGCCGCCCAGCGTGCCCACGTAGCCGGAAGAGGGGGCGACATCGGCCGGTAACGTCCAGATATTGGCAGCGGTAAAGGCCAGACCGGCATAGGTCAGCGAGAACAGCACCAGGATCACCGTAATGCTGTCGGTGAAGGCGGCGAAGGCGATGACCGAGGAGAGCAGCATCCCGGCGATCAGGCAGGTTTTACGTGCGGTGGTCAGCGAGAAGCCCTTGCGGTACAGCCAGTCGGAACAGATGCCGCCGAGCAGACTGCCGGGGATACCCATCAGCGCCGGAATCGCCCCCAGGGTACCCAGCTCCTTCAGCGAGAAGCCGTGCGCGATGGTCAGGTAGGTCGGGAACCAGGTCACGAAGAAATAGGTGGCAAAGTTCATGCAGAAGAAGCCAATCATCATGCCCCAGACGGTGCGGTAGCGGAACAGCGCTTTAATGCTGACTTTCTCGCTTTTATCCACCACGTGTACGCTGCGGTCTTCCAGCAGATTCTGGCGCTCCTGCTCGTTCAGTCCCTTCATATCCTCCGGCTCGCGGTAGAAGGCCAGCCAGACAACCATCCAGATCAGACCAATCGCGCCGGTGACGATAAACGACGTTTCCCAGTTCCAGGTGCTGATAAGCCAGGCCACCAGCGGCAGGGCGATGGCGCTACCGGCACGCGGGCCTGCGTCAAAGATGCCGCTGGCGGTGGCGCGTTCTTTTTTGGCAAACCACGAGTAGACCACTTTTGCGCAGCCCGGGTAGCCGCCGGACTCACCGACGCCCAGCAGCAGACGTGCGCCAAACAGCGAGCCAAAGCCGCGGCCGAAGGCGGTAATCACGGTAAACATCGACCACCAGCCCACGGCGATAGCCAGCCCGGCACGGGCACCCAGCCGGTCAATCAGACGCCCGGCCGGGATCTGCATCAGGGCATAGGTCCAGAAGAAGGCACCGAGGATCAGGCCCATACTGGTATCATCCAGCCCGAGATCGGCTTTGATGTGCGGTGCGGCGATGGCCAGGTTAATGCGGTCTATGTAGTTGATGGCGATAGCAAAAAAGCAAAATGTTATCATCAGCCAACGGATTTTTGGGTATCTACGCATGGTGAATTCCTTTATTATCTTGATGTTATTTAACCTGGCGTGCGCACGCGGGTAAGTCGTTTTTTACAGATTAATTGTTATCGTCTGGTGATAAAATCCCGGCATCTGATAACATGTCGTTAAAAGTAAGCGATTACAAAATACAGTCAAGCCAAAAGTAAGCGCTTTCAAAATGAATCGTCAGTTGTCTGCAAATTTTGTGGACGAGGTCACTAATTTCAGTCTGGAGTTCCAACATGTCCGATAAGTCCCTTCTGCCTGGCCGCGTGTCGCTGGAAGATGTCGCAAAGCGATCCGGCGTATCGACCGCAACCGTCTCCCGCGTGCTGAACGGCAGCACCACGGTCAAAGCGGCGCGGCGCGAGGCGGTAGAGCGCGCCTGCGAGGAGCTGGGATATGTGATCAATCGGGCGGCGCGCACCCTGGCCTCGCGCCGCAGCATGACCATCGGTGCCGTGGTGCCCACCCTGGCAACGGAAACCTTCTCGCGGCCGCTGGCCACCTTCCAGCAGAAAATTCACCAGTCGGGCTACACGCTGCTGCTGGCCAACTCTGATTTCGACCCGGATACCGAGCTGAAAGAGGTCAATAAGCTGGTGGAGTACGGCATTGACGCGCTGATGCTGGTGGGTAACTCACATCATCCCCGCCTGTGGGAGCGCATTGAGCAGCAGAATATCCCCTGTATCCAGACCTTCTCGGTGGACCAGCGTTACCCCAGCGTCGGTTACGATAACGAACAGGCGGCGGGGGAGCTGACTGCGCACCTGCTGGGGCTGGGGCATCAGCGTTTTGCGGTGATTGTCGGTACGCCACCGTCGAACGACCGCGTTTCCGATCGTATCAGCGGCACGCGTCAGGCGCTGGCAAAAGCCGGGCTGGAGCTGGCGGAGGAGAATCTGGTGAACAGCGCGTTCACCATGAACGATGCGCGGCAGGCGATGTTCCGCCTGCTGGACGGCCCGACGCCGCCGACGGCGGTGATCTGCGGGAATGACCTGCTGGCTTTCGGCGCGATGCGCGGGGCGGCGGAGCGCTATCTGCGCATTCCGAACGATATTTCGATCACCGGATTTAACGACTACGAGTATTCAGAGCATCTGGAGCACCCGCTGACCACCATGCGCGTGGAGCTGGACCGCATCGGTGAGCATGCGGCCGATTATCTGCTGGCCGCGCTGAACGGCGAAGAGGCCCCGCGCCAGACGCTGCTGAAGCCGGAACTGATCGTGCGCAGCAGCACCGGCTCGGCCCCGCGCCGGCCGCGCTAAGCTACTCCCGCCAGCTTAACCCCGAGGCCTCGAAGATACGGCGGGCCTCGGCGGAGCGCAGAAAGGCCAGCAGCCGCGCGGCGTCTTCACGGCGCTCTGCCTCACTGAAAATCCCGGCGGAGAAAGAAAGCGTCTTCTCTGCTCCGGGCGGCAGCGGGCCGATAATCGCGATCCCCTCTACGGTCAGCAGTTCGCTGATCTGCTGCACGGCGATATCCGCCTTGCCCTCCACCAGCAGACTGGCGGTAAAGCCCTCGGGGATGGTGGTGGCGCGCCGGTTAACCTCGTCGGCAATGCCCAAATTCTCCAGCAGCTGCCGGAAGTAGATGCCGCTGGCCCCGGCCAGCGAGTAGCCGACGGAGCGCGCATTCAGCAGCGCCGCTTTCAGCGCCGCCACGCTACTGATATCCGGCTTTGGCGCGCCGGGCAGGGCAGCGAGGCCAATTTGCGAATCCACCAGTTCGATACGGCTTTCCGCAGGCACATAGCGTTCGGTAATCAGTCTGTCCATTGCCTCGACGGTGACAATCACCGCATCGGCGCGCTGCCCGGCGGCAATGTTTTTCTCAATCACCACCGTCGGCCCCCAGGTAATATCCAGCGCAATATGCGGATAGCGCTGCTGCCAAAGCGGCAGCAGCCGGTCAACGGCGGCGCGGATCGCCAGCACGCTGAACACGCGCAGCGTTGTTTTTTCGGTCATGGTCTGAATCCTGGTTATCACAGTTTGCGCAGGTAGGTGTCGTCCAGCTCGCCCGGAGTACGAACGCCCAGCAGTGCCAGATCGCGGTCGATTTCATCACGCAGGATGCCCATCGCGTGCTCGACGCCCGCCTGGCCGGCAACCACCGTAGCGTAGAGGAACGGGCGACCGAGGAACACAAAGTCGGCCCCCAGCGCCATCGCTTTCATCACGTCGGTGCCGCGCCGGATACCGCTGTCGATAATCACCTTCATGTCGCCTTTCGCCGCCGCAATCTCCGCCAGCGTATACAGCGGCGGAATGGTGTGGTCCAGCTGACGCCCACCGTGGTTAGACAGGATCACCGCATCGGCCCCGAGATCGCGGGCGATAAAGGCATCCTGCGGCGACATCAGCCCCTTAATCACCAGGTTACCGCGCCATTTTTTGCGAATGGCTTCGACGTTTTTCCAGCACAGTTTGTCGCGGGCGTTGGTGTTGCGCACCTTGCTGGACATCATCGGCGGGCCGCGTTCGGCATCGGTATTTTCAAAATGCGGCGCGCCGTGGCGCAGGAAGGTCTGTGCCACGGTGCCCAGCAGCCAGCGCGGGTTCATCGCGCTTTCAAACGCCACCTTCGGGGTGATTTTGATCGGCATACTGAAGCCGCTGCGGGTGTTGTGCTCACGGTTGCCGAGCATCGGCGTATCGCCGGTCACCACCAGCGTCTGATACCCGGCGGCCTCCACGCGGTCCACCAGCCGGTCAATGCGCGGCTGGTCACCGGCCAGATAGGCCTGGAACCACGCGTCCGGGTTAGCGGCGTGAACGTCTTCCAGCTTTACCAGTGAAGAGGCGCTGAGGATCATCGGCACGTTCATGCTGCGTGCGGCGCGGGCCAGGGCGATATCGGCCTGATAGGCCACGAAGGACGCGCCGCCCAGCGGGGCCACGCCGAACGGATGCTGATAGCGGTGGCCAAACAGATTCACCGACTGATCGCGGCCGGAAACGTCGCGGAACATGCGGGGAATAAATTTATAGCGCTGATAGGCATCAAAATTTCCGGCAATACCCTGACCGGTTTCCACGCCGCCCGCCACGTACTGATAAATCATGTTTGGCAGACGGCGGCGGGCGTGGCGTTCAAAGTCATCCAGCGCCAGCAGATCGCGAAACTGGCGCGGCAGTTTTTTTGCCACGGACGGGCTGACCGCCGCACTGAGCGGAGCCGCAGTGGTCGGGAGAGATGAGGAATTTGCAGGCGTTGTCATAGGGCGTTCTCACTGTCCATTTTTAGCGTGGTTGCCGGGCCAGGTGGCAGAGCAACCTGTTGCATCGGGCATTAATTTTTGTAAGCGCTTTCAATTTTGCTGTCTTACACATAAAATTTCAACACCGTACGAGCGATGCCAACCTGTTTTTATGTGACCGGCATCACTTTACAGAAACAATTGTAAGCCCTTACATTAAGCCTGTGCCCGACAGACTGGAGTTGAAATGACATCGCGAATTGTTTTACTGCATGCCACCCCGGTGGCCATGGAGCCGATCCACACCGCTTTCGCCGAAATCTGGCCGCAGGCGGAAACCATTAACCTGCTGGACGATGGCCTGTCCGTTGACCGAGCCCGCAGCCCGGAACTCACCGAAGCGATGATCGCCCGCTTTGTTCGCCTCGGCGAATACGCGGCGGATATGCAGGCCGACGGCATTCTGGTCACCTGCTCGGCGTTTGGCCCGGCGATCGACCGGCTGGCGGCAGCGCTGAGTATCCCGGTGCTGCGCCCGAACGAGGCGATGTTCCGCCAGGCCATCGCCCGGGGCAGCCATATCGGCATGCTGGCCACCTTTGGCCCGGCGGTGGAAACCATGACCGCTGAATTTGACGAGTACGTGGCGCGCACCGGATCGAGCGCGCGGCTGACCACCGTGCTGGTGCCGGAGGCCATTGACCTGCTGAAAAAAGGCGACGCGCAGAGCCACAACCGGCTGGTCGCTGAGCGGGCAGGTGAGCTGGCACACTGTGATGTGATTATGCTGGCGCACTTTTCCACTTCACGCGCCGCCGCCGCCGTTCGCGAGCAGGTAACCATTCCGGTGCTGACCGCACCGCACGCCGCCGCCAGCCTGATGAAAACCAGCGTAACCGGCACAGAGAAGGAGTAAATAATGCTGATTGGAGTGATTGCCGATGATTTCACCGGCGCCAGTGATATCGCCGTGACGCTGTCGAAAGGGCTGGAAGGGGAAGGCGGGCTGCGCACCACGCAGTACCTCGGCGTGCCGTCCGTTCAGGCCGATGCCCCGGTCGAGGCGGGCGTTATCGCACTGAAAAGCCGTTCGCTGCCGGTGGAAGAGGCGGTGGCGCAGTCGCTGGCCGCCTGCCGCTGGCTGCAGGCACAGGGCTGCCAGCAGATTATTTTTAAATACTGCTCCACCTTCGATTCCACCGACGAGGGCAATATCGGGCCGGTGACCGACGCGCTGGCGGCGCACCTGGAAGCGCAGAGCGTGGTGATGTGCCCGGCGTTTCCGGCGATGGGGCGCACGCTGTATCAGGGGCATCTGTTTGTCCATGATAAACCGCTGAACGAATCCGGCATGCAGCACCATCCGCTGACGCCGATGACCGATGCCGATCTGCGCCGTGTGCTGGCGCGCCAGTCGAAAAACCGCGTGCGGCATATTGCGTGGCAAACGGTCAGCGCGGGCAGCCGGGCGGTGCAGGAAGCCCTGGCGGCGCAGGCAGAAGAGGGCAGGGTGCTGGTGATTGTCGACGCCGTCAGCAATGAGGATCTCACCACTATCGGCAACGCCTGCCGGGGAGCGGCGCTGGTGACCGGCGGTTCGGGCATTGCGCGCGCGCTGCCGCACAACTTTATTGCCGAAGGGCGGGCGCAGGGGCAGCGTGCCGGTGTGCAACAAATTGCCGGAGCAGAAGCGATCCTCGTCGGCAGCTGTTCCGGGGCCACGCGCGGGCAGATCGCCGAGCATGAAAAGCAGCATCCGGTGCTGATGATTGAGGTGAAAGAGGTGCTGAGCGGCGCAACGGGACCGCAGCAGCTGGTGGACTTTATTCAGGCGCATCAGGGCCAGGCGCCGCTGGTTTACTCCTCCGGCGATCCGGAAACCGTGCGCCAGCTGCAGCAGGAATACGGCCGTGAAAAGATTGCTCAGGCGCTGGATACGCTGTTTGGCCAGACGGCGCGTCAGCTGGTGGCCGAAGGCGTGCGGCGTCTGGTGGTGGGCGGCGGAGAAACCTCCGGGGCGGTGGTCAGCGCGCTGGATCTGGATGCCCTGACCATCGGGCAGGAGATCGATACCGGCGTTCCGGCCATGGTATCCGGCGGAGAGCGGCCGATCGCCCTGGCATTGAAATCAGGCAACTTCGGCGGCAGGGACTTTTTCGCCCGGGCGCTGAAAATGCTGTAACGCAGAAAAACCGGGCGCGGGCCACGGTACCGCGTCCGCACTGACTTATATTTTTCAGGTATTAGATAGCTTTTTTAATTATTTTTTGGAATTAGCAGCGCCTGATAGCGTAAATTTTCTACTAATAACATGATGAAAAGTGGGAAAATTTATGGCTTTCAAAATAAGTCGTGTGGCTACTGTATTACTCGCCCTGGGAACCGTCACCAACGCATCCGCCGCTGAGCAGGCGCTCTCGCTGCAGGGGAAAACCATCGGTATCGCCGTGGTGGGCACCCAGCACTTCTGGGACCGTGAGGCCTATAAAGGCGCCACGGAAGAGGTGGAAAAGCTGGGCGGCAAGGTGGTGGGTGTTGACGGTGGCCGCGATAATCAGGTGCATGCGGATAACCACGACATCCTGCGCGCGCGCAAGGTGGATGCGGTGATCAGCATCCTCGGCGACAGTTCTGTTGAGCCAAAGTTTAAAGCGCTGCGTGACGCCAGTATTCCGGTCTTTACCGTCGATCACGTCTCGCCGTACTCGGTGAATAATACCACCTCGGATAACTACAGCCTTGGCAGCACCATTGGCCGCTATACGGCAGATGCGCTGGGCGGCAAAGGCACCGTGGCGGTATTCAACGCCTTCTCCAACTCGCTGCGCATCTGCGGCATTCGCTACGATCAGTGGAAATACGTCCTGCAGGACTACCCGGGGATTAAGATCCTGCAGCCGGAGCTGGCCGAACAGTTCGCCAACTCCCCGGAGGATGCGCGCAAGAAAACCCTCGAACTGCTGAGCCAGCATCCGAAAGGCACGCTGGATGCGATCCACGTCGCCTGCTGGGATCAGCCGGCCATCGGTATCGTGCAGGCGCTGGAAGAGACCGGCCGCGACAAAGACGTCAAAGTCACCGCGATTGATGCCGGTCCGGATACGCTGGAAATCATGGCCGAGAAAGACAGTCCGTTCGTGGCTAACGTTGCCCAGCAGCCGCGCCTGATCGGCACCACCTCCGCCGATAACGTCGCCCGCTACTTCGGCGGTGCCAAGCTGCTGCCGCAGACCTTTGTGCCGGTGCTGCCGGTGCAGGGACCGGAAGAGGCGAAGGCGGTGTACAAACAGCTGGGCTACGGCGATCTGAAGGAGTAATCGCAGCGTGACTCAGTCTCTGCACAGGGCCGCCCCGGGCGGCCTGTTTATGCAGCACATCCGCAAAACCTTTGCCGGTGTGACTGCCCTCGACGGGGTTGAACTGAGCGTTCGCCCCGGTGAAATTCATGGCCTGATCGGTGAGAACGGCGCGGGAAAATCCACGCTGATTAAAATTCTTGCGGGCGTGTATGCGCCCGACAGCGGCGAAATCAGCGTCGGGGGACGGAGGCTGGTCAGCGTTACCCCGGCGGCGGTGCAGCGCGAAGGCATCCGCTTTATCCATCAGGAGCTGTATCTGATCCCGCATTTCACCGTGGCGGAGTCGGTATTTATCGGCCAGGAACGCTGCCATCGCCTGGGGCGGCTCGATCGCCGGGCGATGCGCGCGGACAGCGAAAAATTCTTTCGCGAGGTGCTGAATATCCGGCTGGACGGCAACCGCCTGATCCGCGACCTGTCGCAGGCCGAACTCAAGCTGGTGCAGATTGCCCGCGCGCTGATCGACGGCGAAGCCCGCCTGGTGGTCTTCGACGAACCGACCGCGCCGCTGGAGGCCCGGGAAGCGGCGCTGCTGTTTGAGGCCATCAGGGCACTGAAAGCGCGCGGTATCGCGATTATCTACGTTTCCCACTACCTGAACGAAATCACCCGAATTTGTGACCGCGTGACGGTGCTGCGCAACGGGAAACAGGTTGCCACGCTGGACGAGGTCAATACGGATGACATCGACCGCCTGATTGAATTGATGGTGGGCCGCGAGCTGACCACGCTGTTTGCCCCACCGGCGGAAAAACCGCCGTCGACATCGCCGTGGCTGACCCTGGACAACCTCGGCGGCGACGCGTTTCGGAACATCCATTTCCAGCTGGGGCCGGGTGAGATTGTTGGCATCGCCGGGCTGTCCGGCTCCGGGCGCGAGCAGTTGATCGATGCGCTGTACGGCCTCTATCCGCTGCGGCAGGGCACGCTGAGAATTGCCGGTAAGGCGGTGCGGCTGCGCTCCCCGGTGCAGGCGATTGCCGAGGGCATCGCGCTGGTGCCGCGCGACCGCCGCCATCACGGGCTGATCCAGCCGCTGTCGGTGGCCGACAACATTAACATTGCCTCGCCGGGCAGCCTGTCGCGTTTCGGCTGGGAGCTGAAGGAAAAAGCGCGGCAGAATGCGCTGGCGCTGGCGGAAAAGCTGGATATTCGGCCGCGCAACGTGCGCCAGGCGGTGCGCTACCTCAGCGGCGGCAACCAGCAGAAGGTGATTCTGGCCCGCTGGCTGAACAGCCACAGCCAGCTGTTTATCCTTGATGAGCCGACGCTCGGCGTTGACGTCGGGGCGCGTGCCGAAATCTACCACCTTACCCGCCAGCTGGCCGACAAAGGGCGCTGCGTGCTGGTGTCCTCCAGCGATGCCAGCGAGCTGATCGGCCTCTGCGATCGCCTGCTGGTGATGCGCCGTGGCGAAATCGTGGCCGAAGTGCCGACCCATAATCTGACCCAGGACGGGCTGCTGGCGCTGACCAGCGGCGGCAGTGAACAGGAAACCCCGCAATGAGCGATCTCTCTCAGCCAGGCCTGCGGCGCAGGCTGGCCTTCCCCGTCGATAAAATTCCGCTGCTGCTGTTTGCTGCGCTGCTGCTGTTCTTCTGCTTCCAGGCGCCGTGGTTTCTCAGCTGGCAGAACGTCACGGTCATCCTGAAACAGACCGCGCCGCTGGCCATTCTCTGCTTCGGCCTGGCCTGCGTGATCATCGGCGGCGGTGATGATGTTGTGTCCGGCGGTATCGATCTGTCGCTGCCGGCCATTTCGGTGCTGGCCGTCGCCATCATCAGTATCGGCGTACAGATCGAGGCGAATATCTTCCTGCTGGCGCTGCTTGCGGTCGCCGCCGCGCTGCTGGCCGGGCTGGTGAATGCGCTGATGGTGGTGCGGATTGGCCTGCCGCCGCTGCTGGCGACGCTGGCCAGTTCGGTGGCGATCGTCGGCCTGACCAACTACCTGACGCGCCAGCGCCGCATCAGCATTGACGCGCCGTGGCTGGTGGCCTTCCGCGACGGAACCCTGCTGGGGATCCCGTGGGCGGTGTGGTTTATGCTGGCGGTGTTTGTCGTCTACCAGTTTGTGGTGCATCACAGCCGCTGGGGTCAGCATCTGCAGGCCAGCGGCGGCAGCCGGGAAGCCGCCGAACTGGCCGGGCTGCCGGTGAATGCGCTGGTGCTGCGTTCCTATCTGCTGGCCGCCGCCGCCGCCGCGCTGGCCGCCTTAACGCTGCTGGCACGCGGTTCCGGCAGTTCGCCCGGTGCCGAAGAGCCGCTGCTGCTGGAAATGGTGCTGGCGACCTTTATCGGCACCGCGTTTTCCCGCCGCCGGGTGGTCACCGTGTGGGGCGCGCTGCTGGGGGCGCTGCTGGTCAACGCGCTGTCCAACGGGCTGGCGCTGATGCGGGTGGATATTTTCTGGGTGGGAACGGTGAAAGGCGTGCTGATCCTGCTGGTCCTGGCCGCCGCGGCCATGCAGCGTAGGGGGCAGTCATGAGTAAATCAACATCCATCCGGGCCGCGGATGCGCGCGGCGCGTCCCTGAGCGTCAGCCTGCTCTCGCTGCTGGCCCGCTACGGATTCCAGCTGATCCTGCTGCTGTTTATCCTGTTTTTCGCCCTCAACAGCCCGGTGTTTTTAACGGCGGATAACCTTGCCAACGTCCTGCAGGGGAATGCCATTCTGCTGATTGTGGCACTGGCGATGACGCTGGTGGTCATTGCGGGCGGTATCGATCTGTCGGTGGGCGTGGCGCTGGATTTTGGTGCCGCCTTTGCGCTGGTGGCGCTGAAAACCTGGCACTGGTCGTGGCAGGGCGCGGTGCTGGCCGCGCTGGCCGGGGGGGCGCTGGTCGGTCTGGTGAACGCCATTCTGATCCTCGGCTTCCGGGTGAAGCCGTTTCTGGCGACGCTGGGTACCTGGTTTATCGGCAGCAGCCTTGAGCGGGTGCTGACCGACGGCGGCGGCCCGATTGCCTATCGCCGCATGGCCGCCGAATACCATCAGATCGCGGTAGGGTCGCTGTGGGGCATCGCCATTCCGGTGGTGATTGCCGTGGCGCTGATGCTTGTCTGCTATCTGCTGCTGGAGCACACGCTGTTCGGCAAGCGCATCCACGCCGTGGGCCTCAACCCGGTCGCCTCGCTGAATGCCGGGGTCAACGTGAAGCGCAATCTGCTGTGGGTGCTGATCGCCAGTTCGGTGCTGTGCGCCATCGGCGGGATTATCCTTTCCGCGAACCTGCGGCAGTTCAGCCCGCTGGCCGGGCAGTCCTATCTGCTGGACGCCATTGCGGCGGTGTTTATCGGCACCGCTTTCCACCCACAGGGCAGGCCGAACGTGCCGGGCACGGTGGCGGGCGTCCTGTTCCTTGGACTGGCTGCCAACGGCCTGAACCTGATGGGGCTGGATTTTATTCTGAAAGACGCGCTGAACGGGCTGGTGCTGCTGGTGGCGCTGGTGCTCTCCTTCTGGCAGGGCAGGCTGCGCCAGTCGCTGCAGTGGCAGAAAAAGGAGGCGGCATGAGCCAGTTTGACGCGGTGTTTGTCGGATTAACCACGCTGGATATCGCCGGGCGACCCATAAGCGGCATCCCGCCCGGCGGGGGCGTAGCGTTCATTGACCAGATCCGCCTCAGCCCGGCGGGCACCGCCTGCGGTGCGGTAATGAACGCCGCGAAGCTGGGCATTCACACCGCCGTGGCCGCCTGCCTCGGCGATGATGAAAAAGGGGACTTTATCGCCGGCGTCTGGCGGCGGCTGGGTATTGACGGTTCGCTGATCCAGCGCACGCAGGCCAGCGAAACCTCCGCGACGATTCTGGCGATCCGCCCCAACGGCGAGCGCCCGGCGCTGCACTGCCGGGGCGCGTCGGACCATTTGTTTATCGACGAGGCGGATTTCGCCCGGGTGTGCAATACGCGTTTCCTGCACCTCGGCGGCAGCGGCCTGCTGGCGGCGATGGACAACGGCCAGAGTGCGAAGCTGCTGGCCTGGGCGCACCGGCACGGCGTGACGACCAGCTTCGATCTGATTGCGCCGAATGAAAGTACGCTGGATCTGCTCACGCCGATGCTGCCGCATATCGACTACTTTATGCCGTCGATGGAGGAGGCCGCGCAGATCTCCGGGCAGCAGGAGCCTGAGGATATCGCCCGCTTCTTCCTCGATCGCGGCGTCGGCACCTGTATCTTTAAGGACGGCGCGCGGGGATCGTGGGTATTTGGCCGGGACATTCAGCTGCGCATTCCGGCCTGGCAGGTCACGGTGGTGGACACCACCGGCTGTGGCGACAGCTACTGCGGCGGCTTTATTGCCGGGCTGGCAAAGGGGCTGGACGTTGAACAGGCCTGCCGGGTTGGCAGCGCGGTGGCCTCGCTGGTGGCCAGCGGGCTGGGTTCGGATGCGGGCGTGGTGGACTGGGACACCACCCGGGCCTTTATGGCCACCACGCCCACGCTGCTATTGTCAGGCTGACGGCCAGCGATAGTGCAGGGGTTCGCCGCTGAGGAAGCGTTGTAAATCAGCGGCGATCATCGCGGTATGCTTCACCAGCGTTTCCCGGGTCGCCCCGGCAATATGCGGGGTGATCACCACGTTATCAAACTCGGTGATAAACGGATGGTCGCGCCAGATCGGTTCGCTGGCGAACACGTCCAGCGCCGCCCCGGCAATGCGCTTTTCGCGCAGGGCGACAATCAGATCCTCTTCGACGATCACCGCCGCGCGCGAGGTGTTAATCAGGCGCGCTTCCGGCTTCATCAGCCCCAGCAGGCGCTGGTCAATCAGCCCGGTGGTCTGCGGCGTCACCGTCAGATGCAGGCTGACGTAGTCGGACCCGGTAAACAGCTCCTCCAGCGTGGCCTTACGCACGCCCGGTTCGTTAATATCCTCTGCCGCCACGCGCGGATCGGCCACCAGCAGCGACATACCGAACGCCCGCGCCAGGCGCCCGACGCGCTGGCCGATGCTGCCGTAGCCCACCAGGCCCAGCGTTTTATTACGCAGCTCGCCGCCCTTAAACACTTCATACGGGCTGGATTTATCCACGTCCCACACCACGTCCTGCCGCAGCCCATGTTGGGTGGCGTTGTGGCCCTGGGTGGCACGGGTGAACTCGCCGTGCTTCAGCGCCCCGTGCGCCTGCGGGATATGCCGCGCCAGGCTGAGCATCAGCCCCAGCGTCAGCTCGGCGGCGGCATCGGCATTGCGTCCGGGTGTGTAAAGCACCGGGATATTGCGCGCCGCCGCCGCCTTCAGGTCAACGTTAACCGGATTGGCTCGGGTGCAGGCAATCAGCTTCAGCTGCGGGCAGGCGTCGATCACCCGGGCGGTGATGTCGTCGTAGCTGACAATCAGCACATCGGCGTCCTGACCGTGGGCAATCAGGGCCTCTTCGCTCAGTTTACTGTCGCCCGCCGCCCAGCCGGTGACCACCAGTTCGCCGTACTGGCGGAACGCATCAAGGCTGCCGGCATACTCGGCGGTAAAGAGAATTTTCATAAATCGGCTGAATCCTGTGCAAGTTGAGTTAAGGCGTCATCCCGCGCCTGCCAGACCGGCAGCAGCTGTTCGCGCAGCTGGCGGAAAACCGGGAACAGGCGCTGGTACTGAATATGCGAACGTGCATCCGGGTGCCAGGTCTGGCGATCCACCGGCTGGAGTGATTCCGCGCTCACCGGCTGTCCGAGCGCCATGGCCGCCAGGATCGCCGCCCCGCGCGCGCCGGGTTCGCTCTGCGGACTGACGATCACCCGGCGGCCGGTGCAGTCGGCGATAATCTGCAGCCAGAACGGTGACGCCGTGCCGCCCCCGGCGAGATAAAGGTCGCCGCCCGGCGGGTAGTCGCTGAGCACATCGGTAATCGCCCAGGCCAGCCCTTCGAAGACCGCGCGCAGCAGGTGCGCGTTGGTGGTGTCCTGGCTGATGCCAAAGAAACCGGCGCGGGCGACAGGACTGTAGAATGGGGCGCGTTCGCCGTTGAGGTAAGGCTGATAAAACACGCCGCCGCTGCCGGGGGAGAGGGCGCTGATTTCCGCACCCAGCTCGCTGAAGCTGCGTTTGGCCGCCAGATGGCTGATGGCCCAGTCCAGGTTCGGCGTGCCGGACTGCATGGCAAACAGGTTCAGGAACTGGCCCTGCCAGGCGTGGCTGACAAAGCGGGTTTGACGGCTGACCCGCGCCAGATCGTCGCAGACGATGCCGGTACAGCAGGTGGTGCCCAACAGGGTGAAGACGTCGCCGTCGTGCACCGCGCCGATGCCGAGCGCGCAGGCGGAAACGTCCAGCGCCCCGGCCGCGACCGGCGTACCGGCGGGCAGCCCGGTGGCCGACGCGGCTCCTTGACTCAGCTCTCCGGCGAGATCGTGCGGGGCCAGCAGCGGTGGAAAGAGCGGGCGCAGATTTTCAATACCCAGCTCTTTCAAGACCGTAGCGGAAAGCGCGCCCTGGCGCAGATCCAGCAGTGAAGTACCGGCATCGGTCCGTTCGAGGTTGGCGCGGCCGGTCAGGCGGAAACGGATCCAGTCCTTGGCGAAGAAAAACCACTGCGCGTCAGTCAGCCGTTCCGGCCGGTGCCGGTGCAGCCAGCGCAGCTGCAGGCTGCTGTTGCAGGGCAGCAGCCGGCTGCCGCACAGCTCAAACAGCGTCTCCTCCAGCCCGTCCTGGCCGGCGAGTTCGCGAATGGAGGCCGCGGCGCGGGTGTCGCTCCACAGCAGCGCATCACCCAGCGGCTGGCCCTGTTTATCGATCAGCCACGCGCCTTCGCCCTGGCCGGACAGCCCGATACCGCGCAGCTGCCCTTTTGCCAGCAGCGGCGACGCGGAGAGCGCTTTCAGCGTGCTGACCACGTTCTGCCACAGCGCCTCCATCTGCTGCTCCTGATGGCCGGGCGCGGGGGTCAGCGTCCGGTTGCTGACGGAGGCGACTTCCAGCTGGTTAAAGCGGGCATCAAACAGTACCGACTTGGTTTTTGAGGTTCCGACATCAATGCCGATAAAGTAATCCATAGTGCAGCCTTATTACGGTAAGCCATTCAGCCCGTGGATAAAAAACCGTGCCGAACGCGACGCTTCGCAGAAATTTTCTCCATTATTGCCACAGGTTTTCAGAACCCGAAAGACAGAATCAGGCTCCAAATATTCTCTTTGGTTATAAGCCATGCCATTTCAGTCGTTTCCAATAGTTTCCCTGCTGCTTAATATCACCAGGCAATTAGTGCTATCGATAATTCACTTATAAAAATCAGTTTAATTAATCAGCATATTTCGCTGATACGACGGCAGAAAACAGGCAACAGATGATCGTTTTACGCAACGTTTCTAAAATATTTCACGCCCGTTCGGGCCTGGTCACCGCCGTTGACAACGTCAATCTGCAGGTAGAGCAGGGCCAGATTTACGGCATTATTGGCTACAGCGGCGCGGGAAAAAGTACGCTGATCCGCCTGCTCAACGGTCTGGAAAAACCGACCTCCGGCAGCGTGATGGTGGCCGGGCAGGATATCGCCCAGGCCAGCGGTGAAGCGCTGCGCCAGGCGCGATTGAAAATCAGCATGGTGTTTCAGCATTTCAATCTGCTGTGGTCGCGCACCGTCAGCGAAAATATCGCCTTCTCGTTGCAAATCGCCGGTGCGCCAAAGGCGGTCATCCAGCGCCGGGTGCAGGAGCTGATTGAGCTGGTCGGGCTGAACGGCAAGGAGCAGGCCTATCCCTCACAGCTGAGCGGCGGGCAGAAGCAGCGCGTGGGGATCGCCCGCGCGCTGGCTAACAGCCCGGACGTGCTGCTGTGCGACGAAGCCACCTCGGCGCTGGATCCGCAAACCACCGACGCCATTCTCGATCTGCTGCTGGATATTAACCGCCAGCTCAGGCTGACCATCGTGCTGATCACCCATGAGATGCACGTGGTGCGCAAGATCTGCCACCGCGTGGCGGTGATGGAAGCCGGGCGCATCGTGGAAGAGGGCGAGGTGCTGTCGGTGTTCACCCATCCGCAGCAGCCGATCACCCGCCAGTTCGTCAAGCAGACCACCGAATACAGCAGCGCCGATACGCCGTTTAATGCCGGGCTGGTTGATGCGGCGGCGGGCGCGGTACTGAAGCTGACCTTTGTCGGCCAGAGCACGCGCCAGCCGATCGTCGGCGAACTGACGCTGAAATACGCGCTGCCGTTCAATATCCTGCACGGGAAAATGACCCAGACCGCCAACGGCACCTTTGGTGAGCTGTGGCTGCAGGTTCCGGCCAGCGGCACCCAGCTGGAGAACATTCTGGCCGATCTGCACGCCCATGCAATTTCAACCGAGGTGGTAAAAAATGTCTGAGTCCCTGTTTCCGCACCTCAAGCTGGACCAGCTGTGGGCCGCCACCGGCGAAACGCTCTATATGACCGCGCTGTCCGGCCTGGCGACCTTTGTGCTGGGGATCCTGCTTGGCCTGGCGCTGTTCCTGACCGCACGCGGCGGACTGTTCCAGAACCGCGCGGTGTACGGCGCGATTTCCATCCTGGTGAATGTGTTCCGCTCCATTCCGTTCATTATTTTGATTGTGCTGTTGATCCCCTTCACCAAAACGCTGATCGGCACCATTCTCGGTGCTAACGCCGCGCTGCCTGCGCTGATTGTCGGCGCGGCCCCGTTTTACGCCCGGCTGGTGGAGATCGGCCTGCGCGAAGTGGACAAAGGGGTGATTGAGGCCTCCCGCTCGATGGGCGCGAAGCTGAGCACGCTGATTTTTCGCGTGCTGCTGCCGGAGTCCTCACCCGCGCTGGTGTCCGGCATCACCGTGACGCTGATTGCGCTGGTCAGCTACAGCGCGATGGCCGGGGTGATCGGTGCCGGCGGCCTCGGTAATCTGGCGTATCTGGAAGGTTTTCAACGTAACCACGGCGATGTGACGCTGGTGGCGACGGTGATGATTCTGGTGATTGTTTTTATCATCCAGTTTTTAGGTGATGTGCTCACGACACGGCTCGACAAACGTTAACTTTTTAGGAAAATCCAAAATGAAAAAAACACTGACGCTGCTGGCTGCAGCCACCCTGGGAGCCCTGAGCCTGAGCGCATGGGCAGACACGCTGACCGTTGGGGCGTCTAACGTGCCGCACGCGGAAATTCTGGAGCAGGCGAAGCCGATTCTGGCGAAGCAGGGCATCGATCTGGAAATCAAACCGTTCCAGGATTACATCCTGCCAAACACCGCGCTGGCCAGCCGCGATATCGATGCCAACTATTTCCAGCACATTCCGTATCTGAACAGCGTGCTGAAAGATCACGCCGGTGATAAGACCTATGATTTCGTCAGCGCGGGTGCGATTCACATCGAGCCTATCGGCATCTATTCGAAGAAGTTCAAATCGCTGAAAGAGCTGCCGGAGAACGGCAAAGTGATCATGCGTGATGCGGTAGCGGAAGAGGGCCGCATCCTGTCCATCTTCGAGAAAGAGGGGGTGATCAAGCTGAAGCCGGGCGTGAACAAGGTGAATGCGCGCATCAGCGACATCGTGGAAAACCCGAAACACCTGAAGTTCCTGCCGAACGTTGAAGGCGCGCTGCTGCCACAGATGTACAACAATGACGAAGGCGACGCGGTGGTGATCAACGCTAACTACGCGATTGACGCGGGTCTGGATCCGGTAAAAGACCCGATTGCGGTGGAAAGCGGCGAGAACAACCCGTACGCCAACATCATTACCGTGCATCGCGGTGACGAGAACAAGCCGGACATCAAAGCGCTGGTGACCGTGCTGCACTCTCAGGCGATCCAGGACTGGATCCGCACCAAATACAAAGGCGCGGTGATCCCGGTTAATAACTGATTTAACGCAGCGTAAAGGCCCGGAACAGGGGGGAGAATACTCCTTTGTTTGGGGCTTTTTTATGGCAGTAAAATGGATTTTCCTCCCGACCTCTTTATCGCGTTTGCTAATTGGTTTCAATTTCGAGTTGATGTTGTTTGATAAAAATTTGCTACATCCGATTGACTGTATGTAGTGGCTTTGCGCATTTCCCTTGAAATTATGAATTGCAGTTCCTACACTGCAATTCATAAGCTATAGCTTATAAAAGGACATGCAAGGAGCAAGGGAATGTGGACGGTAATAGTGGGGCCGTTATTCGATCGCTGGTTACATGAGCAGGAACTCGGTTTACAGGAAAAAGTGTTAGCCGATCTGATTCGTCTGAGAACTTTTGGACCTTCACTTTCGCGGCCTTATGCCGATACGGTGAAGGGATCGCGCTATAAGAATATGAAAGAACTTCGTATTCAGTATGCTGGATTGCCGATACGGGCGTTCTTTGCGTTTGACCCAGTCAGACAGGCAATTGTGCTTTGCGCCGGCGACAAACGTAACGACAAGCAATTTTATGAAAAGTTGATCCGTATTGCCGATGAGGAATATTCGTTTCATCTTTCTGATTTAGAGGGCAAAAAATGAGAACACTAGATGAAGTCATTGCGGCTCGATCGCCGGAAAGTCAGAAACGGATTACCGAACTGGCTGATGAACTGATACTTGAAACCGGTCTGCAAATGATCCGTGAAGAGCTTCAACTATCGCAAAGACATGTGGCTGAAGCCATGGGCATCAGTCAGCCCGCGATCACACAGCTTGAACAGCGTGGCAATGAGCTGAAGCTGGCTACCCTAAAACGCTATATTGAAGCGATGGGCGGTAAGTTAAGTCTGGATGTAGAGCTTCCATCCGGTAAGCGCGTTGCATTTCATATATAAACTGAAACCAGACCACAGTAATTGTGGTCTGCTTATGCTTTGTACCGTTAAACACGAAAGGCACATTTTTTTTGTGTATATAGTCTACCCTTAATCGCTGGACTCCATAACAATGTCGGAGAGACAGTGATGAGCAACGATAAATGCAAGCCTACCACCACCGATGCCGGTAGCCCGGTCGCCAGCGATGAGCATTCCCTTTCGGTCGGACCGAACGGACCATTGCTGCTGCATGACCACTATCTGATTGAGCAGATGGCCAATTTCAACCGTGAACGCATTCCCGAGCGCCAGCCGCATGCCAAAGGTAGCGGGGCGTTTGGTCATTTTGAGGTGACGGAAGATATCAGTCGCTATACGCGAGCGGCACTGTTCCAGCCCGGCGTTAAAACGGATGTGGTGATGCGTTTTTCCACCGTGGCGGGGGAACGGGGCAGCCCGGATACCTGGCGCGATCCGCGTGGCTTCGCCATCAAGTTCTACACCAGCGAAGGCAACTACGATATGGTGGGGAACAACACCCCGGTATTTTTCATTCGTGACCCGCTGAAATTCCAGCACTTTATCCGTTCGCAAAAGCGCCGCGCCGATAACAATCTGCGCGATCACGATATGCAGTGGGATTTCTGGACGCTGTCCCCGGAGTCGGCGCACCAGGTGGCCTGGCTGATGGGGGACCGTGGGATCCCGAAAAGCTGGCGACATATGGACGGTTTTTCCAGCCATACCTACATGTGGGTCAACGCACAGGGCGAAAAGTTCTGGGTGAAATACCACTTCAAAACCGACCAGGGCGTTGAGTGCCTGCATCAGCAGGAGGCCGATCTGCTGGTCGGGCAGGATGGCGACTACCATACTCGCGATCTGTATGAAGCGATCAAACGCGGGGAGTACCCGAGCTGGACGCTGTTTATGCAGATTATGCCGTTCGCCGAGGCGGATAATTATCGTTTTAACCCCTTCGATCTGACCAAGGTGTGGCCGCACGCGGATTACCCGCTGATTAAGGTCGGTAAACTCACCCTTAACCGGAATCCAACCGATAACCACGCGCAGATTGAACAGGCGGCCTTCGAGCCAAACAATCTGGTCCCGGGCATCGGTATCAGCCCGGATAAAATGCTGATCGGCCGCATGTTTGCCTATGCGGATGCACACCGTGCGCGGCTGGGGGTGAACTACAATCAGATCCCGGTAAACGCGCCGCAGTCGCCGGTTAACAGCTACAGCAAGGACGGAGCGATGCGTATGAACCCGGTTTCTGACCCGGTTTACGCGCCGAATTCCAAAGGCGGTCCGGTTGCCGACGGCAAGCGTTATCCGACGGATTCCACCTGGCACGCCAGCGGTGAGATGGTGCACGCACCGTACAGCCTGCACCGTGATGACGACGACTACGGCCAGGCGAACACGCTGGTTAATCAGGTGATGGATGACGCCGCCCGCCAGCGGCTGGTGGATAACGTCAGCGGCCATCTGCTGAACGGCGTGGAGGAGCCGGTGCTCTCACGTGCTTTTGAATACTGGCGCAATATCGATCGCTGCATTGGCGACCGTATCGCGCAGCAGGTCACCGCCGAGCGTGCAAAACGCGCTTAATCCTCACGGCCTCCTTCGGGGGGCCATTTCCCGTGCGGCCTTCTTCAGCGAATAATAACTAACCTTATAATTTTTAAGCATTCGTCTGTGATTTTGTGCAACGTTACACTGCCCCAAAGTTAACTTTCAGCGGGGCGGTAATGATTAAAGTCAGCGGGTTAAATAAAAAGTTTAAGAATTATCAGGCGCTTAACGACATCAACTTCAGCGTCAGGCGTGGTGAAGTGGTGTCGATTATCGGGCCGTCCGGTTCGGGAAAATCCACGCTGCTGCGCAGCCTGAATCTGCTGGTGAAACCCGACAGCGGCCAGCTTACCATCGGTGCAGAAACGGTTGATACCACCGCGCTGACCCACCGCAATACCACCCGCTTTCGTCGCCAGAGCGCGATGGTCTTCCAGCACTACAACCTGTTTAAGAACAAAACCGCGCTGGAAAATATCTCCGAAGTGCTGATCTACGGCCGCGGCTGTCGCCGGGATGAGGCTCGCGACCGGGCGATGGCGCTGCTGACCAGCGTCGGCCTGGCGCATAAGGCTTCTGCCTATCCCATTACGCTTTCCGGCGGTCAGCAGCAGCGCGTCGGTATTGCCCGCGCGCTGAGCCTGGAGCCGGAAGCGCTGCTGCTGGATGAACCCACCTCATCGCTGGACCCGGAGCTGCGGCGCGACATTCTGAACCTGATCGCCAGCCTGGCGGAACGTTCGCTGACCATGCTGATCGTCACCCATGAAATGCGTTTCGCCCGTGATATTTCGCAGCGAATATTTTTTATGGAGCAGGGGCGCATCGTCGAGCAGGGCGCGCCGGAGGTGATGTTCGATCCCGTTACGGAAAACCGCGCGCACCGTTTCCTCCACGAATTTGCCTGACCCTACGATAAGGACATCCCGCCATGAATTTTGACGTTGGCTATATGCTGGGGATTATCCCGCAGATCCTGACTTACCTGCCGATCACCCTGTTTATTTCGCTGTGCTCTATTGTGCTGGCCACCGTGCTGGGTGCCGGGCTGGCCGTTTTGCTGCGGAGTATTCGCCCGCTGGCGCTGTTTGCCCACCTGTATATCTCCTTTTTTCGCGGCACGCCGGTGCTGGTGCAGCTGCTGATTATCTACTTCGGCCTGCCGCAGCTGTTCCCGGCGTTGAACAGCCTGAGCGCCACGCACGCGGTGATTATCGGCCTGAGCCTGAACAGCGCCGCCTATCTTGCCGAGGTGTTTCGTGCGGCGATTGATTCAGTGGATCGCGGGCAGTGGGAGGCCTCGCTGGCATCCGGCCTCAGCCACGTCCACGCGGCGAGGCGTATCCTGCTGCCGCAGGCGTGCCGCAATGCCATTCCCGCCGCCGGGAATATCTGGATTGGCCTGATCAAGAACTCGTCGCTGGCCTTCACCCTCGGGGTGAGTGAGCTGCTGGCGGGCGGCAAGCTGATTGCCACCGAATCACTGAAATTCTTCGAAGCCTATTTTGCCGTCGGGCTGGTGTACTGGGCGCTGACCATTGTGCTCAGCGCGCTGCAGCGGCAGCTGGAACGCTATATCGGCAAACCTTACGTCCTCTGACTAACCGGGAAAAACAATAATGAAAGGGTACAAATTTGCACTGATTGCCGGCGCGCTGGCACTGCTGAGCGGCTGCGACAATGCCGCCGATAAATCTGCGAAGCAGCCGGTGCTGAGGGTGGGAGCCACGCCGGATGGCTATCCGCACTATTTTAAACAGGGTAATGAAATCAAAGGCTTCAGCGCCGAGATCCTGCAGGCGGTGGCGGAGAAAATTCACTACAAGATCGAGTGGGTGACCTCCGACTGGGTCGGGGTGCTGGGCTCGCTGGAAACGGGCAAGGTGGATACGGTGGGCAATTTCGCCGACACGCCGGAGCGCCGCAAGAAATATGATTACAGCGTACCGTATTACTACTCGGCGGCGGCGCTGGCGGTCAGCGTGAATAACAACAGCATCCACGGGCTGAGCGACATGGCCGGGAAAACCGTGGCGGCCGAGCTGGGGTCGAACTATGCCAAAGTGCTGAAGGAATTTGACCCGGAAAACAAAATCAAGCTGGTGACCTTTGAAGGGTCCGACGTGGTGTTTAACAGCGTGGCGCAGGGCAAGGTGGATGCCTTTGTTTCCGGCCAGGTGATCCTGCTGGGGCAGATCAAGCATAAGAATCTGCCGCTGAAGGTGGTGGGTGAAACCTTTGGCGAAAAGCAGGTGGCCCTGCCGTTCCGCAAGGACGCCCGCGGTGAGGAGCTGAAGGCGAAGGTCGATAAGGCGCTGACCGAACTGCGCGCCGACGGCACGCTGAAGAAGATCTCCGAGAAGTGGTTTGATACCGATCTGACCGTCAGCACCCAGCCGGCTAAGGGGTAAACGATGTCACTGCATCTGGCGCTGTTCCTGGAACCTACCGGCTGCCACTACGCGGGCTGGCGAATGCCCGGCGCGGCAAAACCGAACCCCACCGACTGGCCGCTGATTCAATCACTGGCACAGAAGGCCGAGGCGGCGAAGTTCGATCTGATTTTTATGGCCGACAAGCTGTCGATTGATGATGTGTACGGCGACAGCGTGACCGAAGCGGTGCGCCATCGCGTAACCGAGCGGCCGGAACCGTTCACCGTGCTCTCTGCGCTGGGGGCGGTCACCGATAAAATCGGCCTGGCGGGGACCATTTCCAGCTCGGTGATCCAGCCCTTTGCCGCTGCGCGTACCCTGGCAACGCTGGACCATCTGACCGGCGGGCGTGCCGGCTGGAACGTGGTGACCTCAACCAGCGATGCCGAAGCGGCCAATTTTGGTCAGACGCTGCTGAGCCACGAACAGCGATACGAAAAGGCGGACGCGTTTATTGAGGCGGTGCGTACACTCTGGGACAGCTGGGCGGATGAGGCGATTATTGGCGATCGTGAAAACGGCGTTTACGCCGACGGCAGCCGTATTCGCTATGCCAATATCGATAACGACTGGTTCCGCAGCCGCGGGCCGCTGAATATTTCCCGCCCGCCGCAGGGGCATCCGGTGACGTTTCAGGCCGGCGGTTCCGGGCCGTTTATGGAGCTGGCGGCGCGGACGGCGGATGCGGTGTTTGCCGCCGAAAAGCCCGATCTGGCTTCGGCACAGACCTGGTATGCGGCGGTCAAAGCGCGGGTGGTGGCCCATGGCCGAAAGCCCGACAGCCTGAAGATCCTGCCCGGTCTGCAGCCGGTGATTGGCCGCACGCAGAAGGAGGCCGACGACCTGCTGAACGAGCTGAAGCAACTGCATCATCCGCTGGCAACCCTGACGCATCTCTCCAATACCATGAACTATGACTGGGCGCAGCACGATCTCGACGGCCCGGTGCCGGACATCGTCGGTCAGCTGGCGCGAAAAGAGCGCTTTGCGCCGATGCTGAGCCATGCGAGGGAGCAGGGGATGACCGTGCGGCAGTTTACCAAATGGGTGGCCGGATCCGGGTTTATCGTGGCGGGAACCGCGCAGTCGCTGGCGGCCCGCATCGCCGAATGGTATCAGCAGCGTGCGGTGGATGGTTTTGTGGTGATGCCGCCGTGGATACCGGAGGCTTCAGACGCCTTTTTCAACGAGGTGGTGCCGTTACTTCAGGAGCGGGGGGTGTTCCGCGCAGAGTATCAGGCCGATACGCTGCGCGGCCATTTAGGCCTGGAGCGCCCGGCGCGTTAGTTCACACCCAGCCTGCTGAGCACCGGCCACTGCAGCATCAGCGTGTCCACCAGTGCGTTCAGCTCGGCATTCGTCGCGCCTTCACGGGCGCGTACGGACATTCCCTGCAGCAGGCAGCCCAGCCAGGCAGAAATACCCTCCACGTCGGCCTGCGGATCCAGCTCACCGGCCGCCTTGCGATCCTGCAGAAACGCCAGCAGGTTCTGTTCCTGATTGTCGTGACGCCTGCGCAGCATTTTTGCCACGTCTTCGGAGCTGGCGGAAAGCCCGGTTGAGGTGCAGATAAAGAAGCAGCCGCCCGGCTTTTCACTGTCGGTGAAACAGGCCGCCGTTGAGCGGAAGTAGTTCTCTATGCCGCTGGCGACACAGCTGTCCGGGCAGGTGAGCGCGGCGGCACTTTTGCTGGCGAATTTCTCGGTATAGCGATCCACCGCCGCACGGAACATGCCCTCTTTATTGGTAAATTCAGCGTAAAGCGTTGGCGCTTTTGCGCCGGTTGCTGCCACCAGATCGGCCAGGGAAGTAGCTTCATAGCCGTGACGCCAGAACAGCTCCAGCGCGATATCCAGCGCCGCTTCCCGATCGAAGGTTTTTGGCCGTCCCCGGCCTTTACGTGTTGCTGCGTCCTGCTCAGTCGTTGTCATCATTCCTCGCTTAGCATTACCGCACAAATGATTAAATTATCAATCAGTATAAAAACATTGATGGCCGCTGTCGAGCGGTACGTAATGGCAGATTTCTCCGGGCGTTATGCAAAAAAGTGCTCACTATAAAAATAGTAAATTCAATGAATTAGTTATTAACTTATCGATCGTTAATAAAATGATGTTGACGATACGACAGACGGAGGATAACATTTAATTATCGATCGTTAATTAATAACGACGCCAACTAACCAAACAGCACAAAATTGAGAGTAAATATTATGAAAACCATTAAAATGACCGTCGCTGCAATCGCTCTGGCTTCCGTTTCTTTCACCGGCTTTGCGGCCGATCTGGTCAACAGTGCACCTCAGCAGCAGCAACAGATTGGGGTGATTTCTGCGGGCGGCGCGTCAAATCTTTCCTCACTGGAAGCGAAACTGGCGGCAAAAGCAGAGCAGGCGGGTGCGAAATCTTTCCGCATCACCTCCACATCCGGTGCGAATAAACTGCACGGCACCGCGGTTATCTATCAGTAATTCATTTATCACAGGAAAAGGCATCAAGGGGACATTATGAACATTCGCAAAACCGCCCTTGTTGCAGTCATCCTGAGCACGATTTCCGGTGCCAGCCTGGCAGCACAAACAGAGGGTTATCTGACCACGGTGCAGCAGCCGTCAACAATCAGCTTTGTCACCGGCAGCACCTCGCTGGTTGCGCTGACGACCCAGCTGTCGGGCAAGACCACCGCCGTGCCTGCCAGGGCGATTCGCACCGCCGCGTATACGGAACCGAATAGCCTGGTGGGGACGACTATCAGCTATCACTGATCTGCACTTTCATCCGGAGCGTCGCTGTTTTACAGCGGCGCTTTTTTGTTGCTGAATTTATGCGTACTATCGCTACTGGCCCGTTCAAAAGGAACCGATAATGCGCGTCTTTGGCTATATTAGCGAACAGGAAAGTCGTCATTCAGGCAGCGGTACGCCGTTTCTGCCGGGCTATAATTTTCATGAACGGCATGAATCCGGGCCGATTTTCGCCCCGGCCGACGCGATTCTGGATGCCGTTGCCGCCTACGATATGCGCAGTGACCCGCTTTCCCATGCGTTTATGACCCTGCGCGAGCTGCCGGGGAAACTGTTTCCCTCAACGAAAACATCCCGTGAACCGCAGCCCGCTTTTGGCCTGCATACCTTTACGCCTCTTGAACGCGGCCCGGATACGCTCAGCTATGGCCTGACAGGACGATTCTGGCGAACGGATATGGGCATTATCCCTCTGCGGGACGTCGGGGAGTTTACGGCGTTCCAGCAGCCGGGTGTGGCGCGTCTGGTGCTGCACTTTCAGCTAGTGGCGGAAGGTGAAGCCTGGCGATTACGAACCGAAACCTTTATCGGCTGCCCGGATAAAGCTACGCGGTTGAAGCTGCTGCCCTACTGGCTGCTGATACGCACGGCCAGCGGGATGATTCGTCGCCGCACGCTTTCTGCGATTCGGCATCAGCTGTCCGGAAGGTAACGGGCGACGGATCCAGGATACCGGCGTCGGTGATGCTGCCGGGTATTTCTTGTTTTTCAGAGTTTATTATCGTTATTTTGCTAACTTTCGTTATATAAAATAGTAAAAGCACGAAAAAACAAACAATCCCTCTCCCGGTTAACGCAAATTAATCACGTGGCGCACTCTCGTGCCATTGAAAAACGAGCGATCCCCGCCAAACCGGGATGTTTTTCGTATGACTTATCCCCACTGTACATGCCTCGGTGCTTAACGCCCGGACCTGCAATTCTGGCCAATATTTCCCCGGCAGATGTGAATCCTGAAGGGGAATACGGGTGATTAACGGCACCGAAAAGACATGGAAAGTCCTTTCCGGGCGGGTGGCAAATGCCACCATGCAACGGTTGAAATAAATATTAATCAGGAGTTTATTATGAACCAGGTCGCAATTCTGGAAACGGTGAAATCGTTTTTCCAACGTGAACACGGTCATTTCATTAACGGACTCAGCCATCCAGGAAAAGGCGCGTTACGACAGGTTGTAAATCCTGCCACGGCGCAACAGGTCGCTCACGTCCATGACGGATGTGTCGAAGATGTTGAAGCGGCGATGACGGCGGCGCAGCAGGCGTTTACCGGCAGCTGGGCGGCGACCTCAGCGCTGGCGCGCGGAAATCTGCTGTTAAAACTGGCTGATGCCATGGAACGCCACCGTGAGGAACTGGCACAGATTGAAACGCTGTGCTCCGGTAAAACCATTGTCCTTTCACGGGGTCTGGAAGTGGATCAGGCCGTGGCGTTTCTGCGCTATTTTGCCGGCTGGGCAGGAAAAATCTGTGGGGAAACGACCGATATCTCGATCCCGGCCGCGCAGGGTGAAAAGCTCAGGGGATATACGCTGCGAGAGCCGCTGGGCGTGGTGGTGGGAATTATTCCGTGGAATTTCTCTATTCTCATTTCCATCTGGAAAATGGCGGCGGCGCTGGTGTGCGGCTGTACCGTGGTGCTCAAGCCCAGTGAATATACCCCGCTGACCATGCTGCGCGTTGCCCAGCTGGCAACGGAGGTGGGTTTCCCTGCGGGCGCGATTAACGTGGTCAACGGTGACGGCAGGCTGCTGGGACCAATGCTGATTGAACACCCATTCTGCGCCAAGGTGACCTTTACCGGTTCAGTGCCGACCGGCCGTGGCGTTGGCAATTCGGCCAGCGCGCTGGCTAAACCGGTCACGCTGGAACTGGGAGGCAAGAACGCTGCGCTGTTCCTTGATGATATGACGGTGGAAGAAATGGTGAACGGCATCATTGAGGCCGGCTATCTGAATCAGGGTCAGGTTTGCGCTTCGGCCGAGCGGTTCTATCTGCCGTCCGGCAAACTGGATGAGGTGCTGGAGAAACTGAGCCAGCGACTCGCTCAGTTCAGAGTTGCTTCGCCGCTGGATGAAGCGTGCCAGATTGGCCCGCTGGCCAACAAGGCGCATCTGGATAAAGTGCTGGGCATGGTTAACCAGGCGAGAGAGGAAGGGGATGAAATCGTTTATGGCGGATGTTCTCCCGACCAGCCCGGCTATTATTTCCTGCCGACGGTGGTGAAAGTCCGCAGTGAGAATTCGATGATGATGCGGGAAGAGACGTTTGGCCCGGTCGGTTCGTTCCTGGCCTATGACGATGAAGAAAAGGCGCTGGCAATGGTTAACAACTCACCGTTTGGCCTGGCCGCCAGCGTCTGGACCCATAATCTGCATAAGGCTATGCGCTACAGCGAGCGTATGCAGGCGGGCATTGTCTGGATCAACATGCATACGTTACTCGACCCGGCGCTGCCGTTTGGCGGCATTAAAGGCTCGGGTAACGGGCGCGAGTTTGGCAGTGCGTTTATCAATGACTACACGCGTCTGAAATCGGTGATGATGCGTTACTAGTTTCCCCCCCCGGGCGATGATGACATCGCCCGTTTTACGCCATCCCTTCAAACCGGTAACGGTCATCCAGCAACTTCACACTAAACTGCCGCTGTGACGGGCAGATCACCCGGCGATCCCGGGTGACAAAAATGGCTTCGATGTGGGGAACGTCGCGCAGGCAGGCAAGGCTTTGTTCCACCCCCATACCGTAAAGCAGGGTGGTCCAGATATCACCGTCAATCGAATCTTTCGAAACGACGGTCACGCTCAGCAGTTCGTTATCCAGCGGATAGCCGCTCTGCGGGTCAAGAATGTGATGATAGCGGCGACCGTCAAGCTCAAAGTAACGCTCATAGACGCCAGAGGTGACCACCGATTTATTGATCACATTTATCACTCCAATCAGTGCATCAGGAGCGCCAAACGGCTGCTTGAGGCCAATGCCCCAGGATCGCTCCGTCCGGTGGCCCAGCGTCTGGACGTTTCCCCCCAGGTTAATCAGCCCGTAGTCCACCTCCCGCTGGCGCAGATAGTCGCGCACCACGTCGGCAATCCAGCCTTTGGCTATCGCCCCGAGATCGATTTCCATGCCCGGCTGATGCAGGAACACGCTGTGGCTTTCGTCGTCAAGCGTAATGGCATCGGGCCGGGTGAGTGCCAGTAACGCCTCCAGTTCATCTTCAGGCGGCACGCTGTTGCCCTGAAAACCAATTTTCCAGCGCTTGACCAGCGGGCCAATGGCGAAATTAAACGCGCTGCCGGGCAGCAGGCTGACCCGGTGAGCGTGCTTAATCAGCGCGTAGACCGGCGGACTGACGGTGACCGGATGGCGGCCCGCCGCGTGGTTAATCGCCATCACCTCCGAGTGGGGACGATTGACGGTGAGCCGGTTTTCCTGCTGTTTGATCAGCTGGAAAACCGCGCGCGCCAGCGTGTCATCCTGCTCAAACAGCTTGAGCAGGATGGGGGAGCCCATCATCACGGTGGAAAAGGCATACACCCCGTCCACCGGGGATCAGCGCCTGGCCCAGGCGGCGGCGTTGCGCCCGGCCAGCGTGCCGAAGATGATGATGTCCGCTATGGCGTTACCGCCGATGCGGTTAGCGCCGTGAATACCGCCGACCACTTCACCCGCCGCCCATGCGCCGCCGATCGGCTGCTGCTGCGCATCCAGCACCGCCGTCTCGGTATTGATGGTGACGCCGCCCATGGTGTGATGCACGCCGGGCGCAATGCGGATGGCATAGTACGGTGCCTGATTCAGCGGATGACGCATCGCGGTGGTGCGGCCAAAATCCTCATCGTTCTGCTGCTCAACAAACTGGTTGTAGCGCCCCAGCGTGGTTTGCAGGCTTTCCTGATCCATATTCAGTTTTACCGCCAGCTCGTGCGGAGTGGGGGCGCTGACCACAAAGCCTTTGGCGATGTACTCATCGGCGGCTTTATTATTGCCGCGAACCTGGTTGTCGAAGATAATCCAGGCGCTTTTCTCCGGGAGGGCGATAATTGCCGCCGACACTTTGTCGCGGGTTTCCATTTCGTTATAGAAACGCTGGCCCGCCTGGCTGACCAGAATCGCGCCGCCGCCGCGGATCGCTTCGGAAATCAGATAAGAGGTGGTTTGCTCCACGGTCGGGTGGATCTGAATTTCGCCCATATCCACCGTGCCTGCGCCAATTTTCTGCAGAATGGCAATCCCGCTGCCGGTGGCGCCCTTATGGTTGGTGGTGACGAAGCCATCCAGCTCCGGACGGTATTTCACCACCATTTCGCGGTTGGCGCTGAAGCCGCCAGTGGCCACAATCACGCTTTTGGCGTTGAGGACGCGGCTGTCGTTGTATTCATCCACCACCTTCACGCCGCTGACCACGCCGTTTTCCAGCAGGATCTCCTCCACGGAGGTTTCCAGCAGCACCTCAATACTGCGCTGATTAATGCCTTTCACCAGGCCGCTGATCAGGAAACCGCCAACGGCAGAGCGATCGGCCGGGCGGTGGGTGCGCTCAATGCTCATGCCGCCGGTAATGGTGATATCGCTGAGTTCAATCTCATTGTCCTTCAGCCATTCAATCGCCCCCGGCGCCCGCTCGACAAATTCTTTCAGCAGAACCGGGTTGTTTTTGAATTTGCCGCCTTTCAACGTTTCGTCATAGAACAGCGTTTTGCTGTCCTCAATGCCTTTCAGCTGCTGGTAGTGGGTTTCCGCAGCGTTCATTCCCACCGAGGCCTTAATGGTGTTGCCGCCGATGGTCGGCATCTTCTCGATAATCACCACGTGCGCACCGGCGTCGCTGGCCTGGATCGCCGCCGCCAGACCGGCACCGCCGCTGCCGATCACCACCACATCGTAATTCTGCGGTGCCTGCGGGTTGCCGCCTTCCTCAATCACGTGTTCTTTACTGGAGGTGGTCATCGCGCGGGAGACGGCTTTTTTCAGCGCCTCGCTCTGGGTGGTGGCCCCGGTGATGGCATCCACATAGGGGCTGTTGGCCACCAGCATGCGGGTGCGCAGCTTCTCAAAGGTGGTGGTAAAATCCACGTCGAGCGAATCATCCGCCACCATGGCGATATCGGTAATACGGTCGGTGTCCAGCGTGACGTTGATTTTAAGCTTCAGCGCTTCGGCTTCTACTTTCTCCTGGTACACGCCGGCTTTATATTTCCGGCCGCCGGAGCTGACATCGCGGATCATCGCGTCCACCAGCGAGAATCGCCACAGCGGTTCAGGGATGTTTAGCGCTTCCCGCTGGGTGCTGTTGATAAACAGCTCAAGCTGTTCGTTTTTAATGATGCGGTCGGCCCAGTCCGGGTAGGCGATGCAGGCCTTGCCTACCGCCACCAGATCAAAACCTTTCTCCAGCGCCAGCTCGGCATCGGCTTTATTCAGCACGCCGCCCACGCCAATAACAGGCACTTTCGCCAGCGTGGCCGTGCGGGCGGCGAGGTATTTGGTAATCAGCGGAGTAGGGTCGTCGCGGTCCACGATGGAGGGGCGCAGCAGCTGGCCGACGGAGAAATGCACGTAATCAATGCCGCGCGCCGCCAGCTTCTCCAGCAGGTACATCGTATCATCGAAGCGGATGCCGGGGACTTCCAGCTCTTCCGGTGAAAAGCGATAGCCGATAATAAACGTCGAATCGGCGAAGCGCTGCACCATTTTATGGGTGATTTCCAGCACCTCCAGCGGGAAGCGGGTGCGGTTGTCGCGGCTGCCGCCCCATTTGTCATCGCGCTGGTTGGAGTTGGGTGAATAGAACTGCTGGATCAGATAGGTATTCGCGCCGTGCAGCTCCACGCCGTCAAACCCGGCTTTAATTGCCCGGTTCACCGCATCGCCAAATTTGGTGATCATCACCTCAACTTCTTCCGCGGTCAGCGCCTGCGGCGTGGTCGCTCCTTCACGGGGAGCGGCAATGGCGCTGGGGGCGACCGGCGTTTTGCCGCCGATCAGCTCCGGTTCCACCATGCGGCCACCGTGATAGATCTGCAAAATAGCTTTTGAGCCTTTGGTCTTGATAGCGTGTGCAATTTTTGCCAGACCCGGGATTTTGTTGTCGCTGTCGATGCCGATAGCGCCGGGGAAGGCCGGACCTTTGGGGTCGATAAAGCAGGATTCAACGATCACCGTGCCGATGCTGCCGGCGCGGTCGCGGTAGTATTCAACCAGTTCGCTGGTGACCGTGCCGTCGTAAAAGCCGGTACAGGTGGTCATCGGGGCCATTAACAGACGGTTTTTCAGCACGGCGCCGTTCGGCAGCGTCAGGGGGTTAAGAACAGGGCTTAGCGTATTCATCAGGTGGGCTCCAAATAAAAATTCTTATAATGCTGTTGCAGGCGACGATTAAAAAATAATGAAGTTACGACATCCTGTTGCGAATATAAAATTACCCGGGTGGATTGTTTATTATTCTAAATTTAACCACCGACAATGAACAGATATTCCTGTGCCAATATAAACTATTTCATTAATTGTTAACCAACAGGAACAAAAAATCAACTTTCAAGAAACATAAAAATAACTACAGTAAAAACAATGCACTATGTGGTGGATTTTGTCTAAGAAAAGCGCTGGCGATAAAACAGGCGACCACATTAAGAGAGTAAGATTAAGCTAATGTGGGCAATAAAAATTTGTTCTTTATTTTATCCGCGTGGCGAGGCTCCGGTAAATATTAACGCCTGCGGCTTTATCTTATTTCACCCGGGCCGGTCTGACGGCTGAATGTCAGGAGAAAAAAATGAAAAAACAAACGCAATATCGGCTATAAAGTAAGTGGATACTTCACTTATACCCATCAACCTGCAGATAAAACTATGAAACAGACATCTTCGGTTAGTGAAACCGTCGCCGCCCCTCCGGCCGCTACGGGACAAAAAAAACGTCTGATTATGATGTTCCTGCCTGTTCTCGTGGCGGTACTGCTGTTACTGGTGCCGGTGCCTCAGGGGCTGGAGCCATACGCATGGCACTTCTTCGCCATTTTCGTTGGGGTGATTGTCGGCCTGATTTTCGAACCGCTGCCCGGGGCAGTAATAGGACTGACCGGCGTGGTGGCGATCGCGCTCTTCAGCCCGTGGGTGCTGTTCAGCCCGGCGGAACTGGCCGACCCGAATTTTAAAACCGCGACGCAGGCGTTTAAGTGGGCGGTCAGCGGCTTCGGCAACTCCACCGTGTGGCTTATTTTTGGCGCATTTATGTTTGCCGCAGGCTATGACAAAACGCAGTTTGGCCGTCGGCTGGCGCTGATCCTGGTAAAATATCTGGGCCGCCGCAGTCTGACGCTGGGCTACGCCATCACCTTCGCCGATCTGCTGCTGGCGCCCTTTACGCCGTCCAACACCGCGCGCAGCGGCGGAACCATTTATCCGATTATCGCCAACCTGCCGCCGCTGTACGGCTCCAAACCCAACGACCCCAGCGCGCGTAAGATCGGCTCTTACCTGATGTGGGTGGCCATCACCGCCGCCTGTATCACCAGCTCAATGTTCCTGTCCGCGCTGGCCCCGAATCTGCTGGCGCTGGCGCTGGTTAAAAGCGTTATCGGCTTTGAAATCTCCTGGGGTATGTGGTTCCTGGCCTTCCTGCCGCTGGGCGTGCTGCTGCTGCTGACCATGCCGCTGATGGCCTACTGGCTCTATCCGCCGGAGGTGAAGTTCAACGACGAAGTGCCGCGCTGGGCTACCAGCGAACTGGAGAAGCTCGGCAAGCTGTCGCGCAATGAAATCCTGCTGCTGGTGTTTGTCGTGTCCGCGCTGCTGATGTGGATCTTCGCCACGGCCTGGATTGAACCGGCAATGGCCGCGCTGCTGGTGGTGGTGCTGATGCTGTGGACCGGGGTGCTGAACTGGAATGATATCACCAGTAATAAACCGGCCTGGAACACCTTCGCCTGGTTTGCCACGCTGGTGGCGCTGGCCGATGGCCTGGCGCGCGTCGGCTTTATTGCCTGGCTGGGCAAGCAGGGCGGGCTGCTGCTTCAGGGCTACGATCCGCAGGTCTCGGCGGTGGTGCTGATGATCGCCTTCTACCTGCTTCACTACCTGTTTGCCAGCACCACCGCGCACACCACCGCGCTGCTGCCGGCCATGCTGACCATTGCCGCGGCAATCCCGGGGATCAATATGCCGGTGTTCTGTCTGATGATGTGTACCTCACTGGGCGTGATGGGCATTATCACCCCTTACGGCACCGGCCCCAGCCCGATTTATTACGGCAGCGGCTATCTGCCCACCAAAGACTACTGGCGCATGGGCACCATTTTCGGGCTGTTCTTCCTGTGTGCGCTGATGCTGATCGGCTATCCGTGGATGGTAATGATGTTCTGATCTGCCACTGAAATCATGGTTATTCTCCGCAACTCCCTATAACATTCTCAGTAAACCTGCCGGCCCCGCTTCTCCCCGGGCCGGCCAGATAAAAACCATAATGAAATATCGCCAGTGACGTTGCCGGTGGTGCAGCGATGTTGCGCGGCTACTTATGATTAAGTGAGAGCAAAATGTCGAAAAAACCGTTCCATTATCAGACCCCGTTTCCTCTTGCCAAAGAGGATACCGAATACTATCTGCTTACCCGCGATCACGTTTCCGTCAGTGAATTCGACGGGCAGTCGATTTTAAAAGTCGAACCTGAGGCATTGACGCTGCTGGCGCAGCACGCGTTCCACGACGCCTCCTTTATGCTGCGCCCGGCGCACCAGCGCCAGGTGGCCGCGATGCTGACCGATCCGGAAGCCAGCCAGAATGACCGCTACGTAGCGCTGCAGTTTCTGCGCAACTCTGAGATTGCCGCCAAGGGTATTCTGCCGACCTGCCAGGATACCGGTACGGCGATTATTATGGGCAAAAAAGGGCAGCGCGTGTGGACCGGCGGCGGTGATGAGGCCGCGCTGGCGAAAGGGGTCTACAACACCTACACCGAAGACAACCTGCGCTATTCGCAGAATGCCGCGCTGGATATGTACCGCGAGGTGAACACCGGCACTAACCTGCCCGCGCAGATCGACCTCTACAGCGTTGACGGCGACGAATATAAGTTCCTGTGTATGGCGAAAGGCGGCGGCTCGGCCAACAAAACCTATCTCTACCAGGAAACCAAAGCGCTGCTGACCCCCGGCAAGCTGAAAGCGTTTCTCACCGAGAAAATGCGCAGCCTGGGCACCGCCGCCTGCCCGCCGTACCATATTGCCTTTGTTATCGGCGGAACGTCTGCTGACAGCACGCTGAAAACCGTGAAGCTGGCCTCGACCCACTACTACGACCAGCTGCCTACCGAAGGCAACGAGCACGGTCAGGCATTCCGTGACGTAGAGCTGGAGCAGGAGCTGCTGCTGGCGGCTCAGCAGCTGGGGCTGGGCGCGCAGTTTGGCGGTAAATACTTCGCCCACGATATCCGCGTGATCCGCCTGCCGCGCCACGGCGCATCCTGCCCGCTGGCGATGGCGGTGTCCTGCTCCGCCGACCGTAACATCAAGGCGAAAATCAACCGCGACGGCATCTGGATTGAGAAGATGGAGCAGAATCCGGGTCAGTATATTCCGGAGGAACTGCGCCAGCAGGGCGAGGGCGACGTGGTACAGGTGGATCTGAACCGGCCAATGAAGGAGATTCTGGCCCAGCTGTCTGAATACCCGGTATCGACCCGTCTGTCACTCAGCGGCACCATCATCGTCGGGCGCGATATCGCCCACGCCAAACTGAAAGAGCGGATTGATAACGGCGAAGGCCTGCCGCAGTACATCAAGGATCACCCGGTGTACTACGCCGGACCGGCGAAAACGCCGGAGGGCTATGCTTCCGGCTCGCTGGGGCCGACCACCGCCGGCCGCATGGACTCCTACGTCGATCAGCTGCAGGCCAACGGCGGCAGTATGATCATGCTGGCGAAGGGCAACCGCAGCCAGCAGGTGACGGATGCCTGTCAGAAACACGGTGGCTTCTACCTCGGCAGCATCGGCGGCCCGGCCGCGGTGCTGGCGCAGCAGAGCATCAAAAGCCTGGAGTGCATTGAATATCCGGAACTGGGTATGGAGGCTATCTGGAAAATCGAAGTGGAAAACTTCCCGGCCTTTATTCTGGTCGATGACAAAGGCAACGACTTCTTCCAGCAGATCCACAATCAGTGCGACAACTGCGTGAAATAATGGCGTAAAAAGGTCACCCCCTTTGGAAAGAAGGGGGTGACGCATCACTTCTGCTCTCCAGCGCGAGCTGGCACCTGTATCTGCGCCATCAGCAGGGTCGCTGCAGCCAGCAGGCGGCGATCCTCCCCGGCCGCAAACTGAAACTCCATCCCCACCGGAATTCCGTCAGGCGTCTGCGCCAGCGGCAGGCTGATGCAGGGCAGCCCCACCACCGTGGCCGGTTCGCAGTTGGCAATCAGCTGGCGGAACAGCGAATTGGCCTGCGCAATTGATGGCGGCAACAGCGGCACCGTCGGAAACACCAGTCCGTCTAACCGATGCTGCTGAAAAACAGCCCGATAGCGGGCAACCAACAGCGGCTTCCAGTGGTTAAGCGCCTCCTGATAGCGTTCGGGGCCGATGGTTGCCGCATCGGCCATCAGCGCCCGCACGTCCGGGCTGGCGACGGCCATTTTCAGCTGCTCAAAGCTGTAGCGGCTGCCGCGCTGTTGCAGATAGCGCGGGAGATCGCGCAGCAGCTCAAACGAGGCAATCGGGTATCCGGCCTGTACCGCCAGCTCTCCGGCCTGTTCAATGTCCACCTCAATCAGCGTGACGCCGCTATCGCCTAAGCGTTGCAGCACCATTTCCGCCGCCGCCGCAACGGCAGGTTCACAGCCGTGCCAGAAATGCGCACGGGGGACGCCCAGCCGCAGATTGGCCAGCGCAACGGCGGGCAGGGCGGAGTCACCGCTAATGGCAGCATCCAGCGCCAGCACGTCGTCCATACGCCGGGCGAGAATGCCGGCGGTGTCCCGGCTGGGGGAAATGGGGGCGATCCCCTGCTGCGGATAGCGCGCGAGCGAAGGGCGAAAGCCAATCAGCCCGCAGAAAGAGGCCGGAAGCCGCACCGATGCGCCGGTGTCGGTGCCGATGCTGGCCGGAACAATCCCGGCCGCCACGGCGGCGGCGCTCCCGCTGGAGGAACCGCCCACCACGCGGCCCGGCAGGAAGGGATGCAGCACATCGCCCCGGGCGGCGTTCAGCCCACTGGTGCCGGACGCCAGCTCGTGCATGCTGGCTTTACCAATAATAATCGCCCCGGCCCGCTGCAGGCGGGTGACCAGCTCCGCACTGTGGCTGACCGGTTCCTCTGCCAGTAGCGAAGTGCCGATGCTGGTCGGCATCCCGGCGACATCGATATTGTCTTTCACCACCAGCGGAAAACCGGCCAGCGGGGCGTCCATACCGTCGCTACCTGCCGCCGCCGCTGCCAGCGCCGGTTCCGCAGCCAGCCAGCTCAGGCTGTTCAGGTGGCGCTGTTTAAATGCCTGTAACAGCGCCCGGTGCAGTCGTTCGGCGGAAGCGGCCATGGGCTTACACCAGCGCCTGCGGTCGTTCGCTGCCCTTCACTGTGGCGCGATGCATCACGCGGCGGTAGGCGACGTCGTCATACGGCGTCGCCTGGTGCATGGTACAGCGGTTGTCCCAGATCAGCAGATCGTGCGCCTGCCACTTGTGGCGATAAACAAACTGCTCGCTGACGGCGTGGGCATTCAGGCGCGCCAGCAGCGCGTCGCTCTCTGCCGGCGACAGGCCGACGATCTCTTTCACAATGTCCTGGCCGACAAACAGCGACGGGCGGCCGGTTTCCTGATGACGACGCACCAGCGGGTGGATCACGTCCGGGGTGGCGGCTTTCTGCACCTCGGTCAGCGGTTCACGATCCGCGAAGGCTTTGGCGTAGTAGGTGGAGTAGGAATGCACCGCGCTGAGCGGTTGGATCAGGCGCTGGGTTTCTTCATCCAGCGCGTCATAGGCGGCAAACATCGAGGAGAACAGCGTATCCGCGCCGACCGGCGGCACTTCCACCGCATGCAGCACCGAGCCGAAGCAGGGCACATCGTAGTAGGACCAGTCCGAGTGCCAGTTCCAGCCCTCTTTATGGTTGCCGATCGCCTTGCCGTCCTGCTTAACGTTGGACAGCACATACAGCTCGGGATACGGCGTGGTCAGATACTGGCTCAGCACGTGGACCTGCAGCTCACCAAACTCGCGGGCAAAGGCCACGTGCTGCGACTCGCTGACCGGCTGTTGGCGCAGGAGCAGCACCGAGTGGGTGTTCAGCGCATCGCGCAGGGCGACAAACGTCGCAGCATCGATCGGGCGGGTGGCATCAACGTTCAGCACTTCCATGCCGATATGTTCGGTTAACGGACGAAGTTCTAACATGACTAATCTCCTCAGGCGTTACTGACGATAGCTGGGGTCAAGGTTGTCCAGCAGACGGATAAAGGCGGGCCACTCGCGTTCACCACGCAGGCGGATATCCCCTTCACATTGATTGAACTGGCGTGCGGCCTTCTCTGAAACGGCCTCCGGCGGCAGCAGCAGCTGGCTGCCGCTGCCCTGAGCCATCAGCTGAATGCGCGCGGCGCGTTCGAAGTAGTAAGCGAGCATAAAGGCTTCGGGAATGGTACGACCGGCGGCGAGAATGCCGTGATTGCGCAGCACCATCACCTGATGTGGGCCGAGGTCGCGCACCAGCCGCGCGCGCTCATCGGTATCCAGTGCCACGCCCTCGTAGGCGTGATAGCCGAGGCGGTTCCAGAAGTGCATGGCAAACTGGCTGACCGGCTGCAGGCCTTCTTCCAACGCCGAGACGGCGGTGGCGGCATCCGAATGGGTGTGCAGCACGCAGATGGCATCTTCCCGCGCCGCGTGGATCGCGCTGTGGATGACGAATCCGGCGCGGTTCACCTCATAGTCACTCGGCTCCAGCGCGTTGCCTTCCAGATCGATCCTGATCAGGCTGGAGGCGGTGACCTCAGAGAAAAACAGCCCGTAGGGGTTGATCAGAAAATGGTGTTCCGGCCCCGGCAGGCGCACGGAAATATGGTTATAAATCAGATCGTCCATCTTGAAATGCGCGATCAGCCGGTAGCAGGCGGCAAGCTGTACGCGGAGTTGCTGTTCGGATTGAGTCATGATTATTTCCACCAGATAAAGGTTGTATCGATCCAGGCCAGCAGGCCGTAGAGTGCGATACTGACCAGAGAAGAAACGACGACGGCAGCCCAGACGGTCAGCAGATCCACCTGCTGCGTGGACTGGAAAATGGTCCAGCCTATGCCCTGATACGCGCCGAGCATTTCGGCGACAATCGCCACGATGATGCTGCGCACCAGCCCCACGCGCAGGCCGCTGACGATGTTCGGCAGCGCGGCAGGCAGCTGCAATTTGTGCATAATGGTCAGGCGGCTGGCGCCGAAGCTGCGCATCAGATTGATCATCTGCGGGTCGGCCTGTTTCAGGCCGTGCAGGCTGTTGACCAGAATGACAAAGCTGACGGCGAGCACCACCAGCACGATTTTGGACATCGCGCCCATGCCGAACCAGATCAGCGCCAGCGGGATCCAGGCCACGGTCGGCACCGAGTTAATCGCCACCGCCAGCGGCATCAGAATCGCTTCCAGCGACCGAAAAATCGTCATCAGCACCGCCAGCAGCAGCCCGGCCAGCAGGCCTAGCGCAAAGCCGCTCAGCGCCTCCACCAGCGTCCAGCCCATTGACACCCACAGGCTGCTGCCGCTGCTGATAATTGCCAGCACGATGCTGTGCAGCGACGGCAGTACAAACGGCTGAATGTTAAACAGCCAGATGCTGCCTTCCCACAGCACAATCAGGCTGAGTACGCCGAAGAACGGCGGCAGAAGTTTGCGTATCACGGTTATTTCCCCCACCAGGCCAGTTTTCTCTCCAGCCGCTCCACCACGCCGTACAGCAGCGCCCCGGTCAGCCCGCAGATCACAATCAGCGTCCACATCCTCACCACGTCTTCGTTGTACATCGACTGGATCAGCAGCACGCCCAGGCCCGTCGTGTCACCGAACCACTCGCCGACAATCGCGCCGACCAGGCTGAGGGAAATGCCCAGCTTCAGCGCCACAAAAATCGACGGGGCGGCGGCGGGGAAGTGCAGCACCAGAAAACGCTTCAGGCCGCTGGCACCGAAGCTGCGCAGCAGGCTGATATGCAGCGGATCCACCATCTCCAGCCCGCGCTTGGTGTTCAGCGTGACCGGCAAAAATGTCAGGTAAAAGGCGATCATCACCTTGGCAAACAGCGTGTTGCCGAACCAGATCACCACCAGCGCGCCAAAGGCAATCACCGGCACGGTCTGCGAGATAACAAACAGCGGAAACCAGGCGCGATCGATCCAGCTGACGTAGAAAAACAGAATGCCGCAGGCCACGCCAAACGCGGTGCCCAGCGCAAAACCCAGCAGCGTCTCCAGCCCGGTGCGTCCGGTACTGGCCAGCAGCAGATCGACGTTCGCGCGGATATCCGCCATCACCATCGGCACCGACGGCAGATAGCGTGGGCTGATGGCAAACAGCGTGACGCTTCCCTGCCAGAACAGCAGCACCAGCAACACCGCGACCACCAGGGGATGGGTCAGAAGGCGTTTGATCATGACTGTTCCTCATGCTCGGTGAAGCGAAACGACTTCATGCTCTCTTCTTCAATGGCTTCCAGCAGACGTTTCTTGATGGCGATAAATTCGGCGGAGGTCAGCATGTCCGGGGTGCGCGGGCGGGGCAGATCAATCTGCTCAACGCATTTGATAGTGCCGGGACGCGCGCTCATCACCACAACTTTGCTGCCGAGGAAGATCGCTTCATCAATGTCGTGAGTGATAAACAGCACGGTGCGGCGATGCTGCTCCCACAGCTTCAGCAGCCAGCGCTGCATCAGCGTGCGGGTCAGCGCATCCAGAGCGCCGAACGGCTCATCCAGCAGCATTAAATCGCGCTCAAACAGGAAGGTGCGCATTAATGCCACGCGCTGGCGCATCCCGCCGGAAAGCTGGTGCGGATAGCTCTGCTCAAAGCCGCTCAGACCAAAGCTGGGGAACAGCGCCTCGGCGCGTTTGCGCGCCGCTTTGCGCGGCACGCCTTCGCACTCCAGCGCCAGAATGGCGTTATCCATAATGGTGCGCCACGGCAGCAGCAGGTCGCGCTGCGGCATAAACGACACTTTGCCAAGCAGCTCGCCATCCCGCTGAGACTGGCCTTTAAACAGGATCGCCCCGTCGCTGTCCGGGTCGAGCAGTCCGGCGATCATATTGAACAGGGTTGACTTGCCGCAGCCGGAAGGGCCAACCAGCGTGACAAACTCACCTTCATTGACGGTCAGGTTGACGCCGGAGACGGCGATGACCTGTTGCTGCCCATCGCCAAAGCGTTTCCATAAATTATCCAGCTGCAGCAGGGGCAGATGTTTTTTTGGTGCAACGGTCATCAGGCTTCTCCGCACGGTGATCAGTTAAGGGTTTTGTACTGCGCCGGGACGTTATTCCAGAAGCTGAGGTCGAAGGTCTGGTTGACGTCCACCGGCTGTTTCAGCGCGCCGTACTCCACCAGCAGCTTCATCATCTTCTCGGCTTTCGGCATATCGACGTTGCCCAGCCCCGGCGATCCCGGCGGGTACATCAGCGAGGCGACGGAGTCGAGCATCGCCACCTGATGTTTCCGGTCGAGGCTCGGGTTGGTTTTCATCAGAATATCAATGGTTTCTTCGCGGTGGGTGAGGGCATATTTCCAGCCTTCCAGCGTGGCGTTAACGAAGGCCTGCACCTGCTGCGGCTTTTTCTCCACCATCGATTTTGAGGTAATCAGCGCATCCTGCTGGGTGGTCACCCCGACGTCATCGGGTGAGATCAGTTTGAGGTTGGTGACGCCTTTCTCTTTCAGCGTGTTGTACTCGTTGTAAAGGGTGACGGTGGCAACATCGACCTGCTTATCGATAAACGGGTTGAGCGACACCGACTGCGGAAGCAGGGTGATATCTTCCTTCTTCAGCCCCGCCGCACCGAGCGAGGCCAGTAGCGGATACTGCACGCCGGTGAACCACACCGAGACTTTTTTGCCTTTAAAATCTTTAAAGCTGTTGATGCCGGAATCCGCATAGGTGACAAAGACGAACGGCGTGCGCTGCTGGGACATCGCCAGCGCGACAATCGGCAGGCCTTTCTCCCGCGCGGCCAGTACGCTTTCCATGCCACCTGCCAGGCCGAAGGTATCGGCACCCGACGCCACTAAAGTTTCCACGTTGATATTCGGGCCGCCGGGATTGATGGTGACATCCAGCCCCTGCTGCGCGTAGAAGCCTTTTTCTTTGGCGACGAAAAAGCCGGCAAACTGCGCCTGCGCCAGCCATTTCAGGCGCACGGAGACTTTCTCCTGAGCGGCCTGCGCGGCGCTGGCCAGCAGCGCGGTACAGAGCAATCCAGTCAGACAACGACGGGCGAACTGCGAGGTAAGTCCTGACATGAGTGTATCCTCTGGTTTCGGGTTCAACATTCGGGTGGTGATGAAAATCGCGTTATGTATACATCACGGCGCTGTTTTAATGTCTTTGCTGCCATTCATGACTTGCAGGATGTGTGCCAGTTTCAATAAAGGGCATTGACCCGCGCCAGAAATAAGCGACAATACGCACTATAAAGCGGTGAAGGCGATGTATACCTGTTTATTAAAAAGGTATGCAAATGGATCGTAACAGTGCAACCTGACGAGCAAACAGCACCATGAGTGAGCAAAAAAACCTCTCCCGCCTGACGGGAACCTCGCTGGCGGACGGCCTGAAGCAGACGCTGGAAAAAGAGATCGCCAGCGGCGCGCTGGAGCCGGGTAAGCGACTGGACGAAAAAGAAATTGGCGCGCGATTTGGCGTTTCCCGTACCCCGGTACGCGAAGCGTTTCGCCTGCTGGCGGCCGACGGGCTGGTGGATCTCAACGGCCGACAGGGCGTGATGGTGCGCGCCCTGAGCATGAATACGCTGCTGGAAATGTTTCAGGTAATGGCCGAGCTGGAAGGACTGTGCGCACGGCTGGCGGCGCGGCGTATTTCGCCGGATCAGCTGGCCGCGCTACGCCAGATCCAGCAGCAGATGGCGGATCGCGGGCCGACGATCTCGCCGGAAGCCTTCTACGAGATGAATCTCAGCTTCCACGAAGCTATCTACGCCTTTGCGCGCAACGCGTTTTTAGCCGAGGAGACGCGCGCTCTGCGCAACCGCGTGGGTGTATATCGCCGCCGGGTGACCTTCCATCCGGGGCGGGTCAATAAAACTCTCGAGGAGCACGGCGCGATCCTCGAGGCGATCGCGCGTAACGACGCTGATGCCGCGCACGACGCGATGCGCAAGCACCTGACCCTGCTGGGTGACGATCTGGTCGATTTTATCGCGGGCTTCACTAAATAAACATTTTTGCCTTTCTGGTATGCAAATTGCTTTGCTATGTATACCTAAACTGGAGGGCACAAAATGAAACTCAATCTGAACGGCAAGATCGCGCTGATTACCGGCGCGTCAAAAGGCATCGGCGAAGCGACGGCGCGCGTGCTTGCCGCCGAAGGCTGTACGCTACACCTGGCGGCGCGTAACGGCGCGGCGATGCGCGATCTGCAACAGGCGCTGATTGCCGAATATGGCGTCAGCGTTTCGGTTTATGAAAAAGACCTCAGCTCAACGGCGGCGATGGAGTCGCTGGCGGCCGAAGTCGGCGCGATTGATATTCTGATCAACAACGCGGGCGATATCCCTGCCGGATCGCTGGAGGTGGTCGGCGACCGCGAGTGGCGTGCCGGGTTCGATCTGAAGGTCTTCGGCTATATCTCCCTGTGCCGTCTCTATTACCCGCAAATGAAAGCGGCCAAAAGCGGCGTGATCGTCAATGTGATCGGCAACTCCGGTGAAAACTGGGACGCGAGCTATATCGCCGGCAGCACCGGTAACGCCGCGCTGATGTCGTTTACCAAAGCGCTGGGCGGGCGCAGCCTGGATGACGGCATCCGCGTGATCGGCATCAACCCTGGCCCGGTCGCCACCGACCGCATGCTGAAAATTATGAAACGTAAAGCAATCGATATGCTGGGCGACGAGTCGCGCTGGGAGGAGCTGTTCGCGCTCTATCCGGGCCAGCGCCCGGCAACTTCTGAAGAGGTCGCGGATTTAGTGGCCTTTATGTCTTCCGGGCGTGCTGGCTACATCAGCGGCACCAATATTACTATCGACGGCGGCATTGCTGCGCGTGGATCGGTCATTTAACCGGGAGCACAGCATGTCAGATATCTATACGCGTAATGCCTGGTTCGATCGACTGTTTGCCACCGAGGGACTGATCTGGATGGGGCAGAACACCAACCATCTGCCGCCGCATCCCGACGTGCTGGCCGCGCTGCATAATTCTGTGGCCGCCACCGAGTTTAGTGCCTATGCGCCACCGCTGGGGTTTGAGTCACTGCGCAGCGCCATTGTCGCCGACATTGGGGTTCCCGGTGTGACGGCAATGGTCACCGACGGTGGGGTGAATGCCCTGGCGACGCTTTGCCGCGCCCGCTGCCGCCCCGGGACCACCTTTGTTACCACCGATCCCAGCTGGAAATGGCCCTGCCAGTTTGCCGAGCAGATGGGATCCGAGGTTATTCAGATCCCGATCTGGAACCCCGACTGCCACTATCGCCTGACCCCGGACGCACTGGCGGCGGCGGTGGATGACAGCACCGCATTGATTTATCTCGTCGACCCGAATAACCCGCTGGGCATTCACTACAGCCGCGGGGAACTACAGGCGTTTATCGACATCGCCCGCCGCCACAATGCGCTGCTGATCCACGACTGCACCTACCGCGACTTTGCCCCGGAGCACGTGGCCGCGCTGGGGCTGGACAGTGAACAGGTGGTGATGTCCGTGAGTTTTTCAAAATGGCTGGGACTGGCGGGCCTGCGGGTCGGCGCGCTGGTGGCCGCTCCGGCGCTGCTGGCCGAACTGGCCCCGTACAACGGCGGCGTGCTGGGTGCCAGCGTTCCGGCCCAGCGCGCGGCTGAAGCGGGTTTAAGGGTAAAAGCGGAATGGATGAGCACGCTGCTGGCGGCGGACAAAGGCAACAAAGCGCGCATTGCCGAGGCGGTGAGCGCCGTGGCAGGGCTGTCGCTGCCGGTCTACCCCTCCGGCGGTAATTTCCTGGTGATTGATGTCACCGGTGCCGGTATTCGTCCCGAAGCGCTGGTGGAGTGCTATCTGCAACAGGGCATTCAGATCCGCCACGGCGGCTATCACACCGCCACCTTTGGCGATCGCTTTATCAAAGTCAGCACCACCGTTCCGGCTGAATGGGCAGAGAAATTTGCCGCTCTGCTGCCGGAGATGGTGGCGCAGGCCGCGCAGCTGCAGCAGTTCCGCCAACCATTTTGAGGAGCGAAAAATGTTTATCACCACCAACGATCGGGTTCAGCTGTGGGTTGAAACCAGCGGGGAGGGCATCCCGATACTGTTTATCCATGAATTTGGCGGCAGTTTTGACAGCTGGCAGCCGCAGGTCCATGCCTTCAGTCGCCGCTATCAGTGCATCACCTATGCGGCACGTGGCTATCCGCCCTCGTCGGTTCCGCAGGATCTGGCGGCGTACTCCCAGCAGCGGGCCGTGGAGGATGCGCTGGCCGTGCTGGACGGGCTGGGCATTGAAAAGGCGCATATCGTCGGGTTATCGATGGGTGGATTTGCCGCGCTCCATTTTGGCCTGATTGCGCCCGAGCGCGCGCTGTCGCTGACCGTGGCCGGAGCAGGCTACGGCTGCGAGCCGGAAACCGAAGCGTATTTTCGCCAGGTTTCATTACAGGTCGGGGAAAACTTTGTCCGTCAGGGGGCAAAACAGTTCGCGCCGACCTATGCGCTGGGGGCCAGCCGCGTGCAGTTCCAGAACAAAGATCCGCGCGGCTGGCAGCGCTTTGCCGATCGGCTGGCGGAACACGACTCGCTGGGGGCCTCGTTGACCATGCGCGGCGTGCAGGCGCGTCGCCCGGCGTTCTACCAGCTGGAAGCGCAGATCAAGGCGCTGATGCTGCCGGTGCTGATTATGGTCGGTGATGAGGACGATCACTGCCTGCAGCCCGGCCTGTACCTGAAAAAACATCTGCCTGCCGCCGGTCTGGCAATCCTGCCGAAAACCGGCCACACCCTGAATCTGGAGGAACCGCAGCTGTTTAATCAGCTGCTGGCGGAATTTTTTGCGCAGGTAGAGGCGGGGAAATGGGGCGTGCGCGATCCGCGTGCCAATCCGGCACAGATTATGCGTACCGACTGAGGGTAAAAACATGAAGATTAATGGTGAACGGCTCTGGCAGCGGCTGATGCGGATGGCGCAGGTGGGGGCTATTACCGGTGACGGCGTCAATCGTCAGGCCCTCAGCGCCGAGGAAGCGGAAAGCTGGCGGCTGATGATCGACTGGGCGCAGGCCAGCGATCTGGAGGTCCGTTGCGATAAAGCGGGCAACCTGTTCGTTATCCTGCCCGGAACGGATCGCCTGGCGGCGCCGCTTCTGCTGGGCAGTCACCTTGACAGCCAGCCCACCGGCGGCCGTTTCGATGGCGTCTACGGCGTACTGGCGGCGCTGGAAGTGCTGACGGTGTTGCATGAACGCGGCGTCCAGCCTGCCTGCGATGTCGTGGCGGTATCGTGGATGAATGAAGAAGGGTCGCGATTCGCACCGGGGATGATGGGATCGTCACTGTTCGCCGGTGCGCGTGAACTGTCGACGGTGCGCGCCGTGACCGACGAGGCGGGCTGCTCCGTTGGCCAGGCGCTGGATGCGCTGCACCGGGCGGTGCCGTTGGGGATTTACGCCTGCGCACATCCCCCGGTGGCCTATCTGGAGGCGCATATTGAACAGGCGACGCAGCTGGAACGGGCGGCTGCCACCATCGGAGTGGTAAGCGGGATTCAGGGGAAGGTGACCTGGCAGGTGACGCTGCGGGGCGATCGCGGCCATGCGGGCACCGTGCCGATGGCGCTGCGCCGCGACGTGCTGCGTAGCTTCACCGGCATCGCGCAGCGGCTTTACGATGAGGTGGGCGCGGCCGATCCGGCGGTGATGCTGACGATAGGACGGATTGAAATGCAGCCCAACGCGCCGTCGGTGATCCCGGACTGTCTGATCTTCCGCATCGATCTGCGCCATCCCGACGCTGCGCGGTTAACGGCGCTGACGGCGACAGCCGAGCGGCTGATGCGCGACCTGGCATCCCCCTGTAACATTGATTACACCCGCCTGAGCGAAGCGGCTCCCAATGCTTTTTCCCCCGAACTACAGCAGGCAATCGCGTCATCTGCCAGCGAACGCGGCTATCCGGCGCTTTCTTTGCTTTCTGCTGCCGGCCATGATGCGCGCTATCTGGCGGCAATCTGCCCTTCGGCAATGATCTTTATTCCCTGCCGCGGGGGCATCAGCCATGCGCCGGAAGAGTGGGCAGCGCCGGAAGCGGTCAGCGCGGGCGCGCAGGTGCTGCTGGACGTTGCGCTGCGGTGGTCAGGGCTGCAGCATATCGGTCATCGCTTTTAAATTGGCTGAGTGTGTGCCCTTGCGCCACACCAGCCAGATGCTGATGTTCCCCATTCCTCCGGCCAGCGGCCAGGCCTGCACGCTGTCCCGCCCCGGCATACTCTCCAGCATACTGGCCGGGATCAGCGCCAGCCCCGCGCCCGCACTGACGCAGGCCAGAATGCCGTGATAGGACTCCATTTCGAATATCTTTCCCGGTACCGCATTTTCGCGCGCGAACCAGTTTTCAAACAGCCGCCGGTAGGAGCAGTTGGCGCGAAAGGCATAAATCGTGGAGCCGGAAATGCTGGCAGCATCCGGCACCGGAGGGTGGTTCAGCGCGCCGATCAGCACCAGCTCCTCGCTGAAGGCCGGTACGCCCACCAGCTGCGGATGCTTCGGCGGCCCGTCAACAAACGCCGCGCTGTACCGCCCGGAGAAAATCCCGTCAATCATATCGCCTGAAGGCCCGGTGGAGAGATCCAGCTCCACCTGCGGCCACCGCTGATGATAGCGGGCAATCAGCGGCGGCAGGCGCACGGCGGCGGTACTTTCAATCGCCCCCAGGGTGAAGATGCCGCTGGGATGCTGGCCGGAAACGCTCAGCTTTGCCTCATCGGCCAGCGCCAGAATGCGCCGGGCATAGTCCAGCAGCGTGCGGCCGCTGTCGGTGATGTGCAGCCGCAGTTTTTCCCGATGGAACAGCTCACAGCCCAGCTCCTCTTCCAGCTGGCGCAGGCGGGTGGAGATATTCGACGGCACGCGGTGCAGCCTCCCGGCGGCGGCGGTGACGCTGCCCTCTTCGGCAATCGCCCGGAAGACTTCCAGCTGGGTCAGGTCCATATCATTCTCAATTTAAGTAAGTAACTTTCATTATTATTCATTTTTAAAGAAAGAGTGACAAGCCTATCATTTCCCCATGCCGCATTTCAGCCTCTGCCGCTGGGTGCAATGTCGTCCAGATTGATCGAGAAGGTGCAAAATATGACTCACGTAAACTCTGCCGTTTCCCGCAACCCCGCCACGGGTGACGTGGTGGCCCGCTATCCTTTCGCCAGCCGGGCCGACGTTGATGCCGCGCTGGCACAAACCGATAGCGCATTCCAGCAGTGGCGCCGCAGCCCGCTGAGCGATCGCGTTGCGCTGCTGCTGGCTGTTGCCGCCGGGCTGCGCGGGCAAAGCCGCGAACTGGCGGAGATGATGACCACCGAGATGGGTAAACCCGTCGATCAGGGGCTGGCTGAAGTGGAAAAAAGCGCGAAGCTCTGCGAGTGGTACGCGCAGCACGGCCCGGACTTCCTGCAGCGGGAACCGACCACCGTTGAAGGCAACAAGGCCTTCGTTGACTATCTGCCGCTGGGCGCGGTGCTCTCGGTGATGCCGTGGAACTTCCCCGTCTGGCAGGTGCTGCGCGGGGCGGTGCCGATTCTGCTGGCGGGCAACGGCTACCTGCTGAAGCCGGCACCGAACGTGATGGGCTGCGCGCTGCTGCTGCAGCAAATCCTCGTAGATGCGGGCGTGCCGGAGGGATTGTTTGCGGTGGTGAACGCCGACAACGACGGCGTGGCGCAGGCGATCAACGATCCGCGTATTAAAGCGGTGACGGTGACCGGCAGCGTGCGCGCCGGATCGGCGATTGCGGCCCTGGCGGGCGCGGCGATTAAAAAATGCGTGCTGGAACTGGGCGGTTCCGACGCCTTTATCGTGCTGGCCGATGCCGATATCGATGCGGCGGTGAAGGGGGCGATCGCCGGTCGCTTTATGAATAACGGCCAGCTGTGCATCTCGGCGAAACGTATCATCGTGGAGAAAGCGGTCTTTGACACCTTCCGCGACAAATTCCTCAGCGCGGTAAAGGCGATGAAAATCGGCGATCCGCGTGAGCCGGGCGTATGGATCGGCCCGATGGCCCGCTTCGATCTGCGTGACGAGCTGGATGCGCAGGTGCAGGCCACGCTGAAAGAGGGCGCAACCCTGCTGCTGGGCGGCCACGTACTGCCCGGAGAAGGTAACTACTATGCGCCAACGGTGCTGAGCGACGTTACCCCTGCGATGACCAGCTTTAAGCAGGAGCTGTTTGGCCCGGTGGCCTCGCTGATCGTCGCGGATGATGCAGAACACGCCGTGACGCTGGCCAATGATTCCGAGTTTGGTCTGGGCGGCAGCCTGTGGAGCCGCGATCTGGCCGCAGCGCAGCGCCTGGCATCACGTATTGAAACCGGCGGGATGTTTATTAACACGCCGAGCTTCTCCGACCCGCGGGTGCCGATTGGCGGCGTGAAGAAGAGCGGCTTCGGTCGCGAGCTGTCGCACTTCGGCCTGCGCGAGTTTACCAACCCGCAGACCGTCTGGATTGAACAGCCCTGAGGCTACACCGCCATATGGCTGAACCAGTGTTCCAGCTTGTCCGGCGGTAGCGGGTGGGAATAATAGAAACCCTGGATTTCGTCGCAGCCGAGGTGCTGCAGCGAGGCCAGGGTTTGCAGATCTTCCACCCCTTCGGCCAGCACCACGTAGTTCAGCTCTTTCAGCATGGTGATCATATGGCGGGCAATCACTTCGCAGGCCGGGTCGCAGTTCAGCTGCTGGATCAGCGAGCGGTCGAGCTTGATGACATCGATCGGGATGCGGCGCAGCGTATTGATATTGTTGTAGCCGGAACCAAAATCATCCAGCGCGATGCGAAAGCCGCGCTGTTTGAGCATATCCAGCCCCCGGCAGGCCTGGGTGCTCTCCAGCACCTGCTGGGTTTCCAGGCATTCCAGGGTCAGGTCACCCGCCTGCAGGCCGGCGCGATGGGTCTTTTCCGCCAGCGCGGAGGCGAACTCCGGGCGGGAAAAATCGCTGACGCTGAGATTCACCGACACCGGCAGGTTCAGCCCTTTTTCACGCCACGCGCTCAGCTGCATCAGAGCGTGGTCAATCACCCAGTCGGTCAGTTCATCCATCAGGCTGGTATGCTCCGCCAGCGGAATAAACTCGGCGGGGGAAATATTGCCGGCGACGGGATGCTGCCAGCGCAGCAGCGCCTCCAGTCCAACCGGCCTGCCGGTGTGCAGGCAGAGCTGCGGCTGATAGACCAGATACAGCCCCTGACTGCCGCGTAGCGCCAGCGCCAGGTCGTTCAACAGCTGAAAGTTAAGATTCCGGCGGTGGTCGCTGTCGGCGTTGTAGGCCATCGCCGTCTGCTTCTGGCTGATCGCTTCATGCAGGGCACTGACCGCCTGGCGCAGCACTTCCGTCACCTGCGAGGTGGCGGGAACAAAGCTTACGTCGCCGACGTAGATTTTCACATCCAGGGTGATATCGCCCAGCACCTGAGCACGAATGTGTTCCAGACGATCGCTGAGCGCCTTCGCACTGACCGCGCTCTGTTTTTTACTTAACAGGGCAAAGCGGCCGGTGGCGACGGTATACAGCACATCCTCTTCGCTCAGCCGCAGCCGCGAACGCACCGTTGCGGCCAGGGCTTTCAGCAGCGTTTCAACCGCATCCATTCCCATCGACCGGGCGATTTCATAGGCGCGGGGCATATCAATACAGTCGATAAGCGTCAGCGTCAGCGGATCAAAGCTGGAGGCGCGCTGCAGCAGGCCGATATCCTTGAGCAGGCGCTGACGGTTGGGCAACTGCGTCACCACGTCCTTGTAGCCTGCGGTATACCAGGCATCAAGATAACCGCTGACCAGCCCTGCCAGCAGTTCCAGCATCGTCGACTTGTGTTCATCAAAGGTGTGCGGCTGGGTATGGGTAATGCACAGCGTGCCTACCGAAATGCCGTCGCGCGTTTGCAGGGGTATACCCGCGTAGAACCGGATAAACGGCGCGCCCAGCGTGAAAGGATTCTGGCTGAACCGGGGGTCGAGCAGCGTGTCGCTGCAGATCAGTCGCTCATCGCGGCGCGCGGCCTGGCGGCAGAAAGCATCATGCAGCGAGCTTTGAGGGACATCCAGACAGCAGGCCGCTTTAATATACTGATTTTCATTATCCAGAACCGAGACAAAGCAGCCCGGGATCGCCAGCAAATCACTGGTGAGCAGGGTGAATTTTTGCAAAATATCATCGCGGATAGCATCTTCAGATTTGAGCATCTCAAGGGCAGCCAGGCGTCTGACATCATCGTTACTGAAGGTCCCACTCATGGTTTGGATTCGCATTAAAGAGTTGATGGCTGCTGACCCCGTCAGACTATCACGATTCATCTCTCTGACTGGTCGATCTTCACTGCTGTCATCACGAAAATAATTTTTAATGATAGTGAAGAGATTGCATCATTCCAATGCGGCCGCGCATTTTGCTAGCAGTGCGTGCGAAACTGTGACGGGAATCATGGCTCAGAGAGCCATGTCGGTGTTTTCCTGATGGTTTTTGCGGCGGCGCCAGCCAAGCCCGGGGGCAATCAGCGTGACGAAGTCGGTGAGGATCTGGCGATACTGGGCTGCGGTAAATTCATAGGGAAGCTCCAGCCTCAGTTCGTCCACTTCGCGCAGGATCGGGTCGTTAACCAGGCGCTCCAGGATCTGCTCCGCGCTGCCCACGATATCCTGTGAGAACAGCGTGCGGCGCGGACCCTGCGGGGTGAGCGTGCGCGCGTAGCGGCCGGCGGCGAATTCCGCATAGCGGCGGCGCGTATTGCTGTCCGCACTGTCGGTGGGCACGATCACCCGGCCTGCGGCGATGCGCGGTCGGCGTGCGTCCTCTTTGCGCCAGTTCTGGCGATAAACGGCAATCTGCGCCTGCTGGGCCTCGTAATAGTTGTTCGTCTCTTCCCCGGATGTGAGGTTACCGATCAGCATGTTGAAGCCGTTCGCCGCCGCCCACACCGCCGATTTCAGCGAGCCGCCGCCGTACCACAGGCGGTCAACCAGGCCCGGCGAGTCGGGATGCAGGCGCGGGCGCTGCTGATTGCCTGGCGAAGCGATCAGGGTATTTTCATCCGCCAGCCAGCGGCCGCTGAGGTTATCCCGCAGGCGTCGGACCCGTTCGTAGGAAAAATCCTCCTGTCGCCAGTCGCCGGAAAACAGCGCCGGGCCGATCAGCTCCAGGTGGTTCGGCTGCCCGGCGCTGAGGCCGACGTTCAGCCGCCCGCGCGACAGCACGTCCACCGTCAGTAAATCTTCCGCCAGCCGGAACGGGCTTTCATAGCCCATCTGGATCACCGCGGTGCCCAGCTCGATATGCCGGGTGCGCTGCGTGGCGGCGGCGAGAAAGGTGCTCGCCGAGGAGACGCCGTGCTCCAGATGGCGCTGGCGCACCCAGGCGCCGTTGTAGCCCAGCGATTCCCCCAGCTCAAACAGCTGCAGGGTCTCTTCCAGCCCCTGGAGCGGGGCGCTGTCCGGGTAGTTGCCGGGAGTGAGAAACGCGATATGCGATATGGCCGGTTTTGTCATGGTGTCCATCCGTTCAGACCTGATGTGGGAGAGGCGCGCTGAAAAATCCTTCAGCATCGGGCAATTGTGTTGCCTGCCCGGCGCTTTGCAAAATGCTGAATCCGGCACACTATTTTCATCCGGCGAAAACGGTCGTCGAAATAAATCCATCTAAACGCTTGCGGTTGCGCTCAGGATGCAATAAAAAAGTCTCTGTCAGGGGAGTCTCGCCGAAGAGACTGAGAGGCTGATTGCGATTTATCGCGGCTCAGCGACCCTTAGAACCTGACCCAGTTGATACTGGCGTAGGAAGACCTGACGTGCCGCCTCGCCGCACGCCTTATCGGGCAGATCGCAGCCGCCGAACGCCGATACTCTCCCTTCTCACTATCGCGGGTCTTCTTAGTTATCTGAGAGGCCGGTATGACGTTTGTAACAACTCTCCCTGAATATTCCGCCGGGGCGACATCGTGAGCCACTGGTCGGTCCTGGGTTCCGGCGTGACCGGGCTGTGCGTGGCGACCGCGCTGGCCGACGCCGGAGAAAAGCTGGAAATTATCACCTCTGAAGAACACGGCCCTGCGTCATATTTTGCGGGGGGGATGCTTGCGCCCTTCTGCGAAGGCGAAGGTGCGCCCGAGGACGTTGTCAGGCTGGGGCAGGGGTCCGCCGACTGGTGGCAGGCGCACGTCAGCGGCGTGGAGCGCCAGGGCACGCTGGTCATCGCGCCGCCCCGCGACAGCATGGAGCTGAACCGCTTTGCCAGAATGACTCAGGGCCATGAGTGGGTGGATCCGGGCAGCGTGGAGGACCGCCTGGCCGGGCGCTTCGCACGCGGGCTGTTTTTCCCCAGCGAAGGGCACCTCGACCCGCGTAAGGCGATGCAGGAGCTGCGGCAGAAGCTGCTGGCCGCGGGCGTGGCGATCCACCACGGCAAAGCGACGGGCAAAATCATTGACTGCCGGGGCATTCATGCCGCGCCGCTGCTGCCGGAACTGCGCGCCGTGCGCGGGGAGATGCTGATCCTGCACAGCGATGAGGTGCAGTTTTCGCGCCCGGTCCGCCTGCTGCACCCGCGCTTTCCCTGCTACCTGGTACCGCGCAGCGAGGGGCGCTTTATGCTCGGTGCCACCATGGTGGAAAGCAACGACGCCAGCTCCATCAGCGCCCGCGCGCTGATGGAGCTGCTGAGCGCGGCGTACACCATCGACCCGGCGCTGGCCGAAGCGCGGGTGATTGAAACCGGCAGCGGCCTGCGCCCTTCCTACCCGAATAACCTGCCGGATATCCGCTACCGCGACGGCACCTTCCACGTCAACGGCATGTACCGGCACGGCTTTCTGCTGGCACCGATCGTGGCGCAAAATCTTATCCAACAGCTGTCGCAGGAGACGCGCTGATGCACATTTTACTGAACGGTCAGGCGACCGAAACCCGGGCCGCTACCCTGACGGCGCTACTGGACGAGCAGCAGATCGATCGCAGCTGCGTGGCCTGCGCGCTGAACGGTGACTTCGTGCCGCGTGGCCTGTATGACGCCACGCCAATTCACGAAGGCAGCAAGATTGAAGTGCTGTCGCCAATGCAGGGGGGTTGAGATGAACTTTTACGATTACGCACCTGAATCACGCTTTCTGCTGGGTACGGCGGGCTATCCGTCGCCGGACGTGCTGGGCCAGGCGATTGAAGCCTCCGGCACTGAGATTATCACCGTCAGCCTGCGTCGTGAGGGCGGGGCGGGCGGCGCATTCCGCGACCTGCTGACCCGGCTGAACAAGCGCGTGCTGCCTAATACGGCGGGCTGCCATACGGTGAAAGAGGCGGTGACCACCGCGCATATGGCCCGCGAGCTGTTCAACACCCGCTGGATCAAACTGGAAGTGATCGGCCATGCCGATACGCTGCAGCCGGACCCGTTCGGGCTGGTGGAAGCGGCGCGTATCCTCTGCGAAGAGGGATTCCAGGTGTTTCCTTACACCACCGAAGATCTGGTGCTGGGCGAGAAGCTGCTGGAGGCGGGCTGCCAGGTGCTGATGCCGTGGGGTGCGCCGATTGGCTCCGGCCAGGGGCTGCGCAATATCGAAGGGCTGCGCACCATGCGTGCGTGGTTTAAGGACGTGCCGCTGGTGGTGGATGCCGGGATCGGCACGCCGAGCCAGGCCGCGCAGGCGATGGAGATGGGCTTCGACGCGATCCTGCTGAACACCGCCGTGGCGAAAGCGCAGGATCCGGTGCGCATGGCCAGCGCGTTCCGCGATGCGATCCACGCCGGGCAGCAGGCGCTGCTGGCCGGGCCGATGGAGCGCCGCGATATGGCGGCGGCCTCCACGCCGGTCTTTGGCCTGGCGGAGTTTAACTGATGGATCGCTACCAGCGACAGACCATGCTGCCGGAGATCGGCCCGCAGGGGCAGCAGAAGCTGGCACAGGCGCGGGTGCTGGTAGTTGGCGCGGGCGGCCTGGGGGCCACCCTGCTGCCGCAGCTGGCCGGCGCCGGGGTGGGCTTTCTGCGCGTCTGCGATGACGACCGGGTGGAGGTGCATAACCTGCACCGGCAGACGCTGTTTACCATGCAGGACGTCGGGCAGCCGAAAGCCGTGGCGGCCCGCCGGGCGCTGAATGCGCTGAACCCGGAATGCGAGGTCGAAGCCGTTGATATCAGGCTGTCCGGCAGCAGCCTGGATCACGCGCTGCGCGATATGGATATCGTGGTGGATGCGGCGGATAACTTCGCTATTACCTGGCTGCTCTCCGACGCCTGCTTCAGCCGTAATCTGCCGCTGATCTCCGCCTCGGTACTGGGGCGGCAGGGCTACGTCGGCGGCTTCTGCGCCGGTGCGCCGAGCTATCGCGCGCTGTTCCCGCAGCTGCCTGCTTCTGCGGCCAACTGCAGCACGGCGGGCGTGATGGGGCCGGCCGTCGCCACCCTGGGTGCGCTGCAGGCGCAGATGACCCTGAGCGTGCTGCTCGGCCTGAGGCCATCGCCGCTGGGCTGCATGGTGAACTGCGATTTCGTGAACTGGCGCTTCGGGCAGTTTCGCTTTGACGGCGCGCCGGAACCGACGGAAGCCATTATCCCGTTCCTCGACGCGCAGATGCTGACGGCGGAAGACTGCATTGTGGAGCTGCGCAGCCTGGAAGAAGCCCCGGAGAGCGTGGCGGCACAGGTTCAGCGCATTCTGCCCGCCGAGCTGGCCGCGTGGCGGCCGCCCGCATCGGGGCGCATCGTGCTGGTCTGTGCCAGCGGCATCCGGGCGGGCCGGGCGGCGCAGCAGTTGAAAGAGCGGGGATACCGCGACCTGGCGCTGGTGGCGGCGGATTATATTCCGGCGGAGTGACAGGCCGCCAGTCAGAACACCAGCTGCACCTTGGCTGCCTTTTCTTTATCGGCAGCCAGCGCCAGCGCGGCGGCCGCATCGGCCATATCCCGTTCGGCGGAAAGCAGCGGCAGCGGATTGATTTTGCCCGTTTCCAGCCATTTGACGGCGGTGTCGAACTCGCCGATAAAGCGGAACGAACCGCGCAGCTGAACCTCTTTCACCAGCAGCGGCCCGATCGGGAAATTCACTTCGGCGGCCCCCATGCCCAGCTGAACGATAACCCCGGCCGGGCGGGTAAAGGCCACCATCGCCGCAATTGCCGACGGCGCGCCGGAGGCTTCAAAGCAGACGTCAAACTGGCCGCCGTCCGCCGCCCAGCCCGTGGTTGTTACCTCATCACGCGGGTCCAGCGCCAGTGTGGCTCCCATCTCCAGCGCCAGCGCCCGGCAGCGCGGGCTGATGTCGGTCGCCATCACCTCCGTTGCACCCGACGCCAGCGCCGAGGCGATCGTCAGGCAGCCAATCGGCCCCGCGCCGCTGACCAGCACGCGTTTGCCGGTCAGATCCCCCGCCTGTTTCACCGCGTGAATGCAGACCGCCAGCGGTTCCGCAAAGGCAATAACGCGCGGCTCCGCCTCCTGCGCATAGGGAACGCACTGCGCCGGGCTGACCGCCACGTACTGCGCAAAACCGCCGTTCACGTGCGGGAAGAACTGCGCGCTGCCCATAAACCGCATGGTGCGGCACAGGTTCTGCCTGCCGCTGCGGCAGATATCACACTGCTGGCAGGGTTGGGACGGGTTGATCGCCACGCGTTGGCCGCCGTGCAGCCCGCTGTTTTCCGGGGCGTGCTCGACGATGCCGACGAACTCATGGCCCAGCACCATCGGCGATTTCAGCACCGACATGCCGGCTTTGCCGTGCTGGAAATAGTGGATATCGGAGCCGCAGATGCCGCCGCGCTCCACTTTCACCAGCACCCGATCTGCCTCCCAGCTCAGGGTATGACTCTCCAGGCGCACATCGTGCGCCCCATGTGCGACCACGGCTTTTACGGTTTTCTGCTGCATAGTTATCCCTGAATTTCAGACGGATGAAGGTTTTTTTTGCTGTCGGCTTCCGGTTCGCTTTCCGGTGGCGTCATCAGCTCGATTTTCCCGACGAGGAACAGATAGGCGAGGAAGCCCGCCAGCGCCACGGCGGCGATGTACCACATGGCGTACTGGAAGTTCTGGGTGCGCTGCAGGATCACCCCAATAATGATCGGGCTGGCGATACCGGAGAGATTGCCAAAAATATTCAGGAAGCCGCCGATAGTGCCGATCAGATGGCGGGGGATGACATCGCTGCACACCACCCAGCCCAGGTTGGAAAAGGCATTGGCGAAGAACGCCACGGAGAGGATGCCAATGGCGATCACCGGCTGGTCCTGGAAGAAGTTCACCAGCGCAATTGAGCAGGTCAACAGCATCCCCGCCATCACCGGCAGCTTGCGGGAGAAGGTCCGGCTGTGGCCGCGCTTCAGCAGCAGATCGCTTAAGGTACCGCCGCACAGCACGCCCGCCATCGCCATCAGGTATGGGAACATCGCCCCGATCCCGGCTTTATCAATCGACAGATGCAGGCCTTTTTCCAGATAAACAATAAACCATGTCAGGAAGAAATAGAGCGTTGAGGACGCGGCAAACTGGGCGATAAACAGGCCCCAGGTGGTGCGCTGGCGCAGAATATAGCGCACGGACTGCCAGTTAACCCGGCTGCCGGCCTGCTGTGACGCCGAGCCGTAGCCGCCGCCCTTGCGGATAATCTCCAGCTCGGCCTGATTGACGGTTTTGCTGTGCTGCGGATCGCGGTAGGTCATCAGCCAGTAAATGCCAAAAACAATGCCGACGATGCCCGAGATGTAGAACGACATCTCCCAGCCCCATTTGCTGACGATAAACGACAGGGCAGGGGTCAAAAGCGCCAGGCCGATATACTGGGCGCTGGAGTAGGTGGCCGTGGCGCGGGCGCGCTCGTGGTCCGGGAACCAGGTGGCGATAATTTTGGTGTTCGAAGGGAATGAGGGCGCTTCCGCCATCCCCACCAGCGCCCGGCAGGCCAGCAGCATCATAAATGAGGCCGTGGCGGTGGTGAACAGATGGTGAGAGGCAAAGCCCATCATCAGGGTGAACACGCTCCAAAGGACGATCGCGCTGCCGTAGAGCCAGCGGGAGCCGATCCGGTCCAGCAGGTAGCCTACCGGGATCTGGCTCATGGCGTAGAACCACGTGAACATCGAGAACAGCAGGCCAAGCTGGGTTGGTGACAGAGCGAACTCGCCCTGGATATGCGAGCCTGCCACCGACAGGTTCGCGCGATCCATATAGTTGATTGCTGTGACCACGAACAGCATGATCAGCACGGAGAAACGGCTGCGGGTAGGTCTGAGTTTCATTTGTTTTTGCCTTAGGACGCGGAGGCCGTGCGGGTTGAGGCCGCAGAGGTGCTGCTGAACCGGGTCAGTATCGTCAGCAGAACGGCAATCACCAGTGAGCCACCCATAAAGATGTAGGAGGCCGCCGGGCTGCCGGTCAGACCGTTGAGGTAGCCAACAATCCACGCGCCGACAAAGGAACCCAGCGCGCCAAAGCAGACGACGAACGACATCGCCCCGGCCACCACGTTGCGCGGGATCATCTCTGGAATGGCAGCAAAGAACGGGCCATACGGGGTGTACATCGCACCGCCCGCAATCACCAGCAGCGTCCACGAAATCCAGAAGTGGGAGGCACCGAGCGTGAACGAGGCGATAAAGCATGCCGCTCCAAGCCCGAGGAAGGTCACCACGATCGCTTTGCGCTGCTGGAATTTATCGGAAATCCACGACGCGCCCAGCATCAGCGGCACGGCAAGCAGGTACGGGGCCGCCGACAGCCAGCCGGTGGCGACGATGCCCATGCCGGAAGCGGTTTTCAGAATTGACGGCAGCCACATAATGAAACCGTACATGCCGATGTTCCAGAAGAAGTGGATAAACGCCAGCGAGAGCACTTTCGGAGAGCGGAACGCCTCGCGGTAGTTTTTCACCGGCGCGATCGCCTGCTGCTCGGCGGCCAGCGCGTTTTCCACCGCCCGTTTTTCCTGTTCGCTCAGCCACGCGGCATCTTTCGGGCGATCGGCATAAACCATCCACCAGATAAACGCCCACAGAATGGCGGGAACGCCTTCGATAATAAACATGCCGCGCCAGCCAAAGGAATTCACCAGATAGCCGGACAGAATCGACATCCACAGAACGGTTATCGGGTTACCGAGGAATAAAAAGGTGTTGGCCCGGGAGCGTTCCTGGCGGGTGAACCAGTGGCTGAGGAAGATCAGCATCGCGGGCATCACCACGCTTTCGGCAACGCCGAGCAGGAAGCGGATCACGGCCAGCAGCGCGACGCTGTGTACCATGCCGGTGGCCGTGGCCAGCGCGCCCCAGAGGATCAGGCTCCAGAAGATCATTCTTTTCGCCGAGTGCTTTTCCGCGTAGATACCGCCCGGCACCTGAAAACAGAAATAGCCGAGGAAGAACAGCGCGCCGAGCAGCGAGGAGATAGCCGGAGTGATATTCAGATCTTCCGCCAGCCCGGCAGCGGCGCCGAAGCCATAGTTGGCGCGGTCCAGGTAGGCCAGGCTGTAGGTAATAAACGCGATGGGAATGAGCCTGCTCCACCGTTTGGTCGGTAGCAGCCCTGCAATGGTCTGATTCATGTGCTGACCTCTTATCGTTGTTTTGTAGGGTAATCGGGTCTTGGGATTTAACTGCGGGCGGCGCCCTTGCTACAGCGTGGCCAGCCAGCCGCCGTCTACGTAGATCATCTGACCGTTCACGTAGTTGGATGCCGACGAGGCCAGGTACACCGCCGTGCCGATCAGCTCTTCCGGTTTGCCCCAGCGTCCCGAAGGATTGCTGTTGCAGACCCACTGGTTGAATTCGGCGTTATCCACCAGCGCGGCGTTCATATCGGTGAGGATGTAGCCGGGGCCGATACCGTTCGACTGGATGTTATGCACCGCCCACTCGGCGGCCATCGATTTGGTCAGCAGCTTGATGCCGCCTTTCGCCGCCGTATAAGGTGCCACCGTCGGGCGTGCGGCTTCGCTGGTGAGTGAGCCGATATTGATAATCTTGCCGCCGCTGTTGCGCGCCACCATGCGCTTCGCCGCCGCGCGCGCTACCAGGAACGCGCTGGTCAGGTTCACATCCAGCACGCGCTGCCAGTCGCTCAGCGCCAGTTCCAGCATCGGTTTACGGAACTGAATCCCGGCATTGTTGATCACGATATCGACGTGAATGTTTTCGGCGTCTAACTGGATGAACACGCTCTCAATTTCGCTTTCACTGGCGACGTCAAAAATAAAGCCTCGGGCGTTATGCCCTCTGGCCTGTAGTTCACTCAGTGCCGTGTCCATATGCGCCTGGCGGGTGCCGTTCAGGATCACCGATGCACCGGCTTCGGCAAGACCCGACGCGTAAGCGAATCCCAGACCGCGCGTGGAACCGGTGATCAGCGCCGTTTTTCCCGAAAGGTCAAAAATGGGGTTCATTTTAAATCCTCATGTAACATGACTAACAAGTTGATGTCGTTTGTTGTACGTGAGCTTTTATGAACCAGCAATTAGCGGCTGAATAAAATGCAGCAGGCTTCACAAAAATAGTGATTTATAGCAGCATCAGAAAATAGATATATTTCTTATACTAATGATTTTTAATAATAAAAACTGGAAGGCATTTTGATCGTTGTCGCAGCCGTTAAATTTTTAACTTGTGATACGCCTCGGGAAACGATACAACTCCAGACATGTAGGACAAGTGGGTAAATGACGTGGCGCTTGAGAGTGTGCAAAAGCACAACATCGTGGATGTGATCTACGAACAGATGAAAAACAACATCCAGAACGGCATCTGGGAGCCGGGCTGCAAACTGCCTTCCGAGGCTGAACTAACGAATACGTTCCAGGTCAGCCGGGTGAGCGTACGCAGCGCGGTGCAGAAGCTGCGCGACCTCGGCGTGGTGATCACCCATCAGGGCAAGGGCACCTACGTGACGCGTGACGTGGCGCGCTACGGGGCATTCAACGATAACCAGCCTATCCTGCACCTGTCTGAAGAAGAGTTTGAGGACATGCGCGTGTTCCGCCAGACCGTGGAGTTTCGCTGCATGGAGCTGGCGGTAAAAAACGCCACCGATGACGATATCGCGGAACTGGAAAAGGCGCTGAACCGCATGCTGGTCAACAAGGATGACTATAAAAAGTATTCGCTGGCGGACTACGACTTTCATCTGGCGATTGTGAAAGCCTCGCACAATACCATTTTCATCCACGTGATGGAGTCGCTGAAGGGCATCTACGTCCACTATCTGGAAGAGCTGAACCGGGTGCTGGGCATTACGCTGGAAAGCGTCGAGGCTCACATTAAGGTGTTTATGGCGCTGAAAAATCGCGATGCCTCGCTGGCCACCGAGACGTTAAACAGCGCGATGACCCATAACGTTCATGCCATTGAAGACGTGCGGCATAACTGATTCCGCTAAAAAGCCCTTTTCGGGCTTTTTTAAGCACTTAACATGTAGGACATCATACAGGATTAATAAGGAATAACATGAGCAAACTCACCATTACCGACGTGAAAACCATCCTGACCGCACCGGGAGGCATCGACCTTGTGGTGGTCAAAATCGAAACCAGTGAACCCGGCCTGTACGGCCTGGGCTGCGCGACCTTTACTCAGCGTATTCATGCCGTGTCGGCGGCCATCGACAACTACATGAAACCCTTCCTGCTGGGCAAAGATCCCGCCCGCATTGAGGATATCTGGCAGTCGGCGGCGGTCAGCGGCTACTGGCGTAACGGCCCGGTGATGAATAACGCGCTGTCCGGCGTGGATATGGCGCTGTGGGACTTGAAGGGCAAGGTTGCCGGGTTACCGGTTTATGAACTGCTGGGCGGCAAATGCCGCGATGGCATTGCGCTTTACCGCCACTGCGACGGCGCGGATGAAGTGGAGGTGGAAGACAATATTCGTGCCCGCATGGAGGAGGGCTATCAGTACGTTCGCTGCCAGATGGGCATGTACGGCGGGGCAGGGACCGACGATCTGCGGCTGATTGCCGGTAAGCTGGCGAAGGCGCGGAATATTCAGCCGAAGGTGTCCCCGCGCCAGCGGACGGCGGGCGTTTACTTCGATCCCGATGCCTACGCCCGCGCGGTGCCGCGCCTGTTTGAGCATCTGCGTAATAAAATCGGCTTTGGCGTTGAGTTTATTCATGACGTTCACGAAAGGATCACCCCGATTGCCGCCGTGCAGATGGCGAAGTCACTCGAACCCTACCAGCTGTTCTTCCTCGAAGATCCGGTGGCGCCGGAGAATATCGACTGGCTGGACAAGCTGCGCGCGCAGAGCAGCACGCCGATTGCCATGGGCGAGCTGTTTACCCAGATCAATGAATATAAATCGCTGATTCAAAACCACCTGATTGACTATATTCGCTGCCACGTCAGCACCATTGGCGGCATTACCCCGGCCAAAAAGCTCGCCACCTTTGCGGAACTGTACGGCGTGCGCACCGCGTGGCACGGACCGGGTGACATCTCACCCGTCGGTGTTGCCGCCAACCTGCATATCGATATGAGCATTACCAACCTGGGGATTCAGGAGTACACGCCGGTGAATGAGGCGCTGATGGAGGTGTTCCCAGGCTGCCCGGAAATCGACCGCGGCTATGCCTACCTCAGCGACCGCCCGGGGCTGGGTGTAGATATCAATCTGAAAGAGGCGGCGAAATACCCGGTACTGGGCGGCATTCCCGAATGGACCCACGCGCGCCTGCCGGACGGGACTGCCGCACGCCCGTGAGGGGTTTGTAAGGGGTTGATAAATTGATAGGGGCTGCCGGGATGGCGGCCCATATGCACGACAATGGTGAGGGCCCGATCACCGTTCGTGATGAGATGGGACATGCGATCTTTACAGCAACTCAGAAACACGACCGTCGTAGCGATGAATGTCTTCATCGTACCCGATATAACTATGATTTCGAATCAGCGCCTTTGTCATAATGGCTTTTAAGCTTTATTCGGTAATTCGCGTATACTAAGTAATGAATAAATTAATTATAATCAGCTTCATCAAAGCGCGATGACGAGGATAATATCTGTGCTACCTTTATTGGAAGTTTACAATAATAGCATGATGCAATTACAGGGAGTTCTTGAACACTTTGGTTGGGGTATTGCGGTTAGCTCATTGACTGAGCAAGAAAAGCAGGAGATATGCCGTCGAGAAAATCAAAATATTGAAAGACATTATTTAGATTGGGAAGGCGGTCTAAATGACTTTGCTGAAATTGAGAATAACAATCATATTTTTTAATTATCTATCAAAGTGATAGATTTACGAAGTCCTGATGCCCCTCATGCAGCCATTATTATGCGTTTCGATGAGCATATCCCAGGTGTGCAAATTTACATGATTGAGAATTTCATAAGAAATCAAGTAACTACGTTAAATGGGAAGGTTTTCATTACCGCACTCCTTTTTGCCACGATTTTTGCCACAAATATCGATGTCAATGAAGAGAGAGGTAACGAAACATCAGTGATACTTGTTAACCCTGATGATAACTTACTGGGGTACTACAGGAGTTTTGGGTTTTATCAGGACGTCACTAATTTTAGTTGGATGTCTGCGGAAGTACCTGATATCGAGGATAACATCAAAAGGAAAATCGATCTTATGGACGAAGAGATTCCTTTTGATGATACAGCTGCGCTACCGAATCCCCACTTCCCGGGAAGCCTGGCGACGGAAGATGTGAATGATGACGCTGTGTCTGACAACAGCGATGGCATAACACCGGATGAACGGTAGAGTAGTCGGTAGGGTTGTTTGTAAAACAGACAGTGGCAGTGTAGAATTTGCCTAACGGCCCATCGATACAGTAGGAGGTCTGATGAGAATCAAAGAGAAACCAACCAGCATTGGCGACAAGAAAGACCTCGCCAAACCAGCGGTGGATTTCTGGATGAGTCTTGATGGCGGGAAGGTTGCAAAATTAGGTAGAAAAGACGCTGACACACTTGGCGTGAAGACCTGGCCAAACAAGAAATCTATTCCAGTGAATTAAGAAAAGGCTCCTTTGGGAGTCTTTTTTATGCCTGGCAAAACTGGAAAGCCGCGCCAGACAAGGCTTCACGTTTTGCTACTAGCATTTAAAAGCCATACAAAGCACCTAGGGTGTGGACGTTATGTGGGCACTCTGTCCACCGTTTTCACCCTTCAACGGGTTGAGTAAAATCGCATCCTGCAGGTACTGAGGCGCGAAGTGCGCATAGAGCATTGTTTGTGCAATTCTCGTATGACCCAAGATCCTCTCCAGCGTGATGATGTTCCTTTGTTAATCATAATATGCTTCGCGAAATAGTGGCGCAGTGCGTGCGTTGCTTGCCCCGATGATAAATCAGGTTTAACCGCTTTGAGGATGTTCCTGAATTCTTTGTAGCTGGCATCAGGGAACAAAAAACCTCGCGTATTGCCGACAATGTAAGCCGCGACTTCATCTGAGATCGGAACCGTGTGCGGGGTATTGGTTTTCGTCTTACCAAAAGATACCCGGTTATGAATCACATTCTCCGCTTTCGGTCGCGCTGCTTCACTCCATCTTGCACCGGTGCTCAGGCACAGAACCGCAATCTTACGATTTCCCCCCCGATAACGCCGCCAGCAACGCGTCAATTTCCTCAAGAGTGAGATAGCCTGTTTCGACAATCTGCTCTTTCAGTTTTTTAAACCCCCTGAACGGATGTTCCCCGTTGTAGAGTTCTGCCTCAATCAGGGTCGTAAACATCCTGCCCATTGTGATGAGGTCGCGGTTTATGGTGGTTGGCTTAACGCTATTACCTCATCGCTGTGCGCAATACTGCGTTATCAGGCTTTTGGTGATCTGGAAAGAACATGGGTTATCCGCAGTCTTGAACTCGCGCTCTCGGCCTGCGCGCTCAAGGTCGAGACCATCAAAGACTGTCAGGACAACACCGATGCAGAATATGAAGAGCCTGCGCAGGGCGCTCACTGACGCCGTGCCGTAGTTAAAAACAAACCCCGAAATGATTCGCATCTTTGCCGATGAGGGAAATATTGATGCGCGCCTCGCGGCCTCGTTGTCACACGAAAAGATTTACACCCTGAATGTGATCGTATGTGATTTTGTGGGCTACCCCGATTTGATTTTTGTGCCGGTGGCTGCATGGCTGCGAGAGAATCAGCCGGACATCTGCACGCACGATGAGGGACGAACAAAGGACTATCCGTTCCAGATGGATTTGAACGACGGGAACAATGTCGATATCAGTATCAGCCTGCAGCTCACAGAGCGCACGCTCGTCAGGGATGAAAACGGCGCGCTGCACGTAAGCTATGCGCCTGAGCTACCATTGCACGAGCCGGTTACGCGTCCGACTGAGCTGTATATTAATGGTGATCTGGTGAGCAAATGGGATGAGTGACTTTAAACCCTTTGACGATAAGCTGGTCGGGCTGGTTGGTGCGCTGTCACAGGCTGGGCGGCGAAAACTCGCTGCTGAGATTGTGAAGGAACTGCGCAGATCGCAACAACAACACATCAAACAGCAAATTGCTCCAGATGGCACGCCGTATCAGGCCAGAAAACGCCAGCCCCTCAGGGAAAAGTAGGGGCGTATTAAAAGGGCAATGTTTAAGAAGCTGCGAACCAGTCACTACATGAAAACCAGTAGCCGCAATGATACTGCCGTGGTGGAGTTTACCGGCAAGGTGCAACGAATTGCACGTATTCATCAGCTCGGGCTTAAAGACCAACTAAGTCCTCACGCTCGAGATACGCAATATCCGGAACGCCAGTTACTTGGATTTACTTCTAAAAATAAGAAATTGATTGAAGCAATAATCTTAGAAAAATGAATTGACACGTTTTAAGCAAGTGAATATAACGGTTATTGGATTTCAAAAATAAGTGATTATTCTATCTACTGTAGATGGCACATATATAAGCTAAATTTCAATGTGTTTATTGTTATTAGGTGCGAAGGTAGGGGGCTGTATAGCTTGGAGATAATGATGTTGGCAAATCTAGAACGGATGAGGAAAGCCATTACAGAATGGGCTATAAAAGATAGTTTATTGCACGATGCGAGATTTTACTCTAGGAGTGAATGGAATTCACGTAGCGAAGAGATGCATGATGGTGCTCTTTTAGTATTAACTATTGATTCAAGCGGGTTATATCACTTGCTTAATGGCGGTTGTGATACTGAGGAGTTTGATGATCTTGTTGAGTCCTTTGGGTTTTATTATGAGATGGGATATGCTTGGAGCTTAGGATTCTATCCTTTAGATGATTACAATTATTCAAGGTTGTCAGGGACGTACACGCAGAAACTGACTGATAATAGATGGCAGATGAAATCAGCACTGGTGAAACGTAGGGCTGAGCATAAGTGCCAAGATTGCGGTGCTAAACCTCCTCTTGACGCTCACCACTGTTATTATACAAGTATGCGAGAAGGATATGAACCTTGGGAATATCCTTTGAGCGCATTACGCGCATTATGTAGAACCTGTCATGAGAAAAGGCCTATACCTGAAATCAGAATTAGGGCTTTTCTTGCTCAGCTAACTCAAACGCAATTAATAGAGTTAATAGATGGTCTCGATAATGCATTCAATAGGTTTGAAACTGATTCATTTCTTGAATTTTTGCAAAAAGTGTCATTCCATGAAAATTTAATGGATTCGGCAATCAAGATTTTGAAGAAAAATACTGATATCTATGATTAGAAATTTGATGCGTTTAAGGTCAGTATTAGACCTTAAACGCATGATGTTAATTTGCGAGGAAATCGTATAAGCAAAGTAATTGACGATATCCGGTATTAACATTATGTGAATTTGCTAGTAAATACTTTTTGAGCTGATCAATATTTATGTTATCGTCAAAAACACAACAAGCGATAGTCCCTGCGACTTTCCATGCAGGAGTCTGGTCTAGTACATCTTCTATTGACGTAAAATCAGAGCGACATACAGCGCGAGATCTTTCGATCTGGCTAACTATTTTATCAAGTTGTCTGTCTTTAGCTATTGGGATGTTTTCTAAGTCAGGGCATATTGAGCTATAGGCATAAAAAGGGAAGTGCTCATGATTACCGATTGTTTGCTTATTAAGAAGTACAATAAGTTGAGCGTTGGCTTCTTCCACTATTTTAAAATAGTTTTGCAACATTTCAGATTTGGTTTGGTATACATACTGAACTGTTTTTTCTGAACCCACGGCAATAACCATTTCTTCATTTCGAAGTTCATCGAGGTTTTCAGTTATTTTTACTTTTATTTCGCCACCGCTTTTGATGGTGTTCCATACTTTTTGTACTTTACGAATGTCCATTGCTGAAACTGGTAAAACTAAATTTGATATTGCTTCATAAACAGCTTTGTAGTTGTCAGTTTTTATTTTATTGATCCTGATAATTGACAATCCCTCAATGTTAATGTCGTGCTCCGATATCGTGGTTGACATATTTCCTTCTTCGTATTCAACCAAAAGAAAATTATCTTTTATTCTTTTGGCTAAATCAGTATTGATATCAACATAAGAAAAAATGGTTTGGAGAAGATACTTGATGTTTTTGTCGCTAATGCTATAACCAATGAAAATTATTGGGTTATGAATAAAAATAGATAAAAGCTGCGCCCTAATTAATTCATACTTATTATCAAAATTTTTATAATCGTCAAGTGTGATTATGATATTGTTGGGGTCGCTAACACATCCGTGTATTTTATAAACGGAGCCGTATGGGTTGCTTAATAAAATGTTATTACCAATTAATGGGATGAAATCAAAAAAGTTTTCAATAAGCTGATCGTAATTGGTTGTAATTACGGAGCCAATGTTCTTCCTCGTTTTAATGAGGCTATTAACTTCGTCCTTCATGAGTTCTCTAATTTTCAATTCTTTTAATATTGATGTGAGGTAAATTTTGAAACGACTAAGTTTTTTTCCTTGTTTCATATTCTCATAAAAAATGTTATTAATTTCTTCGAACTTACCATTTCGATCAGAAGCTAATGTTTGATTGAATATCTCTTCGAGATTAGTGGCTAAAATGTCATACCGATATTCATCTCCCACAAGGCTATCAGCTTTGAGATCGTAGTAGAACTCCGGGTTTCCAGTCAAGTCTACAGCGGCTTTCATTAATAGGTCATCCCAGCTGTAGGAGTTTTCTAGATAGCGGAGACTAAACCCAGTGCCGATGAAAAGGACAGGATGGTTTTTATATTGGCAAACGAAATCGTTAATTTCCATGACAACCCTCAATGTGAATCATTTATAACTCTATGTAACCAAATTGCTGTAAGAATTTCCAATAATCTTTGCAAACTTTGATACGAATCTTCGAGCAAGTATAGTCAGTTAGTCATGTAAGCTAGAATGCTATCTTGGTATTTATGGAGCTAAATAATTCAGAATTTAAAGTAACCGATTGTTGTTCCATCTCTGACATAACCCCTCTCGATTGCCGCTGGCCTTGCCCGGCGGCATCTTCCCCCATGAACAATCTAACTTCTCTGCAGTATATCGCCCGTGCGATACGCAACCTCATCCGCATCGGCATTTTGACCGATGTCGACCCCATTGAGGGGCTTTATCGCGTCCAGACCGGCGGGGTGCAAACTTCCTGGCTTAACTGGCTTAACTGGCTTAACTGGCTTAACTGGCTAACCTGTCGCGCCGGGCGCTCGTGGGTGTGGTGGGCTCCATCCGTTGGCGAGCAGGTGCTTTTGCTGGCTATCGGTGGCGAGCTCGATACCGCCTTTGTCGACCGTCTGGCGGAGCACCGTAAGGCGATTGGCCTGTAACCCTTGATCCGGTCAGCAATGCTGGCCGGTCACTTAACTTTGAAGAGAGAAACATCATGGAAAATATCAACGAAACCGCCACCACCGAAACTGAAAGCTCGAACGTTGTGATCCTCGATACCCCGCTGATGTGTGGCGAGCAGAAAATCGCGCAAATCACCCTGACCAAACCGAACGCGGGAATCGCAGATTCGAGGCTGACCAGCTCGATATCGAACTCGATGATGCCGACGGGCTGGTCGAGCTGCCGCCGCGCGGCGCAAGGCTGACGCTGTGGCACGGCTGGCAGGGATCCGCGTTGCTCAACAAGGGCAGTTTTACGGTCGATGAAATCGAGCACCGGGCCGCACCGGATACGCTGACTATCGGGGGGCGCAGCGCTGATTTTCGCGGAGCGCTGAATTCTCGCCGGGAACAGTCATGGCATGACACCAGGCTCGGAGTGATTGTCGAGACCATTGCGGCGCGCAATAAGCTGATGGCCAGCGTGGCCGACACGCTAAAAGCGATCTCCGTGCCTCACATTGACCAGACGCAGGAATCCGACGCGGTGTTTCGGTCCCGTCTGGCTGACCGCAACGGCGCAACGTTTCGGTAAAGGCCGGGAAACTGTTATTCATCAAAGTCGGTGACGCGATGCTGGCCAGCGGTAAACCTATCCCGCAGATGACACTTGAGCGTGGAGACGGTGACCTGCATGAGTTTGCCATTGCTGACCGGGAAGCCTACACCGGCGTGACGGCGAAATGGCTGCAAACCAAAGACTCGAAACCGCAAAAGCAAAAGGTGAAGATAAAACGCAAGCCGAAAGAGCAGCACCTGCGCGCGCTGCAGTACTCGAAAGCCGTCAAAGCACCAGGCCAAAAAAGAGCAGGAAGCGCGCGAGGGGGAGTATATGGCCGGTGAGTCTGACAATGTGCTGGAGCTCACGACCATCTACGCGACAAAGACGCAGGCCATGTGCGCTGCTCAGGCAAAGTGGAATAAGCTGCAGCTTGGTGTTGCGGAGTTTTCAATCTCGCTGGCGACTGGCCGGGCTGATTTATTTCCTGAAACGCCGGTTGCGATGAAAGGCTTTAAGCGCGTTATAGACGAGCAAGCATGGATAATCAGCCGGGTGGTGCATAACCTCAACGGGAACGGCTACACGACGGGCTTAGAGCTTGAGGTGAAGGTTTTTGTTGGTGAGTATGATAGCGAAGAGTTAAATCAATGAATATAATATAAGTGTTTGTTATGTAATAATTTTGTTGTTAGAGTTAACGTATCAGAAATTAAAAAGGTGTTCGCTATGTTTCATTGTCCAAAATGTCATTTTGCTGCTCACGTCCGCACAAGCCGCTATTTATCTGACACTATCAAAGAGCGTTATCATCAGTGCACAAACATCAACTTCAGCTGCACGTTTGTTACCAATGAAACGGTTGAGCGGTTTATTGCATCGCCTGCAGTATTAGTGCCAGCGCCACCTCACCCAACAATATCAGGGCAGCAGAATATGAACTGGATGTGACCTATGGTAATTTTAAATAAAGCGAAATAACAATTAATTGTTATTTTTAGGTTAAAATGGGATCTGCTAATAAATTAAGGTCATCGTCATGTCGCAAATCGACTCAAAATTAATTTTTAAAGTAATTTCTTCCTGGAAGTTGCGGGTCTGGGCAGTAATATATTTTTCTGTGGTTATATTTTTCGCCTTCTTGTACTACGGATTTTGGTTGTATAGGCCAGATAGTTTTATTATAAACTCGGAGCTTAATGTGCATCCATTTTACGATATGAACGTGATGCTTTGGAGTGATGAGGGTTACGACTACCCTATGGGTAGCGGCATAGATTTGAATGTTCTTAAAAAAGAAAATGACGAATATGTTTTAAAATTATCCAAAGATAAAAATGATCTAGAGAAAATTGATTCTGAATTGGCTGATCTTGATAACGAGTTTAATTCAGTCTATAAGAAAAAAGAAGCCGAATTTACAGATAAAAAAAAGGAATATGAACAAGAGATGTTGTCAGCGTTTATAGAGCATGAGAAAGCTTTAGAAGCAAACGTGGCTAATTTTGAAAAAGAGTCTCCAGTTATAGTTAAGACAAATGATGATGTTATGAAAATTCAGCGCATTGGTGATGAACGAGTCAGATTAGCAGAAGCTAGACTAGAAACCGCACGTCAATCATTTAAAATCGCTGATTATATTCTTAAGAATTTGACGCTATTTACTTCTAAGGAGACGCGTGATGATTTAATTAAATTAAATGAGAGAAGAATAAGTTATAATGATAAGAGATTTGAACTAGTACAAGAAATGGGGGGTAAGCGTTCTGCTGCAATCGATAACGTCGGTCGATATTACAAGCAGTATATGGCAAGACTCAATCCTATTGATTTCATTTATTTTAGTGTAGGGATATCTACAACTACAACTTTTGGTGACATTGTTGCTAGTGATAGATTAATCAGGGCTTTTGTCAGTCTGCAACTTTTGTTGTGCATATTCATCGTCGGTGGATTTTTAAATTCTGCAATAAATAAAAATTAAATGACCTTGATTCATCTTTTTTAGCTTTCCGCAAGCGATAAGAAAAATTGATAGTGGTATACGATTCTTAGAAATGCATAAAGCCATCGAATATTTATCTGTGAGGAGCAACCTAGCATATGCGGGGTTGCTCTTATCGGCGTGGTCAATGTGTGGGCGCAATCTGAAATAAATTATTTTATTTCATTGTTTTAAGATTTTTAAAAGACTCCTTTAGGAGTCTTTTTTTGTATGCTGCTCAAGTTGTCGCGCTAAAACATTCAGGAGGGGCGATGTCATTTGAAAACATTTCCCGGCGATTCCAGAGATGGAAGGTCGTTATGATTCCCGGGGAAAAATCATATGAGTCATGGGATGACATGGTAACGAGTGAAAACTTCCCGGAAGACGCCAGGAAGAAGTATAAGACACACCGCACTAAGGCGATCGACCGTACGCTAAAAAATCCGGACTATATACACACAATGTCTGAATTTGGTATTACCGTTAGGTATCGTGTGGAACGCCGGCGGTAATACTGATTATATTGCAGTTCTTTGTGAACTCATTCTTCAAGTTTGAAACTGATAAATGCCACCACCGCACCCAAAACCGCGGCAGTCGCATTTTTTCTTCTTTCCGATGATGCATCCCGCCTGCATCATCAGCCACAACGTCATCTACTTTTCGCGGGCAGGGTGGGGGAGCGGATAATCAAAATCAACCCTGATTGGCTCCGCGTAGGGGCTGTTCCACAGCTGGCTGTAAAGCGCGTCCAGGCGCTCGGTCATCGGCCCGCTGTTCATCACCAGCTCAAGGTTGCGCGAGTTATCAAAATAGCCCCCGCTCCAGTTGCTGGTTCCCACCCAGGCGGTCGCGCCGTCGATGGTCATAAGCTTGCTATGAACCACTCGTGCAAAGGGAATAAAGCCCCGGGCTGCGGGAGGGATGGTCACCACCTTCAGCTGCACGTTAGGCACCAGCGACAGGCTCTTTAACCAGAACACCTCCGGTTTTTTCAGATTCCAGCTGGCCACCATCAGTTCAACCTGCACCCCCCGCGCGGCCGCGCTGCGCAGGGCGTTATCAATCGTGGCGTAATAGGGGCGCTTTCCCTTTTCTCCCCACGACAGCGGGGCGTAGTCCATCACCTGCACCCGGATCCGCGATTTGGCGTTGGCCAGCAGACGCGGCAGTTCAACCTGCGAGTCAATCACCCCGCTCGGGTTGTAGTCGCGCGGGCTGGCAACCAGATAATTGCCCTGTGGGGACGACGCCGGTGCCTGCCACGCCAGTTTTGGCACCGGCTTATTCCCGGCGAGCAGGGCCTGCGCCTGCCAGTCCTGATCGAAGATAGCCTGAATTTGCCGCACCGCTTGTGCATCATCGATCCGCAGGCCGGTTTCCTGAATCTGCTCCAGCGCGCGCCAGTCAAAGTTCTGGCTGCCGACAAAGGCTTCTTTGCCATCCACCAGCAGATACTTGGCATGGACGATACCGCCGGTCAGCCGGTGGAACGGAATAATCCGCAGCTCAAGGTTGGGGATGGTTTTCAGCGCCGCCAGCGTTTCCGGCGTCGACAGGCCAACGCCTTTCTCCTCCATCAGAAAACGAATTTTTACACCGCGTTCCCCGGCGGCCCGCAGGTGGGTCAGCACGCCGTCCAGCAGCGAGCCTTGTTCGTTTGCCACATAAAACTGCGCCAGATCGATATGAGTGTGCGCCGAATCAAACATCTGCTGCCAGACTTCGGCAGCATTGCGCAAATCATCGTTCTGCAGCGTGGTTTCCTGGGGTGCGTTATAAACCAGCTCGTAGCCCGGTATTGAAAACGCCGCCTGCGCGGGCAGACTTAGCAGCATCCAGCCGCCCGCGACCAGGCTAATCAGGCGGCCTCCCGGCCACCCGTATTGACGATAATCAGGCATAGCGCTGCGCCTCGCGCCCTTCCCAGCGTTGCTCGCTTTTGTCCGGACGACTGCCCGGGCTGCCGGCACGGATCAGCAGAACCTTGAGCAGCTCGTTAATGCGTTCCATGCGGCTTTGCAGGTAGTTGTTGCCCACCAGGCACAGCAGCGCTATCGCAATCCCCAGACCGGTGGCGTACAGCGCGGTGCCCATCCCGGCGGAAACCATACTGGCGTCAGATACGCCAGAGGCGGAAAGCGCCTTAAAGGTATCCATAATGCCCAGTATCGTCCCCAGCAGGCCCAGCAACGGCGCGGCGGTCACCACGGTTTCAAGCATCCACAGCCCGCGCGACATCTGCGGTTTGCTCAGCAGGTATTGCGCATCAATTAAATCGCTCATCGCCTCGCGGTCTTCCGTCATTTGTTTTTTCTCCAGCACCGGCAGAATCGTGGTCAGCGGCAGGCTGCTGCGCCGGGTCAGCGATTCCGGCAGGTCCGACGCCCGGCGGACGTCCGGCTTCAGCGCCTGTTCAAAGCGCTGAGCCTGGCGCTGGGTCCACGAGAAATAAAGCCCGCGTTCAATCAGTATCACCACGGCGATCGCCAGCGCGGCATACATAATGTAGAAAATAATGTCGTGGATCAGGTTGGCATCCATCAGCGTGCCCTCCGGTCAGTTAAAAGGTGGCTTCCAGCGAAACGCTAAAGGTGCGCTCTTCGCCGACGTTGTAATACGGAGTGCTGGCCCTCACGCCGTTGTAAGGTGCCGCGTTAAAGGTCGTTGAACGCACGGAGGTCAGGTACTCTTTATCGAACAGGTTATCGATGCCAAAGCGCAGGGTGGCGCTTTTAACAATCTTTTTATCCACCGGCAGATGAACGCCTGCGGCAACGTCAAAGATCGTGCGGCCGCTGATTTTCTCGTCGTTGGTTAAATCGCCGTAGAACGCGCTGACGTATTTACCGCCGAAGCTGCCGTAATACAGACCATTGTCATACCCCAGCGACATGTTAAGCATGTTTTTCGGTACGTTTGGCACCGTTTTGCCCGACGTTGGCAGTGGATTGCCGCCGTTGCTCACAATGTCATCTTTTTGTTCGGAATGCGTGTAGGTGTACGAGGTGTAGTAGTTGAAGTTGTACGGCAGCTTACCGCTCCACTCCAGCTCCAGCCCTTTACTTTCCACGCTGCCGATATTCATCATTTCGTAGTCGCCGTCAGCATTGGTGGTAGAGATCTGACGGTCGGAATAGCGCATATAGAAAACGGTCGCGCTCAGCAGCATATCGTCGCGCTGGAAACGCCAGCCCAGCTCGTGGTTCCAGCTCAGCTCCGGCGCGGTGTTGATGGAGTCGCCCACGTTGTAGAGCACGTAGTTTGGCGGTGTGCGCATGTTGCGCGTCAGGTTATAGAACAGTTGGTTTTCCAGGTTCGGCTTATAGCTGAGGCTGAAGTTCGGCAGGAACTCATGGTAGGTCGCTTTACGCTTTTCCGGCGCGTTGTACAGGCTGCCCTTGTTATCACCAATGCGCTCGACGTACTGATACGCCAGCCCGCCCACCACCGTCCACTCTGGTGACACGAACCAGGTATCCTGCAGCCAGACTTTTTGCGCCGGGGTAACGGTGTACTGGTTGCGGCCCTGTACCGTGTTGCCGTTGGCGTCTTTTACCTGATCGGATCCACCGGGCTTACCGGAAACGTTCGCCGGGTTGCCATCATCCTGAATGCTGATAAACGGCTGAGTCTGCGACTGGCGCGCACGCTCATACCAGTAACCGATATCCAGGCTGTGCTCGTCGTTAATATCCCACTTCAGTTTCGTGGTAACGCCCGGCCGCCATGTCTGGGTCCACGAAGGTCGGTAGTAGGTATTGGATGTTAAATTGCTCAGGTCGTACTGCCCGGCCTGATCGGAGGTGCCGGACAGCACCGAGGCCGTTTGCCCGGTAAAGCTGCCGCCGTTACCCCAGTAGTAATAGGGCTGAACGGTCAGCGCGAGGTTGTCGCGAAGCTGCAGTCGTTGTGAGAAAGAGAGGCTGAAGTTTTCAAACGGGTTACGGTCCAGCTTGTAATATTTGCTCAGCTGTCCTCTGCTGTTATAAACCGGGGAGGTCGAGTAATCCTGAGTCGGATCTTCGTCAAACTGCGCTTTGCTCAGGGTGTTGTAGTTGGTGTTGTCCTGCTTGTTGTACTTCACGATCAGGTTACTGCTGTTGCCGTTGCCATCCTCGTACAGCGAGTTCATCTCGAACTTGTTGGAGTAGTTGCGTCCTTCTCCGCGCCACTTTTTGGCTTCGGTGTGCGAGTAAGAGAGCCAGTTGCTGAAACCGTTGTATTCGCCGGTCTCCAGGCGGGCAAAGGTTTTGCTGAGACTATTGCTGCCCAGCGTTTGCTTGACGAAGCCGCCGAACTCTTTAGACGGGCGCTTTGTGACCAGGCCGATGTTGCCGCCGCTGGACCCGATATGCGGGCCGTCCGCTTCGGAAGAGCCCTGAGTCACAAAGATCTGTTCAAGGTTATCCGCGTCGCCCAGCAGGTTCGGATACACCGCATAGTTACCCGAATCGTTAATCGGGATGCCGTCCATCGACAGGCCGATTTGGTCGGCGTTCATCCCGCGCATGGTGTAGTCGATACCGCTCAGGCCGCTGGCGTCATTACTGTTGACGTTCATACCCGGCGTATATTTCAGCATGTCGATCGCGTTGCTGGCACCGGGCGCTTTGTCCATGGCTTCTTTGGTCAGCGTGGAGCGCGCTTTACTGCTGTCTTCCTGCACCATCAGACCGCCGCCCAGCGACTGCCCTTTGACGTTAATCTCCCCCACATCGCTGCTGTCTGCCGCCAGCGATGAACCTGATAACAAGGCCGTCACCACGGCTAACGCAATCCCAGAATAATTAAAGTTCTTCATTTTTTTTCCTGTGAAAAAACAGATAATTAAATTTTATGGAGCCTGATAATTAAACGTTGCGGTAAACCTTTTACTTCTTTGCCCGGCGAAAGCCTCTTCAGGGAAGGGCTTCAGCTGGCTGATACTTTGTAAAGAGCTGAGCGCGGCGCGATTGAGCAACATGCTCGGCGCCCTGCCGGCAATACCGGAAGCGAGCACCCTGCCGCTGCGGTCAACCTCCAGCCAGACTTCAACGTTGCCCTGTGGACGCTCCAGTGATGCCTGGCGGCCGCTCGGGTAGCGTTTGCGCTGTTCCAGCTCGCGGCGTAGCGCCTGCAGGTAGCCGTTTTCTACCGCCTGCGCGTTGGCTTTCGGGGCCGGAGGAGCAGGCGGAGCAGGGGGCGCGGAGGGCTGGCTCACCGGCCTGCTAACGGCAGGCGACCGTGGAGCCACGCGCGCCTGCGGCTTCGGCGCTTTTTCAGCAACCGGTTTTGGCTTTGTTTCAGGTTTCGGCTTCGGCTTTGGCTTCGGCTTAACAATCGGCTTGGACTGAATAACCGGTTCAGGAGCAGGAACGACGGGTTCAGCCATCGGTTCCGGCTCGGGCTGCGGTTCGGGTTGAGTCTGTGGTTCCGGCGGCGGTTCTGGCTGCGGTTCCGGGATCGGCTCCGGCTGCGGCGGCTCAGGTTCAGGTTCGGCCAGCGACAGTTCCATGACCGTATCGTCGTAGTGGGGTTTCACCTGCAGCACGGCATGCTGGCTGATAAACAGTAAGCATCCACCGATAACGAACGCGGGTAGCCAGCTGACAACGTGGCGTGAGCGATAAAGCAGATACATATCACTGCTTCCGTGTGGCGATGGAAATGGAGAAGAAACCGCCCTGGCGCAGGGTATCCATCACGGCAACCAGGCGCTCGACCGCCACGTCTTTATCGCTGTTGACGATAATGGTGGTGGTCTGGTTTTCCTGCTGCTGCTGCTTCAGGGTCGTCACCAGCCCATCAAGGGCCAGCGGCTGGCCGTCCAGCTGCAGCTGTTCGCCGCTACCGAGGGTGATGATGGCTTTTTTCTGCGGTTTAAGCTGCTGGGCGCTGCTGGCCGACGGCAGCTGGGTTTTCAGGCCCAGAGCCGGGATCACATTCAGGCTAATCAGAACAAAGAAAACCAGTAAAAACATCATCACATCGATCATCGGGATCAGTTCGATATGGGCTTTATTTTTTTTAGGCTCACTCCAGTTACGCATGGCACTCCCTCCCAAAATTGAAGGGGCCAATATAGAAGTGCTTTGTTTATTTTTTGTTGCACATTTATTATTTTATTATCACAACCCTTACATTTTTATGAAATATAACAGCGATAGGGTTTAGTCCTTACCACGATATTTGGCTGCGGTCAGGGCCGGATTATGTTTTCAGCGTATGAGGATGCGGGGGGTTTACAGGAATAAAATTTATTATCATCCCTGACGATTCAGAACTGCTAAAGGTGAAAACCTATTTCTGTTGATTTTATGGTGCCAAATGAATCAAAATATGTATCTAAAATCATATAGTTAATCATTTTTAAAATCTGGAGATCTACAGAGGCAGAAAATTGATTTTTTACCGTGAAAAACGGGTGTCGTCGGCGTTAAGCAATCGATTTCGTTCAAGCAATTGGGTCAGGAAAGATCCTTCAGGAATAGTGATTACCAGACCATCAGTAGTAATATAATTGCGTGATATCTACAACAGTGATTATTTCTGGATTCACCGACTCTGCCTGTAAAATTAAGGGAGTGGGTTTGTCATATCCGGAAATATAGATTCGAGATGCTCTGGCGGTATTAAGCGCTGCCCTGACTCAGGGCCGTATCCCCATTACGCGGGTCAGATTATTGACCGTCAATCCGGACAGCCGCATCTTATCGCTTTCCCGTCAGGGAATATCTGCACACCATCCCACCCTGTATTTTTAACCGCGAAAGGCGGTAAACTGCCCGCCATACGCCGCTAAGCAGAACACACCATGCAAAATCGCCTGACGATCAAGGACATTGCCCGCCTCAGCGGGGTGGGGAAATCCACCGTATCCCGCGTGCTGAACAACGAAGAAAACGTTCGGCCTGAAACCCGTGAGCGCGTACTGCAGGTGATTGAAGAGCATAATTTCAGCCCGTCCAAATCGGCGCGGGCGATGCGCGGCTTCAGCGATAAGGTTATCGCCATCGTCGTGTCGCGGCTGGATTCCCCGTCGGAGAATCAGGCGGTGCGCGGCATGCTGCCGGTGTTTTATCAGCAGGGCTATGACGCTATCGTGCTGGAAAGCCAGTTCAGCGTGGAGCGGGTGAAAGAACACCTGCAGGTGCTGAAGCAGCGCAATATCGACGGGGTGATCCTGTTTGGATTTACCGGCCTGACCGCCAAAATGCTGCTGCCGTGGCGGGAAAAGATGGTGATGCTGGCCCGCGAAATGCCCGGCCTCTCTTCGGTGTGCTACGACGATGCCGGGGCGGTGCGGCTGCTGATGCAGACGCTGCGGGAGAAGCAAATCGGCGAAATCGGTTTTATCGGCGTTTCCGATCGCGATACCACCACCGGGCTGAAGCGTACCCGCGCCTATGAAGAATTCTGCCAGCAGCACGGGTTAGCGCCGCATATCGCGCTGGGCGAGCTGACCTGGCAGAGCGGTTACGATCTGCTGCCGCAGCTGCTGGCCCACGATATCCGCGCGGTGGTCTGCGCCTCCGATACCATCGCCCTTGGCGCGCAAAAATACCTGCAGCAACAGCAGATTAGCGGCGTGCTGGTGTGCAGTATCGGTAACCTGCCGCTGCTGCATTTCCTGTTCCCGGAGTCCTTCTCCGTGGAGCTGGGATACGGTGCCGCCGGCGATGCCGCCGCCCGCCAGCTGCTGGCGCAGCTGGACGGATCGACCGATCTGCATCAGACGATTATTCACGGAAAACTGGCGCTTTAACGCCGCCTTTCGGTCCGGTTACCCCCCCACGATCCTGAAAATTTGTGATCGTTTCTGCAAAACTGGGAACGTTCCCATGACAGAGCATAGTGGTTCTGGCTATTCTTGCCTCGATTTCAGGCAGCCCCTGACCCGGCATTGGACACTTCCAGAGATAAGGCCACTTCATATGAGTAAAGTTAAGCAACAGGACGTTGATCGGCTGATCGACCTTGTAGGCGGCAGAGACAACATCGCCACCGTGACCCACTGTATTACGCGCCTGCGTTTTGTCCTGAGCGATCCGAAAAAAGCCTCGCCGCAGGGGCTGGAAGCGCTGCCGATGGTCAAAGGCTGCTTCACCAACGCCGGGCAGTTCCAGGTGGTGATTGGGCCGGAAGTCGGCGACTACTACAAAGTGCTGATTGCGACGATCGGCCAGAATGAAGTCGGCAAAGAGCAGGCAAAAATCGCCGCGCGTCAGAATATGAGCCTGTTTGAGCGCAGCATCTCCCACTTCGCGGAAATCTTCTTCCCGCTGCTGCCCGCGCTGATCAGCGGCGGTCTGATCCTCGGCTTCCGCAACGTTATCGGTGATATTCCCTTCAGCAACGGCCAGACGCTGGCGCAGATGCACCCGATGTGGCAGTCGGTTTATGACTTCCTGTGGCTGCTGGGCGAAGCGGTGTTTATGTTCCTGCCGGTGGCGGTGTGCTGGTCAACGGTCAGAAAAATGGGCGGCACCGAGATCCTCGGCATCGTGCTGGGCATCACCCTGGTGTCTCCGCAGTTGATGAACTCCTACAACCTCGGGCAGCAGCTGCCGGAAGTGTGGAACTTCGGCTGGTTCACCATTGAAAAAGTCGGCTATCAGGCGCAGGTGATCCCGTCCGTGCTGGCCGGTATGGCGCTGGCGCTGGTGGAAAACGCGCTGAAGCGCATTGTGCCGGCGTACCTCTATCTGGTTATTGTGCCGGTGACGTCGCTGCTGATTGCGGTGTTCCTCGCCCATACGCTGATCGGGCCGTTCGGCCGCATGATCGGTGACGGCGTGGCGTTCGCGGTGAAAAGCGTGATGACCGGCAGCCTTGCCCCAATTGGTGCGACCCTGTTCGGCTTCCTTTACGCCCCGCTGGTGATCACCGGCGTGCATCAGACCACGCTGGCGATCGATATGCAGATGGTGCAGAGCACCGGTGGTACGCCGGTCTGGCCGCTGATTGCCCTGTCAAATATTGCCCAGGGTGCCGCTGTAGTGGGCGTGATTATCGTCAGTAAGAAGCATAACGAACGTGAAATCTCGGTTCCGGCGGCGATCTCCGCGTTCCTCGGCGTAACCGAACCGGCGATGTACGGCATCAACCTGAAATACCGCTTCCCGATGCTCTGCGCGATGATCGGTTCCGCCGTGGCGGCGCTGATTTGCGGCCTGGCCGGCGTGACGGCAAACGGCATCGGCGTGGGTGGCCTGCCGGGCATCCTCTCGATCAAACCGCAGTTCTGGAGCGTTTACGCGCTGGCGATGCTGGCAGCAACTGTAATCCCGATTATTTTGACCGTGCTGGTTTACCAGCGTAAGGCGCGCCGTGACGCGCTGGCTGCGGTCTAGTGGTATTTAATAAGGAACAGGCAATGAGTAACGAAGTGCAGTGGTGGAAAAACGGAACCATCTACCAGATTTACCCAAAAAGTTTTCAGGACACCACCGGCAGCGGCACGGGTGATATCAGCGGCATTATCAACCGGCTGGATTACCTGCAAACCCTGGGCGTGGATGCGCTGTGGCTGACGCCGATTTACCTGTCGCCGCAGGTGGATAACGGCTACGACGTGGCCGATTACTGCGCCATCGACCCGGCCTACGGCACCATGGAACAGTTCGAGCAGCTGACGGCGGAAGCCCATCGCCGCGGCATTCGTATCGTGATGGACATGGTGTTTAACCACACCTCCACGCATCACGAGTGGTTCCTGAAATCGCAGGATCGCGACAGCGAGTTCCGCCCGTTCTACATCTGGCGCGATGCCGCCGAAGACGGTGGGCCGCCCAATAACTGGCGCTCCAAGTTTGGCGGCGGAGCCTGGCAGTGGCACGAGGCGAGCGGGCAGTATTACCTGCATCTGTTTGCCACCGAGCAGGCGGATCTGAACTGGGAACACCCCCCGGTGCGGGAAGCGCTGAAGCAGGTTTGCCGCTTCTGGGCGCAGAAGGGCGTGGACGGCCTGCGGCTGGACGTGGTGAATCTGGTTTCCAAGCAGCAGGACTATCTGCCGGATGAGGTGGGCGACGGTCGCCGTTTTTATACCGACGGGCCGCGTATCCACGACTTCCTGCATGAGTTCAGCCGCGACGTGTTTCAACCGCTGGGCCTGATGACCGTGGGCGAGATGTCCTCCACCCGCCTGGAGGACTGCCGCCGCTACGCCGCCATTGACGGCAGCGAACTGTCGATGACCTTTAACTTCCACCATCTGAAGGTGGACTACCCCAACGGCAATAAGTGGACCGATGCCGCCCCGGATTACGTGCTGCTGAAGCAGATTTTCCGCGAATGGCAGCAGGGGATGCACGGCCACGCCTGGAACGCGCTGTTCTGGTGTAATCACGATCAGCCGCGCATCGTTTCCCGCTTTGGCGACGAGGGCAAGCTGCGCGTCACCTCGGCTAAGATGCTGGCGATGGTGCTGCACGGTATGCAGGGCACGCCGTACATCTATCAGGGCGAAGAAATCGGCATGACCAATCCGGGCTTCACCGATATGCAACAGTATCGCGATGTCGAAAGCCTGAATATGTACGCCGAGCTGAAAAGCACCGGGCGGAGTGACGAAGAGCTGCTGCGTATTCTGGCGCGTAAATCCCGCGACAACAGCCGCACGCCGATGCAGTGGAGCGCCGATCCGCAGGCCGGTTTTACCGCCGGTACGCCGTGGATCCCGGTGGCGCACAACGCCGATAAAATCAACGTTGAGCAGGCGCTGGCGGACCACGATTCGGTGTTTTATCACTATCAGCGGCTGATCCAGCTGCGGAAAAGCGTTTCGCTGCTGACCGAGGGCGACTATCAGGATCTGCTGCCCGACAGTGCTGACCTGTGGTGCTATACCCGATCCGCCGGCGGGAAAACCCTGCGCGTGCTGGCGAATCTCAGCGGCCAGGCGCAGGCGGTAACGCTGGCGGCGTGTCGCGGTGAGGTGCTGCTGCACAACTACGAGGATGCCGCGCTGCCGGGCGTTTTGCGCCCCTATGAGTGCATCTGGCAGCTGGCAGACTGACGAGACCGGCCTTCATTTTCTTTAGCTTCGACTAAGCTTGTTTTTCGTAAGCTGTCTGAAGCGGATATCGTTTCACGCTATCCCTCCGCCTTAACAGCCCGGGTTGATGTTACTCACGGAATTAACGGGTTAAACGGGGCTAAAGAATGAATGGAAAATCTGTTTTGCGCAGTTGGGGGGCGGAATACGTCGCCGCTGGCGTGGTCCGCTTTCGTCTGTGGGCAACGGGCCAGCAGCACGTCACCCTGCGCCTTGCCGGTGCCGATCGGCCGATGGATCCGGTCGGCGACGGCTGGTTTGAGCTTCAGGTTGAGAATGTTGAACCCGGGGCTGAATACCGCTTCGTGCTGAATGACGGGAGCACGGTGCCGGACCCGGCCTCCAGAGCACAACGGGACGGGGTTAACGGACCGTCACGGGTGGTCGACCCGGCGAGTTACCGCTGGCAGCACGCGGAATGGCGCGGCGTGCCGTGGGAAAATGCCGTGGTGTATGAACTGCATATCGGCACCTTCACGCCGGAAGGCACGTTCAGCGCGGCCATGGCAAAGCTGCCCTGGCTTGCCGAGCTGGGCATCACGCTGATCGAGGTGATGCCGGTGGCGCAGTTCGGCGGCGATCGCGGCTGGGGCTATGACGGCGTGTTGTTTTACGCGCCGCACGCTGCCTACGGCACGCCGGATGAATTTAAAGCCTTTATTGATGCCGCCCACGGCTACGGCCTGTCGGTGGTGCTGGATATCGTGCTCAACCACTTTGGCCCGGAAGGCAACTATCTGCCGACGCTGTCGCCGGATTTTTTCGATCCGCAGCGCACCACCCCGTGGGGCAACGGCATCGCCTGTGAGATTGACGCGGTGCGCCGCTATATCGTGGAGGCACCGCTCTACTGGCTGACGGAGTACCGCCTGGACGGGCTGCGATTTGATGCCATCGACCAGATAAAAGACGACTCCGCCCGACACGTGCTGGTGGAAATCGCCGAGCGTATCCGCAGCGACATTACCGACCGCCCGATCCACCTCACCACCGAAGACAGCCGCAATGTGACCTTCCTGCATCCACGGGCGGAAGACGGCTCCGCGCCGCTGTTTACCGCGGAATGGAATGATGATTTTCATAACGCCGCCCACGTTCTTGCGACCGGGGAAACCCAGGCCTACTACCGCGATTTCGCTGAGCGGCCGGAACAATGGCTGGCGCGGGCGCTGGCGGAGGGCTTTGCTTATCAGGGCGAGGTGACCGTTCAGAGCGGCGAGCCGCGCGGGGTCGACAGTACCGGGCAGCCGCCGGCGGCGTTTGTCGACTTTATTCAGAATCACGACCAGGCCGGAAACCGCGCCCAGGGCGAGCGTCTGATATCGCTGGCCGGGGCCGACCGAACCCGCATCCTGCTTGCCACCCTGCTTATGTCGCCGCATATTCCGCTGCTGTTTATGGGGGAAGAGTATGGCGAAACCCGTCCGTTCCTGTTTTTCACCGATTTCCACGGCGAGCTGGCCCGTGCGGTGCGGGAAGGGCGGGCGAAGGAGTTTGACGGCCACGCCGGGTACAGCAGCGAAAGCGTGCCGGACCCTAACGCCGAGGAGACATTCCAGCGTTCGAAGCTCGACTGGGAAAAACGCCACGGGGAAGAGGGCAAGGCCTGGCTGACGCTGGTGCGTCAGCTTCTGCTGCTGCGCCAGCAGTATATCGTGCCGCTGATCGCCGGTGGTGCGCTCGGGGCCGGAGAGATCCTGATGACGGCACCGGGCGTGGTGGCCGTTCGCTGGCGCTTCCCGGCAGGAACGCTGTCGCTGGCGCTGAATCTCAGCGAGAACGCGCTGTCGCTGCCCGAGCTGCCGGGTAAAACCCTGTTTGCCTGGCCTGCTGAAGCCGACCGCCTGGGACATAACGCGATGATCGTCCGGCTTGCAGAGGGGGCCGCGCAATGATCCCACTTTCCACCTACCGCATTCAGTTCCGCAACGGCATGACCTTCGATCGCGCCGTTAAACTCATTCCTTACCTGAAGCACCTCGGCATCAGCCATCTTTACGCCTCGCCGGTGTTTACCGCGACCACCGGCTCCACCCACGGCTACGACATCACCGACTTCAATGAAATTGAACCCTCCATCGGCGGGCGTGAAGGCTTTGAACGGCTGGCCCACGCGCTGAAAGCGGCCGGGCTGGGGCTGATCCTCGATATCGTACCCAACCATATGGCCAGCTCGCTGGAAAACGCCTGGTGGCGAAGCGTCATCAAATATGGCCGGCAGAGTCACTATGCCCGCTATTTTGATATCGACGGCTCGCAGCGCCTGACGCTGCCGTTCCTCGGCGATACCTTCGAGACGGCGCTGGAAAACGGCGAGATTAGCGTACAGGCCGATATGCATAGCGGCGATCCCGCGCTGGTTTATTACGACAGTTATTACCCGCTTAATCCGGATAGCTGGGCGGGTAATCGCGCGGCGGTGCTGGCGCTGACCGATCCCGGGGACATCGCCGAACTGCACGAGCGCCAGTCCTGGCGGCTGATGTCGTGGCGGGATGCGCCCACTGAACTCTCTTACCGCCGCTTCTTTGAGGTGACCGGCCTGGTGGGCGTGCGGGTTGAGGACCACGCGGTGTTTGACGATTGCCACCGGCTGATCCTCGAACTGGTCAGAAGCGGGCTGGTCGACGGCCTGCGGGTGGATCACGTGGACGGCCTGGCCGATCCGAAAAGCTATCTGGAACGGCTGCGCCAGGAGGCGGGGCCGGATTGCTATATCACCGTGGAGAAAATTCTCTCGCAGGATGAACAGCTGCAGCCGGACTGGCCGGTATCCGGCACCACCGGCTATGAGTTTATCGCCGCGCTGTCCGAAGTGCTGGTGGATGATGAGAATATAGACCGTCTGCGCCAGGTCTGGCATGAGTCGGTGGGGAACGAGGTGGATATGCGCGCCGAACTGCGGGAGGCCAGGATCCTGATGGTCGATCGTAATTTTGCCGGCGAGTTTTCCCGCCTGTTCAGGCTGGCAATGGCGATTGCCGAGACGACGCGAGTGGCGCTGGAAAAAGCCAGCGTGCGCGATGCGCTGCGCGAACTGCTGCTGGCCTTTCCCACCTACCGTACCTACGGCACGGCGGCGGGCATGTCCGGGGCGGATATCAGCCTGCTGACCCGCGTGGCGGAGAAGGTCAAAAACCGGCCTGAACCGCCGGAAAACGCGGCGGTGGACTTTGTGGTGTGCATTCTGACCGGCGGGCTTTCCGCCGCGGCCTACGACAATGCCGCCGAGTTCCGCACCCGCTTCCAGCAGCTGACCGGGCCGCTGATGGCGAAATCGGTCGAGGATACGCTGTTCTTCCGCCAGAACATGGGGCTGGCGCTGAATGAAGTCGGTGCCGAGCCGGTTAAACGCGCATTTTCGCTGACGCGCTTCCACAGGGAGATGCATCTCCGCCTGGCGCAGCAGCCCGATGCGCTCTCGGGAACCTCAACGCACGATACCAAGCGCGGAGAGGACGCCCGCGCCCGGCTCTATACGCTGACCGAAGCACCGGATATCTGGCGCGACGGTTTTGCCCGCTGGCGGCAGATGAACCAGACCCACGTGAAGTTTCTTAACGACGGCACCGCGCCCAAAGCCGCCGATACCTGGATGCTCTATCAGGCGCTGGCCGGCGTGTGGCCGGCATCCCGTCAGATCCCCGATGCCGCCGCGCTGGCATCGCTGGAGGCGCGTTTCCTGGGCTTTGTTGAAAAAGCGCTGCGGGAAGCCAAGCTGCGTACCGACTGGGTGGACACCAATGAAGCCTATGAAACGGCGGTACTCGACTATGCCCGCCATTTATTCTCGCCGGAGAACGCCCGCTTCCTGACGGATTTCCATCAGACGCTGCAGCCGTTTATCCGGGGCGGACTGATCAACAGCCTGACGCAGACGGCGATCAAGCTGACCGCGCCCGGCGTGCCGGACATCTACCAGGGCAGCGAGGCGCTCAATTTCAGCCTGGTGGACCCGGACAACCGCCGCGAGCCGGACTTCCACCTGCTGGCACAGCAGCTGGCCGAACCTGAGCCGTTCAGCGCCGATGAGCACTGGCGGAGCGGGCGGGTCAATCAGCACGTCACCGCTGCACTGTTGGGGCTGCGCCAGCGCGCACCGGCGCTGTTCCGACGGGGTGCATATCTGCCGCTTCAGGCCGTCGGTCATCACGCGGATAACGTGATTGCCTTTGCCCGCGCGGACGACCGGGACGCGGCGATCGTTATTGCGCCGCGTCTGGTCTTCAGCGTCTCGGATAAACCGCTGGCCGATGCCGCGGCTGAACTGTGGCAGGAAACGGCCGTGGCGTTACCGACGCGGCTTGCCGGAAAGCGCTACCGCGAACTGTTCAGCGGTAAAGACTATGCCGCCGGAGACAGGCTGGAGCTTTCCACGCTGCCCGGCCGGGCGGTCGTGCTGGTTGCCGTCTGATATGTTGCTGAAACCATGATTCAGGGATTAAGGGAAAACAATGTCCAACGAAAAACGATTTGAAATCAGGGCAGGATACGGTTACGCACTTGGGGCAAATTACGACGGCGAAGGGGTGAATTTCGCAATCTTCTCCGCCCACGCGGAGCGGGTTGAGCTTTGCCTGTATGACGACAGCGGGCAGCATGAAATTGCCCGGCTGACGCTGCCGGAATACACCAATGAGGTCTGGCACGGCTACGTCCCCGGCCTCAGGCCCGGTGCGCTGTACGGCTATCGCGTTCACGGCCCGTACGATCCGGAAAACGGCCACCGCTTCAACCCGCATAAGCTGCTTATCGACCCTTATGCCCGCGAGCTGGCCGGTGATATCGCCTGGAACGACGCCCATTTTGCCTACCAGCTGGGGCATGAAGAGAAGGATTTAAGCTTCGATACCCGCGACAGCGCCCCCTTTACGCCAAAGTGCCGGGTGATCGATATCAATGAGTTTGACTGGCAGGATCACCGACGCCCGTCGGTCCCGTGGCCTAATGCGGTGGTGTATGAAACCCACGTCAAAGGCTTTACCCAGCTGAATCCGGCCATTCCGCCCGAACTGCGCGGTACCTTTGAGGGGATGGGCCATAAAGCCTCGGTTGACTACATCAAGAGCCTGGGCATCACCTCGGTTGAACTGCTGCCGGTACACTGGTTCCCCGACGACCAGCACCTGCTGGATAAGGGGCTGAAAAATTTCTGGGGCTACAATTCGCTTGGCTTCTTCGTGCCCGCCACCCGTTATTACGGCCCCCGGGGCATTCAGGGCTTCCGCGAGATGGTGCGGGCGTATCACGACGCCGGTATCGAAGTGATTCTGGATGTGGTCTACAACCACACGGCGGAGGGTAACGAGCTGGGGCCAACGCTGTCCTTTAAGGGCATTGATAACTTCTCCTACTATCGCACCCTGCCGGACCAGCACCGTTATTACATTAACGATACCGGTACCGGAAACACGGTGAATACCTCGCATCCCCGCGTGCTGCAAATGGTGATGGATTCACTGCGCTACTGGGCGGAAGCGATGCATATTGATGGTTTTCGTTTCGACCTGGGTACCATTCTGGGGCGCGAGCCGGAAGGCTTCGATCAGCGCGGCGGCTTTTTTGACGCGGTTATGCAGGACCCGGTGCTGGCAAAACTCAAGCTGATCGGCGAGCCATGGGATATCGGGCCGGGCGGCTATCAGGTGGGCGGCTTTCCGCCGGGCTGGGGCGAATGGAACGATAAATATCGCGACACGGTGCGCGAGTACTGGAAGGGCGAAAACGTCACCACCGATTTTGCCGCCCGCCTGCTGGGTTCCGGCGATCTGTACGATCTGCGCGGCCGCCGCCCGTCGGCAAGCGTTAACTTTATCACCGCGCACGATGGCTTCACGCTGAACGACCTGGTGTCGTACAACGAGAAGCACAACGAGGCCAACGGCGAAGGAAATAACGACGGCCATAACGATAACCGCTCCTTCAACTACGGCGCGGAAGGCCCGACGGACGACGCGGGGATCAACGCCGTGCGCGAGTGCCAGAAGCGTAATTTCCTCACCACGCTGCTGTTTTCCCACGGTACGCCGATGCTGCTGGCCGGGGATGAATTTGGCCGCAGCCAGCTGGGCAACAATAATGGCTACTGTCAGGACAGCGAGATCTCGTGGATACACTGGGAAAATCTGCCCGAAAGCGCCGGAGCACTGCGTGAGTTTACCCGCCGTCTGATTGCGCTGCGGGCCAGCCAGCCGCTGCTGCGACGTGAGAACTGGCGCGACGGCATGGTGATTAAATGGTTTAACGCCGGCGGCGGCCCGCAGCAGTCGGAACAGTGGGATGAAGGCACGACGATTGGTTTGTACCTGACGCGGCCCGATCTGCAACAGCAGGAAGGGATCTGGCACGATGTGCTGATGCTGTTCAACCCGTTTGAGGGCAGCGTGCCGTTCAGCATTCCGCAAATTGGCGAAGGCGGCTGGGTACTGGAGCTGAACACCGCCGATCCGCAGCAGCAGGGGCAGGTGATTACGCAGGAAGAGGACTTCGAACTGGCGGGGCGCAGCTTTGTGCTGTTCAGAAGACCATGACAGGGCCGGTGACGGTCAGGGGTTAAACGCCGGCAGGGAGGGCGTCAGCAATGGCGAAATCCCCGTCATGAGTTTTTGTGTGGGGATGTGTTAATAACAGGCCGCCGGATGGAAAGCCCGCGGCCCGTGAGTTCTGCCGTGTCGACAGTTAATCCGACTGCTGGAACTCGCTGGCCATCAGCTGCTGGCAGCCCTCGGTTGATTTCACCTGTTTACGCTGTTCCGGCGACAGCGACTGCCAGCTATTGACGACCTCTTCTGCAGTCTCCTGATCGAACTCATCCTTATTCAGCGCCGACGGCGACTCACCGCGCATGCTCAGCTCTTTGATTTTTTGCAGGAAGTAATCGGCGGAGGCATCGGGCTTTTCAACCGCAACGCTGCACAGATAATTGATGTAGGTGGCTTGGGTTTGCTGTTCGTCCGCGGCGCTGGCTGATGCAGCGGCGAAAAGTAAGACGGCGGGGATAAAAATTCTCATAACATCTCCTGCGGTGGCCCGTTTCAGGGGCGTTTACAAGGCTTGCCTGTTTCAGCGGTGACAGCAGTCAGTATGGGACAAAGCGGGTGAAAATGCTGCTGCATTACCCCCGCCAGCGTCAAAATCAGTGCCGGTGCCGGTGCCGGTGCCGGTGCCGGTGCCAGTTCCAGTGCCGGTGCCAGTTCCAGTGCCAGTTCCAGTTCCAGTGCCTGCTTCTGACTCAGTCCTGTTCCGGCGGGGTCCGGGTTTCTTCCGCTTTCTCTTTCTCTTCCTCTTTCTCCGGCTCAGCCGGGGCGGCATGGTTATGCGTCGGTTTCAGCAGCTGGATATCAAGGATCACATAGGTCATGGTGCTGATAAACAGTGAGATCACGCTGCCCATCACGCCGCTGGTGGTGAAGGTGAGGTAATTATAAATAACCAGCCAGGTCAGGCCGATAAACAGCGCCAGCGCGGTGGCAATCGCCGGGCTGGAATAGTCGCTGGCACCTGAGCTGCGGGCGTTAACGGCGGTAAACAGGCTGCCGGAACCCTGTGCTTCCAGCGCGCGGATCGCCCGATCCCAGCTCTCGGTACGGCGGGCGCTGGTTTTACAGTGGAACAGGTACAGAATGGCAATAAAGTAGCCGGAAAAGGCGATCAGCACCGGAATGGCTTCCAGCGCATATTCGATACTTTTATGGCCGTGGCTGGCATTCCCGGCGGAGAGATCCAGCGTCAGCGAAGCGCCCAGCGCGGCATAAAGAAAAACAAACAGCGCCAGGAAAGCGATAGCGTGCTGCCAGAACAGCGTCGATTCGCGGTTTTTCTGCGCGACGGCAGCGATCAGCGCCTGTTGGATCTTCACCGTTCGCCGCTCGTCGTGTTCGCTCCCGGCCGTGTCGTTTTCAAAAAATGCCTGCATAAACTCTGCATCAGCCTGCTCAGTGACCACTTTCATCCCTTGCCTCAATAACAGTTAATTAACGTTCATAGGGTAGCAACGGAAGGCGCAATGTGGAACCCGTACCGATCTCAGTTCATTTCCCCGTAATTAATGTGACTACCCTCGAAGAAAACGATTTTTTCCGGCGGATGAAAACCCCATTTCGCCAGTTAACAAAAGGTTAACATCATGAATTGAATGCGCTTAGCGTCCGTTTCATTCATGAAATGCGCTCAAATTTCACGCATTGCAATTTTTATTGCTGCGATCTTATTATTGGAAAAAATGGTGCGAAGTCCTGTCGGCAGACGGGGCCATTTTAGATAACGTCCGTTGATAATAAACCTTCGTCGTCGGCTAGCGCCGATTAACCTATTAATGTGGAAGGCAATAATGAAAAAAACACTCTTGCTCTGTCTGACCCTTCTCACGCTCAGCCCGGCTGCTTTTGCGGTTCAGGTGGGCGTCAGCATCGCACAAATGGACGATGTCTTCCTGTCCCGTCTGCGGGGATACGTGCTGGACCAAAGTAAAACCTATCCTGATATGAAAGTGCAGTTTGAAGATGCGCAGGGTGCGGTCGATAAGCAGCTGAGCCAGGTACAGAATTTTATCAACGGCAAGGTGGATGTAATTATCGTCAACCCGGTGGATACCCAGGGCACCAAAAATATGAGCGAGGCCGCCAGAAAGGCCAAAATTCCGCTGATCTACCTCAACCGTATGCCGTCGGATTCGAAGATGGGTGACGGGGTCAGCTATATCGGCAGTGATGAAGTCGAGGCCGGCAGGCTGCAAATGGAGTACCTGGCGGAGAAGGTGAAGGACCGTAAAAGCGTCAACGTGGCGATTATGAAAGGGCTGCTGAGCAACGATGCCACCCGCTTCAGAACGCAGGGCGCAAAAGAGGTGATCGCCAGACATCCCAATATGCACGTGACGCTGGAAGATACCGCCAAGTGGATGCGTGAAGACGGCATGAACCTGATGAACAACTGGATCCTCGCCGGTGACAAAATCGACATTCTTTCCGCGAACGCCGATGAAATGGCGATCGGCGCGGCGATGGCGATAAAAAGCAACGGCCTGACTCCCGGTAAGGATATTCTGGTTGGCGGCACCGACGGCGGCCCGAACGGCCTGCAGGCGATTAAAACCGGTCTGCTGACCGTCACCGTGTTCCAGGACGCGAAATCACAGGCCTACGGGGCGGTGGATATGGCCGAGACAGCCGCTAAAGGCGGCAAGGTCGAGGACATTAAATTTATTCCCTTCCAGCAGGTTACTCCTCAGAACTACCAGCAGTTTATGACGAAGTAACAGGGCACCGACTGGATGAAACCCGGCTACGCCTGATTGCCGGGTATCTCTGACCGCGATGGCCGCGGTCAGAGAGGGCGCGTGAATGCTATCGCGCGAATTTGAGGCTTGCCCGATAACCGTGTTGTCCCTAACGGCGGATCACCACCAGCAGCCCGCAAATAACCAGTACCGTTCCCACCATCTGCTCCACTGATATCGGCTCATTGAGCAGCCACCAGCTAAAGAAAATGGTCAGTACCGGGCCCAGCAGGCCAATCAGCACCGCTCTGGCGGCACCGATACGGAAGACGGCGGCGGACTGCCAGAAAATCGGCAGCACCGTTGAGAACATCGCCATCGCCAGACTCCAGCCGTAGACCGGCAGCGGCAGATGGAGCGCCGTCAGACGATGGGTGAGGAGGAAGTGGACCAGCGTGGCCATCGTGGACACTAGCAGCGCCAGCACGGAAAACTTCATCGCGCCGAGGCGACCAATCGCCGCTTCCGAACCGGCGCTGTAGCCGGCATACAGCACCGCACAGCCGAACACCAGCAGGCCGCCGACGATCACCGTACTCATCTCGGCGGAGACGCTGACGTCGTGCATAAAGGCAAACAGGATCCCGGCGTAGGCAAGCGCCATCGCCAGCAGCACTTTTCTTTCAAACTTTTTCCCCAAAAAAGCCACCCCGATAAGGATAGTCAGCATCGGGTAGGTAAACAGAATCAGTCGCTCCAGTCCGGCGGAGATATATTGCAGACCCATAAAGTCCAGCATGCTGGATCCGTAATAGCCCACCACGCCGAGCAGGACAAGCCATCCGTAGTCCTTAGCGGTGAGTGCCGGCCCTTGGCGCAGGATGGGGATTGCCATCAGCAGGATAACCGGTAGCGACATGCTCATCCGCAGCGCCAGCAGGGTGACCGCATCGACGGGTGCAGACTGATAGGCGAGCTTAACGAATATCGCCTTAAACGAAAAACCAAACGCGGCGAGTACGGCAAAAGCGATCCCGGCAATCCGGGATGAGGCAGATAGAGTCATTTGAGCCATTTTTATGTCTGTAACAGGGAAGGCTGTCGGCGGTCCGCATCGCGCCGAAAGGTGGTTAATTTAATGCTGTGGTTTGGTGCCTGTTCGGCCGGATGATTTATTGTTCAGCGGTTTCCTTGAGGTTTAGCGGGGCGTGTGTTTTGCGATAAGAGAGATAATCGCTGACGGTTTCTGATATGTGAAATCGTAATCAGGTATCTGTCTGATATGCGTTTTATATGAATCAGGGAGGGGGCCCGGCCTGAGCGCAGCATTCATGCTGCGCTCTCCTGGCCCAATGCCTTCATCTCAGCGCTGCGGATTATCCGGCAGCCGCCGAGGCCGGGCCCCTCTTACAGTTGGCATCGCTGTTTTGAAAATCGCTTGTTCGTTAATTTTAAGTGCCAGAGCCAGAGCCATTTTTTCAAACAGGCAACGCAAAAGTAAAACGCAGACTGGCCGGGGGACCGAACGGGCAATCCGCAGCGCTGAACGTAGCGAGGAAGCCAGGATTCGGCCACACGGACGTGGCCGAAAGTCACAGCCGCGCAGGACGCGCGTCTGTGGCGGTCCGACCGGCTGACAAGCGAAGTGAGGGCACCGCAAAGCGGCGCGAGGACCCGCCCGAGCGGTCCCCCGGCCAGTCGAAGCATTCACTAAAATCGCAGTCATCACGCCGTACAGGAATCCGCAGTTAACTCAGCCAGCCAATTCAGTCACCAAGTTTGCCGACATCCTACGTCACGCCCTGATAATGACTCATCTTACAGAAATCCCTCATAAAACCCTCTGGCAAAATGTTGAATATCTCACCCTACCGGCGTTAAAGTTCGATATACAAAACCGCACCCTGGCAGGGTTCTGATATCCACAGCCTATCGAGAAAAAATGATTAATTTTCGCATCATCCGCCATATGTGGCTGTTCCTCGCCGTGGCGGAAGAGAAACATTTCGGCCGTGCGGCAAAGAAACTGGGTATGACGCAGCCTCCTTTAACCCAGCAAATTCAGGTGCTGGAACAGTCGCTGAAAGTTAAGCTGTTCGACCGCTCGAAAAGAAACGTGCAGCTGACTCCGGTCGGCCTGGCGATCCTTCCGGCGGTGAAGAAATTTGCGGAGCAGGTGGAGCGGCTTGAGGTGGCGATCAACGAGGCCGTTGCCGGGCACAGCGGGGTGCTGACGATTGGCGCCATCAGCGCCGCAATGCTGGACGTGCTGCCCGGCTATATTCGCCGGATGAAGGCGCTGAACCCGGATATCGTGATTTCCATTAAGGAGATCGACAGCGCTGAGGCAATTCCGGCGCTGCAGAACGGTGAAATTGACCTGGCATTCGCCCGTCTGACCGGCGAGCAGGGGGAAGGGATTGAATCGCTGCCGATATCCAGCGCGGAGCTGGTGGTGACGCTACCGCACGATCACCGGCTGGCCGGGCAGAACCGAATCAGCCTGCGCTCGCTGATGAATGAAGAGTGGGTGATGTTCTATCGCTACCTCAACCCCGGGTATTTTGACAGCATTATCACCGCCTGCCGCAGTGAGGGCTTTTCGCCGCGCATCCTCCATGAGGTTCGCTCCGTTGCCTTACAGATCGCGTTCGTCGGCTGCGGGCAGGGTATTGCGCTGGTTCCTTCCTCGCTGAAACATCTGTCGCTCACCAGCGTGGTGACGCTGCCGCTGGAAGAGCGCATTGAAGTGGTCACCACGGCGGTGGCCTGGTCTTCTGCCCGCCAGAATCCGCTGGTGGAACGGTTTGTGGAACTGGTGAAAGGGGATGCGTAGGGCTTAACAGCGGTATCGATATAAATGCCGCCAATCCCTACGCTTTACGGGATGTAGTACGGTGAACCGCTATAGATGCGCTCGTACTTCACATCTTCCGCTTCGCCGTTATTGACGTTGCCATATTTTTCCTGGTGATGCGTGCAGCAGGAGCCACAGGAGGTACAGATATACCGGCCTTCGTCGCATTTCTCGGTCAGATCGCGGGCGTCGATAATCTCGCTGCATTTATAGCCAATGCAGTGGTTGATGTAGTGGCTGATATCAAATTGCTCGCAGCCATGGCTGGCGCACTTAAATACCGTCAGACGATAGGCCGCCTGGAAGGGTCTGCGGACAAATCCTTTGCTTTCCGGGTCCCACACCGTGGCCTCAACGCGGGAGTATTTCATATTGGGGACCATCAGCAGACCGCAGCTGCGGCAGCAGAGGCGCGCAAACAGCTCCCTGATACGGTTAAACCAGGCCGCCAGTTTAATCGGTAAATCGCGCTTTGACGGCTCGTCCGCGACCATATACTGCATGCCGTAGTGCGCAAGCCAGTCATAAATGGAGAAATCCCCGTAAGGCTTACTGAGATCGGGCAATACCTGAGGTTCCAGGCACTTTTTCGATCGGCAGAGAAACACTTTTGCCTTAGGGCCGTCCTGATTTTTGGGCTGCCAGTGGAAGGCCTCGCAGGAGAGTTTGATATGCCAGTAACGGCTGCGCAAATTTTCACACTGCGGGAAAAGCCTGAAGATAGCGGGATGATCAACGGTGATCCTGCCGGACAATAATCCCTGCCAGATCTCATGCAGAATCACGCTTTGAATGACCATATCGTCGTTGCGCCCAATCAGCGGCAGGAGCTTCCCGAGGATAAAATACTCAGGATCGGCGGACATCAGCGGGCTGGATTCAATGTCATCAACGAAGCTGAAATCCTTTCTGAACATCTTGAGTTTTATCAGATAGGGCAGCGCATAAGCCTTAATTACCGGGTGAGCGAAATAATCGGCTCTTGATGCGAACGCGTGCTGATAGGCGTCGCGCACAAAGGGTTCTACCGCCAGCCTGTCATCGCTGAAGCTGCGCTTAACAAACTGCGCTATTTCACTGCCGCGGTGGTCAATCAGGGTGTCAGCCGGCAGGCAGTTCAGGAAGGCGAGGTAGAGAACGGCGCTCAAAGAGATATGGGTCAGCAGCGTTTTAATCAGTGCGACCTGGGGCACCGCGTGAACGGAACTCTGTACTGCCTCTGATTTTATCCACCCGGCAAACTGCGTGATATGCGCGTCGATAAACGAGCGCGGCATCAGCGTCGGGCAGATCCGTTCTGCAATCAGGCCGTTAAAATCGCGGCTGGCGGCGATGGCATCAAACAGCCCGGCATAGTGCATCCGCTGGTGGAACAACGCCAACAGCGTGCAGGGCGGAATGCCGCTGGCAGCCAGCCGGCTGACCACGTCTTTTCCCCACGCCTGAGTGAAGCACTGAATCACCCTGTCGCGGTACGGCCAGCGGTTGAAATCAATTTCACCCTGGCGGGAAGCGCTGAGGTAGTCGGCCAGCCGATCCGCCGAGTCGGCGGCCTCCAGAAGATGTACGGCAAAGGCGGCGGGTTTGCCGTTTTTGCTGACGCCTTCGTGAAACAGAACCAGCGTTTCTTCTTCGGGCAGTTGGCTGCCGATGATGTCGCTTTTATGAAAAAAAAGCTCTGCTTTGCTCTCGGAGGCCAGAAAGCCGAAATGGTTTTCTCTGTTCGTTTTGGTATTAAAACCGCCGTACCAGATCACGCTACCCAGACACCATTTTTCACTATCCGCAGGGGTTGCGGCCATACTGCTGATTCCTTATTTATGTCGAACGGCCGGGCTCTGCGCTAGCGGCGCTGGGCAACAATATCCAGCTGATACTGCTGCTTAATCAGCGCCTTACGGATGTCCGGTGCCAGGCCGTCATCGGTGATGATCTGGCTGAAGCGGTGCTCAATGGAAATCGGATAAGGGTGTACGCTGCCGAATTTGGACGAGTCGGTCAGCGCAATGGTCCAGGTACCTTTGGCCATTACCGCGTTCACCACGTCGCAGCGCATCATGTTGCGGCCGGTAAAGCCGGTATCGGAATGCCAGCCGTCCACGCCGATAAAGGCCTTGTGGAAGTTGAGCTGCTGGATGCAGTAGCGGGTTAACGGTCCGACCACGGACTCGCTGCTTTTCTGATACTGGCCGCCGAGGATCACCACTTCGCACTGCGAGTCGCGCAGCAGATGGGCGATAAAGTGGCTGACGGTGATAATCGTCAGGTCGCTGCGCGCGGCGAGCGCGCGGGCCAGCAGGGCATTGGTGCTGCCGCCTTCGATAAAGATCGCTTCGCCATCGCCGATCTGTGAGGCGGCAAATTCGGCCAGCCCCTGCTTGATTTTGTAGCGGGTCTGCATGCGGGAATTGACGTCATCGCTGTCGGGCGCCACGGCGGAGCCATGAACGCGCTTCAGGAAATTATCGCGTTCCAGCGCGTTGAGATCCTGGCGGATAGTGACTTCGGAAACGCCGGTCAGCTGCGCCAGCTCGCTGACGCTGACGCTGCCTCTTTCATTCACCAGCTGGATGATCTGTTCGTGTCTGCTGTTCATTCAGGCTTTGATAAGGCTGGAATAATTCGCCCCAGTCTAACAGATATTCTTCACGGCATACCACGTCTGTGCCAGGTGGCCTGCGTGCGGCTGGCCCAAAACTTCAGGCCAGCCGTTTTGTCACTTATTCCAACCCGAGGCTACGCTTACCGATGTCATTCAAATCCGCAGTAGTAAAGCGCTGCTGCCAGTCGCGTTCGTAGTCTTCCCGCGGGAAATCGCCCGGCGACGTTCCTTGATCCAGCGCCTGCGCCACTTTGTGTGCGTAGGCCAGATTCTTCTCACAGAGCGGTGCGGCGGGGATATACATCACGTTGCCCCAGCCCTGCTGTTCGGTTACCGGGGCCACCGAGTGGATCACATCGCAGTGCCACCAGACCGAATCGCCCGCCTGCAGCGACGGGATCGAGCTGAGTCCCTCAATCAAATCAGGGTGCCACTGTGGTGATACCGGCAGAACCTTGCCCGGCGCCACGCCGCACAGTTCATCTTCCGGGACGTCGTTCAGCAGCGGCCGCAGCAGCACATAGGCCATCGCTTCCGGCACCGGCACCACGTGCAGCAGCCCCTGTCCCTGCTGCATATCCGACAGCGCGGTCCAGCCCTGGAAGGTGCGGAAGGCGGAGCACTTGGTGGTGTTATCAACATCATATTCATGCACCTCGGTGCGGTGCGCCGCATCCCACGGATCGTACTCGGCGAACTGATTGTTGAATATTTTGCTGAATACCTGCTGGTAGGCCGGCAGCAGCCAGCGTTCCAGCGCGCCGGAGTCGGTGTGCGCACCCAGGCCTTTTGAGGTGGTTCCCGGCAGGCGGCGACGGATGCGGTCCGGATAGATAATGCTGACGTCCGGGTTAAACCAGCTCACCCCTTCGGTTTCAAACTTCCACAGGCGGTTGAGGAACGACTGCGTTTCGGCCATTGCCTCACTTTGCCGCGCTTCCATCTGTGCGGTGGACCAGTAAATCGGGTAAATCTCCGGTCTGGATGCCTCAAGGCTGCCGAAGAACGTATCCCCCGGCCCACGATACTGCGCGTCGAAATCGTTGCGGTCGAGGTAGTCGAGCATTGAGGTGTCCCAGGCCAGGGCTTTATCGCGCGGGAAAGTTTGCTTCACCACCACGCAGCCGCGCCGTTTGATCGCCGCAATCTGCTCCGCCGTGATGCGTTTTTCGCTGATGTCACTCCAGTTAATCACCGGCCAGGCGGTGCCGTTCGCGGCCTCTTCTGCCTTCGCCCGGGCGATTTCAGTCGTAATCTTGTGCTTAACCTGGGCAAAAAGCCCTTCAACGTCACCAATCTGCTGGCGAAGCTGCTTTTTCATCAGCCGGATAAGGGCCTTGTGGTCTTCAGGTAGGGTGGTCGAGGTGAAATCGCTCATCGTGACAGCTCCGCTTCAGGTGTGTTAGGCTTCGAATGAAGGTTTTATTATCTTCGTTCGTAATTATGTCGGAGATGCTAACAAAATTGCAACAAGCCGGAAGTGAGCCGGATCACGGATCGTTAATGCCCGGACGGCGGGAAGATCCGTATCGCTCAGATCGATAGCGAAACGTGGGGGAGTTAAAATGAGTATGTTGAGAGACAGCGCGCACTATTTCCGCGACTACTTCAGACTGTCCGAAGGCGACAGCGGCCGCATCTGGCAGGGTTTCAGCGTGGAGGCACGCTACGGCTATCTGGCCGCGCTGCTACAGTGGCAGGCGGATGAAGCCGATGAAAACGGCTGTAACGGCGAGGAACAAAACGGGCAGCGGCATGGAGAATAATGGCGGCAGGAAGCGCACAAAATAAGCAGATACTGTTTGCCCGGGGATAAACAGTACCTGAAGCCTGAAGCCTGAAGCCTGAAGCCTGAAGCCTGAAGCCCGATCGCCGGGAAGCAGAGGGTTTCAGGCTTTAGAACCGCAGGACTTGCGGATAATCAGTTCGGGCTTCAGCAGTGTGTGGGTAAAGGGCGCGGTCGGATCCTTTAACCGGTTCAGCAGAATCTGACTGGCCAGTTCGCCAACTTTATGGCTCTGCAGGGCAACGGTGGTCAGCGGCGGGTTGGTGAACGCGGTATTAGCTACGCCATCGCTGCCGACCACGGCAATATCCTTGCCGGCGGTCAAACCCTGTTCACCGATTTCGCTTAGTACCCCGGTGGCGATCAGATCGTTATAACACACCACTGCCGTTGGGCGTTCGTTAAGCTGGAGCAGCTGTTTCATCGCTTCTTTACCACCCGCCATGCTGATTCTACTTTCTACAATCCACGACGAATTAATAGTAAATCCGTTGTTCAGCAGGCAGTGCTCGTAGCCGTCCTGGCGGACAACGCTGACGGAATTGGTGCGGTTACGGCCAATGAAGGCAATTTTTTTATGGCCGAGATCGATCAGGTGCTGGGTGGCCAGCTTAATGCCTTCGTAGTTATCACAGCCGATAAAATCAGAGTCTTCACCCTCTAACGGGCGCATCACGGTGACGAAGGGCAGCTTCCAGCTTTTCAGCGTTCGGATCAGGCCGGGCGGCGTGCTCAGTGCAGGGCACAGTATCAGCCCGGCGGCTTTTTGCTCACGCATCGAATTAAGTACCTGTTCCTGAAGCGGAATATCTTCCCCGGTATGGGAGAGCAGGGTGATAAAGCCCGATTCCAGCAGGCGGCGCTCGGCACCGATCAGCAGCTCAACAAAGAAAGAGTTGGTGAGGTCATTAACCACCATCGCCACAACGTTGCTGGTTCCCTGCCGCAGGCTGGCCGCACTGCGGTTATAGACATAACCGATGCTTTCCGCCGCCAGCTTCACCTTTGCGGCTGTCTCCGGCTTCACCAGTTCGCTGTTGTTAAGCACAAGTGAGACAGTAGATTTGGACACGCCAGCAGCACGGGCAATATCCATGATTGTCACTTTACCGTCACCCGTAGGAAGTCTCACTTTGTAACCTCTGGAAAAAATTTCCCTAAGAGTAATCGCGGTACTGGTCAAAATCCACCTTTCCCCCTGCGGTATCACCAATTAATGCATTGCAAGTGAAGATACTTACAAGAAGTTTGCGACGAAGATCATATTTTAGATCTTATCTGTTATGACGGATTGACTCTTTCTAATGCCATCTATAGTGTTTTGGAACGTTCCAAAAGAAATTGGAACGATCCAATTTTGAATTTTTATGGTTTTTAAATGAAAGGGCAAAGCGCGCCAGAAACGCTGGCTTGATCTCAATAATAAACCGTATGGAACAATAGGTGGGTTGTTATGTTTCTGTTTTACATAATTAATTTTGTTTTTTACCAACAAGGTTTGGCGCTTATTGATGAACGTGATGAGTAGGGGATGCTTCTGATTGGACAGGAAAATTCATGTTTTATCGATTTTAATCAAACAATAAGTGAACACGATGAAAAAACTACTCACTGCTGACGAAGCCGCTGCGCTGGTCGGCGATAACGCTTCGGTCACCGTCAGTTCGGCCAGCGGCCTGAACTGCCCGGATGCGGTGCTGGCTGCGCTGGGCAAGCGTTACAGAAATGAAGGGAAACCGGTCAATCTCACCATGATCCACCCGATTGCCGCGGGGGATATGTACGGTATTCCGGGGATTGAGCATCTTGCCCAGGCCGGACTGTTGAAAAAAGTGATCGCAGGTTCGCTGCCCAGCGGCCCGTCATCCTTACCGATGCCGGAAATCTGGCGGATGATTATCGACAACGAAATCGCCGGCTACAACGTGCCCAGCGGCGTGCTGTTCGATCTGCATAAGGACGCGGCGGCAAAACGTCCCGGCGTTCTGACCAAAGTGGGTCTGGATACCTTCGTTGACCCGGATCGTCAGGGCTGCGCGATGAACGAACTTGCCGCCGCGGAACCGCTGGTCAGCAAAGTTGATTTTTCCGGCCAAACCTGGCTGCACTTCCATCCGCTGGTGCCGGATGTGGCAATTATTCGTGCCACCACCGCTGACGAGCGTGGCAACCTGTCCTTTGAACATGAAGGCGGTGTGCTTGGCGTGGTGGAACAGGCGCTGGCAGTGAGAAACAATGGCGGCACGGTGATTGCCCAGGTCAAGCGCCTGACCAAAGCCGGCACGCTGAAACCGCATCACGTCCATGTGCCCTGCAACCTGGTGGACCATGTCGTTGTGGCCCCGGACCAGATGCAAACCACCATGATTGCCTACGATCCGGCGATCAGCGGCGAAATATTCCACCCGGAAAGCAGTTTTGAGGTACCTGAGTGGGGTACGGAAAAACTGATTGCCCGCCGCGCAGCCATGCAGCTGAAAAAAGGCATGACCGTTAACCTCGGCTTCGGTATTTCCGCCAACGTTCCGCGGATTCTGCTGGAAGAAGGCATGAACGGAGAAGTCACCTGGGTGATTGAGCAGGGGGCGGTGGGCGGTATGCCGCTGCTGGGCTTTGCCTTTGGCTGTGCGGCCAACGCTGACGCGATCGTCCCGGCATCCACCCAGTTCACCTATTTCCAGGGCGGCGGTTTTGATATGGCGATGCTGTCGTTCCTGCAGATTGACCGCTTCGGCAACGTGAACGTGTCGAAACTCCCTGGCAAACCTTACCTGACCGCCGGCTGCGGCGGCTTTGTCGACATTACCACCCATGCGAAAAAACTGGTGTTTTCCGGATTCTTTAAAGCCGGCGCCAGCCAGCGGATTGAGGGTGGGGAACTGGTCATCGATCGGGAAGGCAAAATGCGCAAGCTGGTTAACGATGTCGATCATGTGACGTTCAGCGGCCGGATGGCGCTGGAACGCGGACAGGACGTTATCTATGTCACCGAGCGCTGCGTGATGCAACTGACTAAAGACGGGCTGATGGTCACGGAAATCGCGCCAGGCATGGATTTGACCCGGGACGTGCTCGAGCAGGCCGACTTCCCGCTGCGGGTAGCTCAGAACCTGAAGATTATGGATCCTCGTATGTTTTACGACGCGGTAATGGGACTGGAACTACCGGAGGTGACCCATGGCTGAAAATATGGGCAGCGTCACGCTGGAGACGCGCGGCACGATTGCCATTGTTACGCTGAATCGCCCTGAAAAGCTCAACGCGCTGACGCCCTTTATGCTCAGCGAGCTGGCGCGCATTGCGGATGAAATTGATGACCACCCGGTGCTGCGCGCCGTGGTACTGACCGCAGTTGGCGACCGTGCCTTTTGCGTGGGTGCGGATATCAAGGTTTGGTCTTCGCTGGCGGCGCTGGATATGTGGCGCAGCTGGGTGCGTAAAGGCCATCGGGTTTTTGACCGCTGGGCCACGCTCAGAGTGCCGGTGATTGCGGCGATCAACGGTCACGCCTTCGGCGGTGGACTGGAGCTGCTGGCTACCAGCGATATTCGCGTTACCGACCCGGCGGCCACGTTCGCCCTACCGGAGGCGGGAATAGCCACCTGCCCGGGATGGTCGGGTACCCAGCGTCTGGTGCAGCTGATCGGACCAGGGCAGGTGAAATATATGGCGCTGACCGGCATCCGCATCAACGCCGACCGTGCGTATGAGACGGGCCTGGTTCAGGAAATCAGCGAACCGGGCAAGGCGCTGGAAACGGCTATCGCGCTGGCGGAAAAAATCAGCGAGCAGGCACCGGTTTCCGTACAGCTGACCCGACAGATTATTGATGCAGGCACAGGAACGGATACGGCGATGGCGCTGGAATCCATTGCCGGTGCGCTGGCAGCAACCACACGCGATGCGAAAGAAGGACTGGCGAGTTTTTCTGAGCGGCGTAAAGCAGAATACCTGGGAGAATAAGATGACCACATTTTTAACCGCAGACCCGTCAATCCTGACTGACTATCGGCCTTATCACGGCAGCATGCTGATCGGCGGGGAATTCCGTGACTCCGTTAGCGGCAAACGTGTTGACCGCGTTGGTCCTGCGCACGGCATCGTCGCCGGAAATTATGCTGACGGCAGCGCGGAAGACGCTCTGCTGGCCATTTCTGCGGCGCGCCGTGCGTTTGATGCAGGAACATGGACGTCGTTCACCGCGAAGGAGCGTGCGGAGCTGCTGCTGAAGATTGCCGACGGCATTGCGCAGCGCAGTGAAGAGATGGCGATTATCGAATGCCTGGAAACCGGTAAACCGCTGGCGCAGGCGCGCGGTGAAGTGTCCGGCTGCGTGGATTTATGGCGCTATGCCGCCTCGCTGGCCCGCACGCTGCACGGTGAAAGCTACAACACGCTGGGCGACCAGATGCTCGGCCTGGTGCTGCGTCAGCCGGTGGGCGTGGTATCGATGATCACGCCGTGGAATTTCCCGATCTGGATCCTCAGCCAGAAGCTGCCGTTTGCGCTGGCGGCGGGCTGTACCGTGGTGATTAAACCGAGCGAGTTCACCAGCGGAACCACGCTGATGCTGGGCGAAATCCTCACCGACGCGGGCGTGCCTGCTGGCGTGGTCAACATCGTTACCGGCCTGGGTACCAATGTGGGCAGTCCGCTGGTGGATCACGATGATGTCGATATGGTGTCGTTTACCGGCTCCACCCGGGTAGGCAGACATATCGCGGCGGAAGCCGGGCGCAAGCTGAAGAAAGTCTCGCTGGAACTGGGCGGTAAAAATCCGCAAATCATCTTCCCGGACTGCGATTTTGACGCGGCGGTCGATGCCGTGGTGTTTGGCGTCTATTTCAACGCTGGCGAATGCTGTAACAGCGGCAGCCGCGTACTGGTGCATCAGGACATTGCCGAGAAATTTACCCGCGCGGTGGTAGAAAAAGCCAGTCAGGTGAAGGTCGGCGACCCGCTGCATCCCGAGGTCAAAGTCGGTTCAATTATTAATGATAACCAGATGGCGGTCATTGAGGACGCTATCCGTTCTGCCCGCGAACAGGGTGCTGAAATCCTGCTCGGCGGCGACCGGGTTACGACCGGTCAGGGACTGTTTATGGCCCCTACCGTGGTCGGTGGCGTGAAGGCGGAGATGCAGATTGCGCAGGAAGAGGTCTTTGGTCCGGTACTGGCCATTCTGACCTTTGCCGATTATGAAGAGGCAATCAGCATTGCTAATAACTCCCTGTACGGACTTTCCGCCGCAGTGTGGAGTAAGGATATCGATATTTGCCTGGAAGCCGCGCGAAAAATTAATGCCGGTACGATCTGGGTAAATACTTTCCTGGACGGTTCGCCGGAATTACCGTTTGGCGGATTTAAACAATCCGGCCTGGGGCGTGAATTAGGTAAGGGCGCGGTAGAAGATTATACCGAGCAGAAAACCGTGCAATTACACACCGGTGCCAGAACCAACTGGTGGATAAATAACGCCAGTTAATTCAATTCGCAAGTTAAATAATAACGCGGCCATCTGAATAAGATGGCTGCCGTCTCATGACGTGAGGTCAACGTGGAATACGATTATATTATTATCGGCGGGGGATCTGCCGGTTGCGTTTTGGCGAACCGACTCAGCGAGGACCCGGCAATTAAGGTGTTGCTGCTGGAGGCGGGTGGGGGTGATACCCATCCGCTGTTCAGCATGCCCGCCGGCTTTGCCAAAATGACTAAGGGCCGCAGTAGCTGGGGTTGGCACACCGTACCGCAGAAGCATCTGAATAATCGCGTACTGCGATTTACCCAGGCGAAAGTAATTGGCGGCGGTTCATCGGTTAACGCGCAGGTTTATACCCGTGGGTCGAAATATGATTATGACGAATGGGAGCAGGCCTGCGGCGTTAAAAACTGGGCTTATAAAGATGTGCTGCCCTATTTTAAAAAATCCGAAAAAAACCAGCGCTTCGTTAATGAATATCATGATTATCGCGGCCCGCTTGGCGTATCAAATCCCATCAGCCCGTTGCCTATTTGCGAAGCTTTTTTCCAGGCCGGACAGGAATTAAATATTCCCTATAACCCGGACTTTAACGGTGAGCATCAGGGCGGGTTAGGTTATTACCAGCTTACCCAGCTTAATGCTAAACGCTCCTCAACGTCGGTGGCATATTTGCGTCCGGCGCAGTCGCGGCCAAATCTGACCGTGAAGCTGAATACTTTCACCCTGCGCATTTTGCTGGAAGGCAAGCGGGCGACCGGTGTGGAAATTGCCACCGGCAGCGGCGGCACACAGCAGGTACGCGCTACGCGGGAGGTGATCGTCACCTCCGGTGCCTTTGGCTCGCCTAAGCTGCTGATGCTTTCCGGGATCGGCCCGGCCCGGCATCTGGAAGAGCAGGGTATTACTGTGAAACATGATCTGGCGGGCGTGGGCAGCAATCTGCAGGATCACCTCGACCTGTTCGCTATTGCCGAGTGTACCGGCGACCATACCTACGACCCCTGCCTGAAAATTCATCATGCGGCCTGGGCCGGTTTGCAGTATCTGCTGCTGAAGAAGGGACCGGTAGCCTCCAGCCTGTTTGAAACGGGCGGCTTCTGGTACCTGGACAGCAACGCGCGGTCACCGGACGTGCAGTTCCACCTGGGGCTGGGGTCCGGCATCGAAGCGGGCGTTGAGCAGATGAAAAACTCCGGCGTGACGCTGAACTCCGCCTTCCTGCGCCCGCGCTCGCGCGGCACGCTGCGGCTGGCAAGCGGCAATCCGGCCGATGCGCCGCTGATCGATCCCAACTACTGGGCGGACCCTTACGACCGCGAAATGTCACTGCGCGGCCTGAAGCTGGTGCGTGAAATCCTGTCGCAGGATGCGTTCAAGCCTTACGTGAAGGAAATTCGTCTGCCTTCGCCGCAGATCCGTACCGATGACGAGCTCTTCGAGTATGCCTGCCAGAACGCAAAAACCGATCATCACCCGGTAGGCACCTGCCGCCTGGGTGTAGAGAGCGATCCTGATGCGGTAGTGGATGAGCATCTGAAGGTATTTGGTCTTGAAGGCCTGCGCATTGCGGATTCATCCGTGATACCACGCGTCCCGAGCAGTAATACCAACGCACCGACCATCATGATTGCCGAAAAGGCAGCGGATGCCATTCTCGGTCGGTTGGGCCGTCATTAAACACTAAAAACATCTGCGAAGAGGTCTGTATGAGTATTGATAACAACATCGCTTCTGTTCCTGCATTTAATAATAAGACTGTATCGGTAAAGCTGGCCTTTGGCATGATCACCTCGCTGTTTTTCCTGTGGGGGCTTTCCCACGGCCTGCTGGATGTTTTAAATAAACATTTTCAGGATTCCTTAAACGTCAGCAAGGCGCAGTCCGGCTATTTGCAAATGGCCTATTACGGTGCCTATTTTCTTGTGGCGATCCCGGTCGGCGCAGTGATGCAGCGTTATGGCTACAAGCTTGGCGTGATCTGCGGATTATTACTTTTCGCAGCCGGAGCATTACTGTTTGTGCCGGCCACCTCGGTCGGTACTTTTGCCTTTTTCCTGTTTGCCCTGTTTATTCTGGCCTGCGGTTTAGGCTGCCTGGAAACTTCGGCCAATCTGTATGCGTCGGTGCTGGGTGATGCTAATAATGCCGAACGTCGCCTGAATTTCGCCCAGTCCTTTAACGGCCTTGGCGTGTTTATGGGGCCAATTATCGGCGGTACGCTGTTCTTCGCGCCGGACATTCGCATAGCCGGGCACGCCTTTGATCCGGTGATGACCACCTACGTGGTGCTGGCTGCCGTAGTACTGCTGCTGATGGTGGTGTTTATCGTCACCCGCCTGCCGGAAGTGCAGGAAGCACGCGATGACAGCTGCGTCGGTGCCGTTCAGCAGAGCATCTGGAGAAAACCGAGCTTTACCGGCGCGCTGGCCGCCCAGTTCTTTTATATGGCTGCGCATGTGGGGATCGCCTCATTCTTTATCAACTACGCGATTGACCACTGGAAGGGTACCAGCGTGCAGGACGCCTCTTATCTGCTTTCCTGCGCGATGCTGACCTTTATGATTGGCCGTTTTATCAGCACCTGGGTGATGAAGTATTTCGCGCCACGCAGCATGTTAATTACCTACAGCATTATTAATATTCTGCTGTGCTCGCTGGCGGTGATGGGCGTGGAAAAAATCTCCGTTATCGGACTGGTGGTGATTTTCTTCTTCCTGTCGATTATGTACCCGTGCATTTTTGCCATGGGGGTGAAAAACCTGGGCGCGCAGTCAAAGCGCGCGGGTTCTTATCTGGTGATGACCTTAGTCGGCGGGGCTATTTCGCCTTATCTGATGGGGATGATTGCCGATTACTCCTCAATGGCAACCGCGTTTATTATTCCGGTGTTCAGCTTCGGCGTCATTCTGTTCTATGCCGTGAAGTGTACGCGTTAATTAAATAAAATTTTTGTGGAAAAAATATGAGTGCTGTTGATCAACAGATTCTGGATAGCCTGACGCAGGTATCCTTTCCTAAGTCATTTAATAAAGTCCGGGAAAGCGAAATAAGGGATATTAACGGACTGAATGTTCCGTTTTATCACTACGATGCGGTGGTGGTCGGCACCGGGGCCGCCGGGCTGCGCGCCGCCGTGGAGCTGAAGCGAAAAAACGTCAACGTTCTGCTGGTGACGTCGGGGCTGTATATGGGCACCTCGGCCTGTTCGGGTTCGGACAAGCAGACGTTGTTTACCGCGGCGACCGGCAAAAATGGCGATAACTTCCATCAGCTGGCGGCGGCATTGAGCTCAGGCGGCGCAATGGACAAAGATATCGCCTATGTGGAAGCCGTTGGTTCCATCCACACACTCGCGGGACTGCAATATCTGGGGCTGGAACTGCCCGAAGATCGCTTCGGTTCGATATTGCGCTATCAGACCGACCATGATGAGGCCGGTCGCGCCACCAGCTGCGGTCCGCGCACCTCACGGTTGATGGTGAAGGTCTTGCTGGAGGAGACGCAGCGACTGGCGATACCGATGCTGACCGCCACAACGGCGCTAAAGCTGATCAAGCAGCGGGACAGCGCTGGTGCGGAGCGCTGCGCCGGTTTACTGGTCAGCACCGGCAGCGCGGTTCACAATCCCTATCGTTTTGGGGTCATCAATGCCGCATCGGTGGTGCTGGCCACCGGCGGGCCGGGGGATATGTATCGCGACAGCGTTTACCCGAAGAAGTGTTACGGTTCGCTGGGGCTGGCGCTGGAAGGTGGGCTGAGGTTAACCAATATCATCGAAAGCCAGTTTGGCATCGGCACACCGCGTACGGCATTTCCGTGGAACCTGTCGGGAACCTATGTGCAGGTGATCCCCTATATCTATTCGGTGGATGCACAGGGCAACGAGCATAACTTCCTCGCGCAGTATTATCGTACCACGCAGGAGCTGGCCTCAAATGTGTTCCGCAAGGGCTATCAGTGGCCGTTTCATGCCACGCGCACGCTGGAACACGGCTCCAGCCTGGTGGATATGGCGATTGCCGAAGAGGTGAAAAACGGGCACCGGGTGTATATGGATTTCAACCGCAATCCGCAGCCGGTCCCGGGAGATCAGCCGTTTTCGCTGTCGCGGCTTGATGAAGATGTCAGCAGCTACCTCGCCAATAACGAATGTGCAGCCGATCTGCCGATCGATCGCCTCCGGCAGATGAATCCGCTGGCCATTGAGCTTTATGCCATGCACGGCTGCGACATCACGCGCAGTCCGCTGGAATTTGCGGTGAACAATCAGCATATGAACGGCGGCATCGAGGTGGATATTTGGGGAGAGACCAGCCTTACCGGTTGTTTTGCGCTGGGAGAAGTGGCCGGTACCCATGGCGTCACCCGACCCGGCGGCGCGGCGCTGAACTCCGGACAGGTATTTGGCGTGCGGGTGGCGCAGAAGGTGGCGCACGACGTGCAGCAGCGCCAGCGGCTGGCCGCGCGTGAAGGGGAAATCGATTATGCGGATGTGATGGCGGATATCATTCAGTGGGCTGAAAAATCACTGTCGGAAGACGCTATCGATCCCGTTGCGCTGAAAACCGAAATTCGTAACCGCATGTCGGACCAGGCCGGATTTGTTGTCGCGGCGCAGGAAATCGCAGAGGAACAGCAGCGGGCTGCGTTGCTGCTGAGCGAGGTACTGGCGAAAGGTGTGAGGTTGACCAGCCTGACTAAGCTGACCGAAAACATACTCTGGCGGCATTTTGCGCTGGCTTCAGCTGCAGTAATGGCGATGCTGAGCACGTATATCGAAGGCGGCGGCGGCAGCCGAGGTGCCCGAATTATCCTTGATGAACTGGGGGATTCAGTTCCCGAGGGTCGCAGCGGGCCGATTGAGAAATGGCGCTTCCGGTCGGAGAAAGCCGCCGCGCCGGACAGCAAGCTGCTGATTGCGTGGGACGGTGAACGCTTCCATCATGCCTCGCGCCCGGTGAACGATCCGGTGGATCTCAGTAAAGTCTTTTTTGAAAAGAACTGGCCTGATTTCCTGATGGGGAAAATATACCGCTAATAAAAAAACGCCATGTCTGACATGGCGTTTTGCTTTGTAGCGGATTGGAGTCCTTATTTGGCAAGACGATGCTGCATTATGTGGTCCGCCACTCGCAGCGCCTGCGCGGCAATAGTCAGTGAAGGGTTAACCGCTGCCGAACTGGGCATAAAGCTGGCGTCCACCACGTACAGGTTCTCATGCTCCCAGGCCTGACAGTAACTGTTAAGCGGATCGCGCTCGGGATCGATACCCATTCTGACCGTGCCGCACTGGTGTGACGGCGTTCGTTTATCGAAGGGTTTACTCATCACAAAATAGAACCCACATTTCTTAAGTGCGTTGCTGAGTTTTTTCACCAGTCGGGTATGCGCCGCCCAGTTATTGCGCTCCCAGTGCAGAGTTATTTTATCGCCGTCCAGCTGGATACGGTTTTCAGGGGAGGGCAAATCTTCACTCATGGCGTAAAAATCAATGCTGTGCCTGCTGAAGTAGTTCAAGGCGAAACCCGGCGCTGCGGGAAGGGACGACTTGAGGATCTGACCGGACACGCGACCCAACAGCTGAATGTTGCCTAGCGGGTAGCCACCTGCGCCGTCGGAAAGATAGAAATCATTCAGGCCGAAGGTTTTCTGATACACAGAGCGGTTGCAGTAGCGATGGCTGAAGCCCACCACGGCGGTGCAGTTGTGGTTCATAAAGTTGCGACCAACCATGCCAGAGCGATTCGCCAGCCCGTTGGGGTAGCGGGTGTTTTTCGATTTAAGCAGCAGCGCAGCCGAATGTACGGCTCCGGCGGCGAGAATAACCAGTTTAGGGCGCACGCTACAGGTCTGATTATTGCGTTGATAAACCACCTCTTCGATGCGTCCGCCGTCCGCAGCGGTTTTCAGTCTGATGACCTTGCTGCCGGTCAAAAGTTGAATATTGCTGTGGCTGGCGGTCAGGCTCAGGGCGGCGGTTTCCGCATCAAACTTGCCGTTAAAATAGTGGGGATGTGCATCCCACGGGACTTTGCGCGACTGGCTCCACTGTGCAATATCTACCGCCAGCGGCAGAGAATAGGGACTAAGACCCTGTTTTTGCAGCCTGCGCCGGACGATGGCGATATCGGCTTCATCCTCAATGGCTGCAAAAGCATAGGGGTGGGAACGGGGTGGTTCGGTCGGGTCGGCCTGGCTGTTGCCCCTGACCCGATAGAGTTTTTCCGCCGCGCAGTACCAGGGTTCCAGTTCGGCATAACCGAATGGCCAGGCGGGGGAAACGCCTCCTTCATGGATCATCTCCTCAAAGTCCTCCTGCCGGTAGCGTGCCAGTACCGCGCCGTAGAACTTGGAGTTGCCACCAACGTAGTAGTAATTCCCGGGGCGAAAAGCTTTATTATCTTTATCGAACCAGACTTCGTCGGGCTTAAAGTGCTGCTGAGAAAATATCTTCTGCTGATCGTCATTGTCCGGAGAGTCCGGCATCTGTTCGCCGCTTTCCAGAATGAGGATCTTCAGATCGCTGTTAGCAAGCCCGAAAGCCATGGTGGCTCCACCAATACCGGAGCCAATAATCACAATGTCGGGATGGTCTAAATCACGCTGCATTTTACTGTTCCTCACCGATATGAACGGTAATTCCGGATGAAACCGCTTTCACTACGGCAAGAGATACTGCCAGAGACTGTCGTCCGTCATCACCACTGGCCGCCGGTTGCCCACCATTGAATATCGCATCGCGGAACGAGGCTAAACCGCGTTCATAAAGACTGGCGTGTTCGATCGCTAACGGTTCAGACCCGTGACGGTTATGAAGCGTCACTTCGCCTACGGGGTTCTGCGTCAGAATATTGCGCGCACGCAGCGTACCCTGCGTGCCGATCACATCAATACTGGTTTCAAAATTGCGGGCGGTGAAGGAGTCAAAAAAGCTGACCAGCGTACCTTTGGAAAAACGTAGCGTGCCCATCACCGTTTCCACCGAGCCACTCTGGCTTAGCAGTCCGTCCTGGGCCATTGCGGAAACGGCGACGACGTCGTCATCGAGTAAAAATCTCAACGTATCAATATCATGAACGGTAATATCCATAATCACACCGTTGCCTGCGCTGTTATCCGTGCGCCAGCCAATCAGATTTTCAGGCAGAGAAACGGCGTGGCAGAAGCGAACGGTGAGAATATCACCCAGCGTGCCGTTCCGAATCTCGTCGCGCATTTTCCGAATCGTCGCGGCATTGCGCAGGTGGTGGTTTACCGCCAGCACTTGGTTGCACGCAGATGCCCGTTCGATCATCGTTGTCGCTTCTTCCATCGAAAGTGCCATCGGTTTTTCGCACAGCACGTGCTTGCCATACTCCAGCGCCAGCATCGCCTGCGGGAAATGCTTTTCGTTGGTTGTAGAGATATATACGGCATCAATATCCTGCTGCGAAAGGGCAAGTTTCAGGTCCGTGGTAAAACGGGCAATGTTGTTTTTTACAGCAAATGCCGCAGCCCGTTGTTCATCTCCACTAACCAGCCATGATATTTCATCGCCGCCTGCGCGAATCGCATCAATAACAAACTGTTGTGCAATGGTGCTGGCACCAATAAGAAGCCACTTCATGATTAATCTCCTTGTTTAGCACAGTATGTGCCGAATAAAAATATTAATAAGTAACATGCTGCCGGAATTATTAAGCTGAGTTTTAACGTGAATATATCGGCCAGAAGGCCGGTAATGGGAGGGATGAATCCTCCGCCGACGATGGCACAGCAGAGCAGGCCAGAACCTTCAGCTGAACGGGAATTAAGCTTCGAGCAGGAAAGGGAAAATATTGTTGGGAACATAATTGAATTAAAAAGGCCAACCGTGAGCAATGCAAAACCGGCCAGTTCTCCATGGGAATTCATACTGACCGCAATCAGTGTGATAACCATTGCCGAGAATATAAACAGAATCTTCGCAGGAGAAATTATTTTCATCAGCGCCGAGCCGATAAAACGACCCACCATGGCCCCACCCCAGTAAAAAGCAATATATTTACCTGCCTGTTCAGGTGTAATGGCCATGACATCACCATGAGTCAGATAATTAACTAAGATGCTGCCGATGGTGACCTCAGCCCCAACGTATAAAAACAGACTGATAAACCCGAGGCGAAAACGTGTACTGCTAAATAAATTCAGTGAGTTCATCAGGTTAGTTTTTGGTAGCATCGCGCTGTGCTGACCAAATGACTTAAATCTGAACATGGCTGCGCAAAACAGAAAAATGACTACGGCGATGGCCGTATAGGCCTGACCGATCACGGCCGTTTCTTTCTGCATGGCCGCGGCCAGTTCCGCTCCATGAAGGGTTGAGAGATCGATACCAGAAATAGCACCGAGAATAAAAATTGCCCCGATCCATGGTGCAATGGTGGTGCCTAATGAATTGAATCCGTGGCCAAGCGTCAGCCTGATAGATGCGCTTCTGGCTGAACCAAGTAGGGTGATTAGCGGGTTGGCAACCACCTGAATAACGGTGACACCAACGGCCAGCAGAAATAAAGCGCCAAGGAATGCCGGGAACAACCCGATATGAGTGGCCGGAATAAATGCCAGGCAGCCAATGCCCATAATCAGCAGCCCGGCAATTGCCGATTTGACATAGCCGAAGCGGATGATCAGCCTGCTGGCGGGGATGGAAGCGGTAAAGTAGGCGAAGAAAAAGGCGGACTGTACCAGCATTGATTCCATATAGGTGAGCTGGAAAAGCTCCTTCAGTTTAGGGATCAACACATCGTTTAAACTGGTGATACTGCCAAACATAAAAAATAGTGAGAATACCATCAATTTCAATGGTGTATTAATCTGGTAATGATCTTCTTTTGTTGAATGTAATATAGCGGCAGGTGTGCTCATCTTCTATCCTTTATTGATCTGGTTCACATTATCGGATTTAAATTATTGACATTTATTTTATATTTTTTATTGACATTTATCTCAGGTTGGGTGTTAAGTTGATAATATGTCGACGGCTAGAGAATGGCTGTTTTAGGTCTGTTATGTAAGTGTTAAAATGCCAATAACTGATACTATCCTACCAATAATGATGAGAGTGGATTATGAAGTCTGATTATGAAAAGATTATTAATAATCCTTATGTGTCATGGTCATTTCTTCATCGAGTGATGCAGGATGAGATTCCTTTTCAGTGGCATCATCACCCTGAGTATGAATTAACGTTTACACTAAATAGTTACGGCGTTAAATATATTGGTGGGGATATTAATCATTATAAAGATAACGATTTGGTCTTGATTGGTCCGAATGTTCCTCATTCGTGGAAATCGCAGGGAAAGATTAATGATGCCGATCCACATTTGGCTCTGGTTATCTGGTTTAGTTCTGAATGGATTGAAAAGCTGGCTGATACTTTCCCAGAGATGAAGGCGGTTAAAGATTTTTTGCGCCGAATAACCTCTGCGGTAACATTTAGCGAAGCTGTTATTCAGCAGGTCAGGCCGGATATTATGTCTATTGCTGAACTGGCTCCGCCCTATCGTACGCCGCTGTTGTTGAATATTCTGTTAAAGCTCGCGTCGGATTCGGTAACGGAATTCTCTACCATTATTCATTCCGAGCATTTTCGTGAAGACAGAAAGCAGATTAGAAATATTCTTGAGGTGATTGATTACCTGAATAATAACTATCATCAGCGTGTTTCGGTGGAGCAGATGGCAACCCTTTGCCACGTCAGTTCGACCACTTTTCACCGACTTTTTAAGCGTATCACCAAGAAGTCACCGATGGACTACATTATTAACCTGCGCATCCTGCATGCGGCCGAAAAACTACTGGAATCGCAGGATTCTGTTTCCAGTATTGCCGATGAGGTCGGCTATTCCTCGCTGGCCCTGTTTAATCGCCATTTTAAAGCCTCCAAGGGGATGCCGCCCAGAGAGTTTCGCGATACTTATCTGAAAAACAGATAACCGGCCATGAAAAAACCGGGCCATTGATGGCCCGGTTTAGTGGTTTAAAGCCGAGAATGCTTGCTTAATATGAGTGTTTAGCCCAGTTTTTTCAGCAGCGCCTTCGCCACATCTTCCGAGCTGGCCGGGTTCTGGCCGGTGATCAGATTGCCATCTTCCACCACGAACGGGGCCCAGTCGGCACCTTTCTGATAGTGTGCGCCAGCGGCAATAAACTCATCCTCAATCAGGAAAGGCACCACGTCGGTCAGCTGCACCGCCGCTTCTTCACTGTTGCTGAAGCCGGTCACCTGTTTGCCCTGAACGCGCGGTGCGCCGCCGGTGGATTTCACGTGGCGCAGCACGCCCGGCGCGTGGCAGACAAAGCTGATGGGCTTAGCGGCGCGGTCAAAGGCTTCAATCAGCGCAATGGAGTCGGCCGATTCGGCCAGATCCCACAGCGGGCCGTGGCCGCCGGGATAAAATACCGCATCAAAGTCCTGCTGATTGACCGTCTCCAGCTTCACGGTGCTGGCCAGCGCCTGCTGCGCCGAGCTGTCGGCCTTAAAGCGGTCGGTCATTGCCGTCTGAAAATCCGGCAGATCGCTTTTCGGGTCCAGCGGCGGCTGGCCACCGGCAGGCGAGGCCAGCACCACGTCTGCACCCGCATCCCTGAAGACGTAGTAGGGCGCGGCAAACTCTTCCAGCCAGAAACCGGTTTTCTCTCCGGTATTACCCAGCTCGGCGTGTGAGGTCAGTACCATTAAAATTTTCATTACGGGTTCTCCGGTGATGGGGCGAATAGAGATTATTGATTAAGCATAGCCGTCACGGCGGCCGTTTTGTCCTGATACGGAGCACGCAGGCGTAAATTGGTGGTGCCCGCCTCATCCTGAATGACTACCGGTTTGGCGTGGCTGAAGCGCCGGAAGCCGTGAATCCCGTGGTAAGCCCCGATCCCCGATGCGCCGACGCCGCCAAACGGCAGGCTGTCGATCGCGGCGTGGGTCATCACGTCATTGATAACCAGCGCGCCGGAGGTGGTCCGCTGTGCCATCTGCTGCTGGCGCTGCCGATCGTTGCCAAAGTAGTAGGCGGCCAGCGGGCGCGGATGTGCATTGATGTAAGCTATTGCTTCACTGACATCGCCCGCATAGGTTTTCACCGGCAGCAGCGGTCCAAATATCTCTTCCTGCATCACGTTCATCTCCTCGTTGACATCAAGGATCAGATGCGGGGCGATTTTACGGCTCAGCGGATCGAAGTCGGCTTCACCCTCTGGTGCCAGGCTGATAATGCGCGCACCTTTGGCGGCGGCGTCGGCCAGCAGATCGACCAGTCGCTGATAGTGACGATCGCTGACGATCGCGGTGTAGTCCGGGTTTTCCTGCACGGCAGGGTAAGCCCGGCGGATAAAGGTGCGTGCGGCGTCGGTAAACGCCTCTTCTGCGGCCTGCGGCAGCAGCAGATAGTCGGGAGAAATACAGATCTGCCCGGCGTTAAAGGTTTTGATGGTCAGGGTTCTTTCGGCGGCCAGTTGCGGGTCGGCATCCACATCCAGCACCACCGGCGATTTTCCGCCCAGCTCCAGCGTGACCGGCACGAGGTTCTCGGCAGCGGCGCGCATCACGTGTTTGCCTACCGAGGTGCTGCCGGTAAACACCAGATGGTCGAACGGCAGGGCGCTGAACGCCTGGCCCGTGGCGGCATCGCCCAGTACCACCGTCAGCTCGTTCGGGTCGAAATAGCGCGCCACCAGTTCGGCCAGCAGGGCAGAGGTGGCTGGCGTCAGCTCCGATGGCTTGAGCATTGCGGTATTGCCCGCGGCGAAGACGCCCGCCAGCGGCCCGAATGCCAGGTTAATCGGAAAGTTCCACGGGCTGATTACACCCACCACGCCCAGTGGCTGTGGTTCAATCCATGCCTGCATACCCGCGACCGGCACTTCAGCGGCCTCCGGTTTCATCCATTCGGCCACGTGGTCCGCCGCGTGCTGCAGCATCCCGATCGTGGTTAGCAGGTCGGCGGTCATCGTCTGGTAAGCGCTGCGGTGGCCGAAATCGGCGCTGATGGCGGCGGCAATTGTTTCATGGTTATCGCGGATCAGCGCGGCGCTGCGCAGCAGGCGGTCGCGCCGCAGTGCCAGCGGTGCTAGGCCAGCCTGTAAATGTGCCTGCTTCATGGTCTGGAGAATACGCTGTAAATCCTGTTGAAGGGTGCTGTGAGTCATGGTGTTCTTTGCCTCGCGGTAATCGTTAAGTTGCAGCAAGCTTACCTGCCGTGGATTTTCGGTGCTAACAAAGCTATTTTGGCAGGGGTATAAATATTTTTATGGGGGAAACATGTCGCTGGTTCGCTTACGCACCTTTATTGAAGTTTATCGCCAGCGCTCCATTTCCGGCGCGGCCAGGGCGCTGAATCTGACCCAGCCTGCAGTATCTCAGCACATCAGCGGGCTGGAAGTTGCCGTGGGCCGACCGCTGTTTCAGCGCCAGCCGCAGGGCGTTGTTCCGACCGCCGCTGCGGATGATTTAGCGGCCGATATCGGTAATACCCTGGATACCGCCGAGTCGGCGCTGGCCTCGGCCCGTGCACGCTCTATGGACGTCAGCGGCACGCTGCAAATCATCGGGCACGCGGATTTTATGGCGGAGAAACTGGCCGGGGAGCTGCTGCCGCTGCTGGAAAACGATATTCGCGTACATATGCACACCGGCGACGGTGAGATGGTGGTGCAGATGGTGGTGGAAGGGCACTGCGATCTGGGGATTACCGCACACCCGGTGAGCGATTCGCGGCTGAAAGGTGAAGTGATTTTCACCGACCGCGTACTGGCGGTGGCCGCGCCCTCGGTGGCGCATCGGCTACAGCAGCAACCGGACTTCGCTCTGGCGTTACTGCAGGAGCCGCTGTTGGCCTACAACCTTGAGCTTTCGCTGATCGGCCGCTGGCTGGATAAAAACCGCATTAAGTATGATGCACTGCTCCCGGCGATGGTCGGCCAGGATTTGCGCGGCCAGCGCAGCCTGCTGTGTAAGGGCTTCGGCTGGACGGTGATGCCGGAATTCCTTTGTCGCAGACAGCTAGACAGCGGTGAACTGGCGGCACTCGGTGCACCGGTCGGTGACACGGAAATCCGTTACAGCCTGGTGTGGCTGCCGAGCGCGCTGCGCCAGCCAAGAATCGCTCATGCCCGGCAGATGCTGGTCTGGCGGCTGGCGAACCGGGAGGGTTGAGCGGCGCAGCGGCCGATGAGCGTGCGACACCTGCGCCGGTCCGGTTAAGCCAGCGCATGATGCACCAGCAGATTGATCGCGCCGCCGCCGATAATCAGCCAGATAAACAGCAGCAGCCCCAGTACAAACGGACGGGTACCGGCCTTCATCAGCTGGCTGATGCGGGTGCTCAGCCCCAGCGCGGCCATCGCCATCGCCAGCAGCACGTTATCCAGGCTGTTGACGGCGGCCACCAGCGGCAGCGGCAGCAGGTGGAATGAGTTAAACATCGCCACCACGATAAACATCAGCGCGAACCACGGGAAGACGATGCGCTGTGCCGCAGCGCCGCTCTCCGTTGCCCCCCGGCTGATGAAGATGCTCAGCACCAGCAGGAACGGCGCGAGCATCATCACGCGCAGCATTTTGGCGATCACCGCCGCATTTTCGGTTTCCGGGCTGACGGCGTGGCCCGCGGCCACCACCTGGGCAACTTCATGCATGGTTGACCCGGTATATACCCCAAACTGCGTAGCGGAAATCCCCGGGATCAGCGGGGCAACGTGATGCCAGATCCACGGATAGAGGAAGATCCCGGCGGTCCCGAAGATCACCACGGTGGCGACCGCCACGGCGACCTTGGAGGACTCCGCTTTCACCACCGGGGCCGTTGCCAGCACCGCCGCCGCGCCGCAGATGCTGCTGCCCGCGCCGATCAGCCACGCGGTCTGGCGATCGATACCGAGCAGGCGCGACCCCATGTAGCTGGCTATCAAAAAGGTGCTGCTCAGCATCACCACATCGACCACCACGCCGCTCAGCCCGACATCCATCACCTGCTGAAAGGTCAGCCGGAAGCCGTAGAGGATAATGCCCAGCCGCAGCAGCTTCTGCTTGGCGAACTGTACGCCCTCATCGCACTGCGGGTGGAGCAGGGGATAAACCGTGTTGCCCAGCACGATACCCACGATAATTGCCAGAGTCAGCGCCCCCAGGCCGAGACCCGACATCACCGGCTGATTACCCAGCCAGGCGGTGCCGAGTGCAATGGCCAGCGTGAGCAGGATGCCCGGGATAAAGCGTTTTGCCGTGTGTGAATACTGTACCAGCGGGATATCGGTCATGGTTCTCTCCTCATGTATAGGACTGAGGATGCGACGAATCGGTTTGAAAAAACAATTTATTATATCGTTATAACTAATCTGAATATCAGGTAAACGTACAAAGTTCAGGGTATTTAGCCGGCGTAATGAATAGCGCAGGACGGAGAAGAGCCGGGCGAAAAAAAACTAAATTTATTGATAATATTCAGATAAATAAAGATAAATCTTCTTCGTTTTTACTCCTCGGGCACGGTGGGGTTATCCACGCAAATCCGCTTAAGAAGGCCTGCCGGTACAATAGTCGACAGAGTTCACAGTTCCGGTGAAATCTGCCTTTTTGTGCATAATTTCAGCGCGGAAAGATGTCTGCAACTCCTGTATATGTCATAGTATGACTGTCAAAACTATTCAGCGCCTGTCGGTCGGAGGAAGACAGTATGAATCAGGATTTTTCATCATCCGCTGAAGTGAAATCGGCGATATTCCAGCCGCTTTACCTGCAAATCAGCCAGCTGCTGCTGGAAAGAATTGCCTCCGGCGAGTGGCCTGCGGGCACCTATATTCCCAGCGAAGCGAGCCTTGCCGACGCCTATAACGTCAGCATCGGCACGCTGCGCAAGGCGCTGAACGAGCTGGTAAGCAACAACGTGGTGATCCGCTATCAGGGCAAGGGCACCGTGGTGGCCGCCCATGATTCGGACAGCGCGCTGTTTCGCTTCTTTAACGTGCTGCGCGAGAACGGCGAGCGCTCGCTGCCGCTATCCCGGGTGCTGGCGAGGCATTTGCGCTCCGCCTCCGCAGAAGAGGCCGCGGCGCTGGATATTGCGCCGGGCAGCAAGGTGATTCACATCTGGCGGGTACGCGATCTCGACGGAGCGCCGGCGATACTGGAGCACGTTTACGTGGATGCGGCGCGCTTCCCCGGTATGGACCGCGAACCGGAGATCCTGCCGAATACGCTCTATCAGCTGTATCAGCAAAAGTACGCCTGTACGGTGGCTAACGCCCACGAGCAGATTACCGCGGTGAATGCCGGGCCGGATGAGGTACTGCATCTGGAAGCCACCGAAGGCGAGGCGCTGCTGCGCATCTGGCGCACGGCAAGGGATTTTCAGGATAAACCGGTTGAGTACCGCGTTTCCACCGTACTCACCCGGCATCACGCCTACTTTAATCAGCTCTGAGGCGCAGCGTTGCCAGCAGCGCGGCGGGCAGGTCCAGCGTCGCGCTGTTCTGCCTGGCGAGAGCCTGGCGCCGCTCCCCGGGCAGACGCACGCCGGGCTGCCCGAGCATCGCCCGAAACAGCGCTTCGGTATGCTGCAAATAGCCCGCTGAGAAAAACGCCGGATTCAGCAGCAGCAGCAGCTGGGCGATATGCGGCGGTTCGCCTTCGGCGCTGAAGAATGAACTGGCCTGGAAGCCAAAGTGGCTACCGGTCAGCCCTGCCGTCAGCAGTTCCACCATCAGCGCCAGCGCGGCTCCCTTGGATCCGCCTGCCGGTGCCATGCTGCCCGCCAGCGCGGCGTCCGCGTCCTGAGTCGGGTTGCCCTGGCGATCGATAGCCCAGCCCAGCGGTATCGCTTCCTTTTTCTGGCTGGCCAGCATGATTTTTCCGCGCGCCACTTCCGACAGCGACAGGTCGATCACCAGCGGCTCTCCCTGCTCGCGCGGTGAGGCGAAGGCCACCGGGTTGGTGCCGTACAGCGGCACGCTGCCGCCCCATGGGGCCATCGCCGCCGGACCGTTGCTGAGCGCCAGGCACACTAAACCCTGACGTGCGGCCTGCTCGACGTAGTAGCCCGCCATGCCAAAGTGATGCGAATGACCGATCGCCACGCTGACGATGCCGGACTCCTGCGCCAGCGCCATGCCGCGATCCAGCCCGCGCTGCACGGCGGGGAAGGCCAGCCCGGAATCGGCGTTGACGTTAATCACCGCGCCGCGCTGGCTAATGGAGGGCTGCGCGTGGGCGTTCAGCTTGCCGCTGGCCAGCTGATCGAGGTAGAAAGGCAGCCGGGCAAACCCGTGTGAGGGAATGCCCGCCCGCTCGGCGGCCATCAGCGCCGCACAGGTATCGGCGGCGGCCTGAACCTCCACCCCCAGCTTCAGCAGCGTGCGTTGCCCCAGGCGGGTGAGGTCGTCCAGGGCAATCGTTTCGTGGCTCATCGTGTTGTGCTTCCTTCTTCTTCGGTATCGGGGAGAGGCGCATCCGGCAGGACCATTTTACCGGGTCCGGTCCGCAGCTCTTCCAGCGCCTGGGCCAGGTCCAGCTTATTTTCCCAGCGGGCGATCACCAGTGTGGCCACCACGTTGCCAATCATATTGGTCACCGCGCGCATTTCATTAAGGATCCGGTCTATCCCCAGCACCAGGGTGATCCCCGCCAGGGGAATAATATTATGCGTAGCCAGCGTCGCGGTCAGCGCTATCAGCGCCGCCCCGGCCACCCCCGCGCCGCCTTTGGAGGTCAGCAGCAGGATCACCAGCAGGCCCATCTGCTGCCAAAGGGTAAGGTCCGTATTGGTGGCCTGGGCGATAAACAACGACGTCATGGTGAGGTAAATCGCCGCGCCGTCCAGATTAAAGGAATATCCGGTGGGAAGCACCAGGCCAACGATGGCCCGGTCGCAGCCGAGTTTTTCCATTTTCACCATCAGGCGCGGCAGCACCGACTCGGTGGTCGAGGTACCCAGCACGATCAGCAGTTCCTCGCGGAAGTAGACGATCAGCCGCCACAGGCTGACGCCGACCAGCTTACAGATCAGCCCCAGCACGCCACCGATAAACAGGAAGCTGGTGATATACAGGCAGACGATCAGCATACCGAGGTGCTGCAGCGAGGTCAGGCCGTATTTACCGACGGTAAAGGCAATTGCGCCAAACGCGCCGAGCGGGGCCAGCCGCATAATCAGTTCGACAATGCGCATCAGCACCTCGCCGCACTGTTCAATGGTTTTGGTCAGGAAGGCGCTGCGGTTGGAGGCCAGCGAAAGCGCCACGCCGAACAGTACGGAAAACAGCAGCACCTGTAGCAGATTACCCTGGGCAAAGGCACCGATCACCGAATCGGGGATGATCTGCTCAAGGAAGCCTTTACTGTGCTCGCTGACGTTAACGTAGTGGCTCATCGCACTGTCGTCCAGCTTCGTGGCATCCACGTTCATTCCCTTGCCGGGCTGCATCACGTTGGCCACCACCATGCCGATAATCAGCGCCAGCGTGGTGATCAGCTCAAAGTAGAGCAGGGTTTTGCCGCCCACTTTGCCGACCTGTTTCAGGCTTTCCATGCGGGCAATGCCAATGGCGACGGTGCAGAAGATCACCAGGGTGACCACCATTTTAATCAGACGGATAAAGGTATCGCCAAGGGGTTTCATCTGAACGGCTAAATCAGGAAACGCGTACCCCACAGCAACCCCGGCGACCAGGCCGATGAGGACCTGGACGTACAGGTGCTTGAGAAATCGCATGCGGATGTCCTCGCAGTGCCTGGCGGCGGCGAACCGGGATGGGTTACCGCCGCAGGCGATCGGGAAAGCCATGCCCGCCGGAAGCGGCGGGCGGAAGATTACGCACTTTCGAAGATACGGGTCAGAACAAATTCCCGATGGCCCAGCGCTTCAGCGGCGGTCAGGCGACCGTTGGCGGTACGCATCAGGCATTCCAGCAGCGCGTCGCCCGCGCCGTCCATGGTCATTTCGCGGCGCAGCAGGGCGGAGACATCCACATCAATGTGCTCGGACATCGTTCGCACGGTGCGCGGGTTGGCGCAGATTTTTATCACCGGCAGGATCGGGTTACCGATCACGTTCCCCTGGCCGGTGGGGAAGAAGTGCGCCACATAGCCCGCTGCGGCGCAGAGCGTCACCATTTCGGCGGCGGCGGAGGAGGAATCCATAAACCACAGCCCCGGCCCGGTTGGCGTTTCGGCTTTATCCAGCACGCCGTCCACCCGGCACTTTTTGCCGATTTTCTGAATATTGCCCAGCGCCTTCTCTTCGATGGTGGTCAGGCCGCCTTCGATATTGCCTTTGGTCGGCTGCGATTCGGAGAGATCGCTGGTCTTCCAGCGGTCGATCATCGCGCTGTAGCGATCGAACATAAACTGGAACTTCGTGCGCACGTCGTCATTGATGCAGCGCGCGGCCACCAGATGTTCACCGCCGGTGAGTTCGGAGGTCTCCCCAAACAGCAGCGTATTGCCGTTGGCGTGCAGGCGATCGAACAGGTTGCCCACCGACGGGTTTGCGCCGCAGCCGGAGGTGGTATCGGACTCGCCGCACTTGGTCGACACCCACAGCTCGCTGATATCGCAGGTTTCGCGCTGCAGTTCAGAGGCGTACTGCGAAAATTCCCGTGCCTTACGCGATGAGGCGCAGATGGTGTTGTGATCCCCGTTCTGCTCAATCCAGAATCCTGCCACCGGCTTGCCCGTGGCTTTAATACCGTCGACCACGCGCTGGGTCCAGCCCGGCTCAATGCCGATGACGATCACCGCCGCCACGTTCGGGTTACAGCCGGTGCCGATCAGCGTGCGGAAGTGCAGCTCCAGATCCTCACCAAACTGCAGGCGACCGTAGGGATGCGGCAGTGCAACGGTGCCTTTAATATTGTTCGCGACCGCTTCCGCCGCGGCGTTGGAGATATCATCCACCGGCAGCACAATCACATGATTGCGAATGCCCACGCGACCGTTTTCGCGGCGATAGCCTGCAAACTTGCTTCCCTGGATTTCCATGATTACCACCTTTTGGTTTTAACGTTGTGAACGTGGAGATGCTCGCCCTGTTTGATTGCCGCCACCACGCGGCCGATGTCTTCGCCGTATTTGATCACCGTGTCATCCACGGCCAGATCGCGAATGGCTAACTTATGGCCAATCGGAATGGCATCTTTCACCGCAAACTCGATCGTTTTGTTTTGATCCATGATCCAGCCCGTCAGTTTCTGGCCTGCTTCCACGCCTTCCACCACGACCACCCCAACAGAATCGCCATCATCATGTACGACAAAATCAATACTCATCACTGCCTCCGCTGTTTGAACAATAATGCAACTCATGTATATGACATATATTACATGACTTGCGGAAAGCAAAATTTTTTTCGCCGCCTGCTTACTTTTTTGCGAGGGACTTCACGAATAAAGGCCGATCGGGGCAGGGGCAGGTGGTGGGAAGCGCCCAACAAAAGTAAATCGATTAAATCGATGATTGATATCACTTTATTAATTAGGTGATAACAAAACCCGCTTAAAATGTGATCGCAGATAAACTTCTGAGGGATGAAGCCGATCGCGATCACTTTTTATACGATTGTTTTTTGCGCTTCGGGGAAATGCTCATTATAGATATAGGTGAGTCATATATATGACACAGGAGTATCGACGCGATGAACAGCCGTCGGGCACATTTAAACCTCGGAGATGCGTATGTCTGTAACCTGGTTAAAAAAAGCAACTAAGACCCCGGAGTCCAATACTTCAGAAGCTCGTCGTGTGGTTGAAGAGATGCTCACCACCATTAAAGTCGAAGGGGAAGAGGCGGTGCGCCGCTATGCCCACACGCTGGATAAATGGAGCGGGGAGATCGTTCTGACCCCGGAACAGATTGCGGCGCAGATACGCGAAGTCCCCGCCGACGTCCGGCGGGATATCGACTATGCCATTGAGCAGGTTTACACCTTCGCCTGTGCCCAGCGTGAGTCGGTGAAGGATATCGAGGTGACGCTGCCTTCCGGTCTGATCGCCGGGCAAAAAGTGCTGCCGGTCAATACCGTCGGCTGCTACGCCCCGGCAGGGCGCTATGCCCACATCGCTTCGGCCTATATGGGCGTGGCGACCGCCAGGGCCGCCGGGGTGAAAAATATTATCGCCTGCTCCGGGCCTTATCTCGGCCAGTCGATTCATCCCTGCGTGCTTTACGCCTTCCACCGGGCGGGAGCCAGCACCATCATGACCCTCGGCGGCGTGCAGGCGATTTCCACCATGGCGTGGGGGCTGTTCACCGGTACGCCTGCCGATGTGGTGGTGGGGCCGGGCAATAAATTTGTTGCCGAAGCCAAACGTACCCTGTTTGGACAGGTGGGCATTGATGTGTTTGCCGGGCCGTCGGAAGTGGCGGTGATTGCCGACGACAGCGCCGATGCCCGCGTGGTGGCCTGCGATCTGGTCGGCCAGGCGGAGCACGGGCATGAATCGCCCGCCTGGCTGTTTACCACCTCCCGCGCACTGGCCGAGGCGGTGATGGCGGAGGTTCCCCGGCTGATCGATCTGCTGCCGCCGGTGGCGCGCGATGCGGCGAGCTGCGCGTGGCGTGACTACGGCGAAGTGATCCTGTGCGACAGCCGCGAAGAGGTGGTGGCGATCTCCGACCGCTACGCGTCCGAACATCTGGAAGTGCATACCCGCGATCTGAACTGGTGGCTGGACTCCCTCAGCTGCTACGGCTCGCTGTTCCTCGGGGAAGAAACCACCGTGGCCTTTGGTGATAAGTGCAGCGGGCCTAACCACGTGCTGCCGACCAAAGGCGCGGCGCGTTACTCCGGCGGCCTGTCGGTGCATAAATTCCTGAAAACGCTGACCTGGCAACGTATGCCGCGTGAAGCCGTCCCGCAAATCGGTGAGGCCACCGCGCGGATATCGCGCCTGGAAGGGATGGAAGCCCACGCCCGCACCGCCGAAATCCGCCTGGAAAAATATTTCCCCGGCATCGCTTTCCAGCTCGGCACGCCGGTGACGCGCTAAGGAGAACTTATGCATCCTGCATCCTTATTTGATCTACAGGGCAAAACGGCGCTGGTTACCGGCGGCGGCAGTGGGATTGGCGCGGCGATGGCGGAGGCGTTAGCCCGGGCCGGTGCCTCGGTGATCCTCGCCGCCCGCCGCGAAGGGCCGCTGGCGGAAACGGCGCAGCGGCTGAACGAGCGGGGACCGACGGTGCGTTATTTCTGTGCCGACGTCAGCAGCGTCAGCGAAATCAATGCGCTGGCGTCGCAGTGCGGTGCGGTGGATATCCTGGTCAACGCGGCAGGGATTAATCTGCGGCAGCCGTTTGAGGACGTCAGCGAAGCCGCCTGGGACCAGCAGCTGGCGTTGCATCTTAAAGCACCGTTTTTCATGACCCAGGCGCTGGCCCCGGGCATGGCGCAGCGCGGCTGGGGGCGAATAATCAATATTGCTTCGCTGCAGTCCCTGCGCGCCTTTGACAACAGCGCACCCTACGGCGCGGGTAAGGGCGGTATTGTGCAGCTGACGCGGGCCATCGCCCAGCGCTGGGGGCGCGACGGCGTGAACTGTAACGCCATCGGCCCCGGATTCTTCCCCACGGCGCTGACCGGGCCGGTGTTTGCCAGTGACGAACTGCGCGAGCGCCATGCGGCCCACACCTGTCTGGGGCGCAACGGCGAGATGGCCGATCTGCACGGCGTCACGCTGTTTCTCGCCAGCCAGGCCAGCGCCTACATCACCGGGCAAACACTGATGGTCGACGGCGGCTACAGCGCCGTCTGACCCTGACTTCTCAGCGCAGAGGAACACATTATGCAACAGCCAGCCAGCGGTAACCTGCGGCGCGTCACGGTGTCGAGCCTGTTCGGATCGACAATCGAGTGGTACGACTTTTTCCTGTACGGCACCGTCGCCGGCATGGTGTTTAACAAGCTCTATTTCCCGGAGGGCGATCCCTTTATCACCACGCTGCTTTCCTACGGCGTGTTCGCCATTGGATTCTTAACGCGTCCGCTGGGGGCCATTATTTTTGGTCACTTTGGCGATACGCTGGGCCGCAAAAAAATGCTGATCCTGACGCTGGTGATTATGGGCGGGGCCACGGTGTTTATCGGCCTGATACCCAGCTATCACCAGATCGGGCTTTGGGCACCGTGCCTGCTGGTGCTGTGTCGTCTGATTCAGGGGATTGGCCTGGGCGGTGAATGGGGCGGCGCGGTTCTGATGACCTATGAGTCGGCACCGGAAAAACACCGGGCCTTCTTCGCCAGCATTCCGCAGATCGGCATGTCGCTCGGACTGCTGCTGGCCTCGGGGGCCATTGGTCTGGCGTCACTTTTGCTGACGGATGAGGCGTTTATGTCCTGGGGCTGGCGCGTGCCGTTCCTGCTCAGCGGCGTGTTCGTGATTATCGGCACCTACATCCGCAACAACGTGGCGGAAACGGAAGATTTCCTCAGGGCGAAAGAGGCGCAGAAGGATAAGCCGAAGCGCATTCCGCTGGTGGAGCTGTTCCGTAAGCATACCGGGCTGGTCTTTACCTGCATGGGGATGCGGCTGATCGACGGCGTGTTCTTCAATATTTTCGGCGTGTTCTCGCTGACCTGGCTGACTCAGACGCTGGATGTTCCCCGGGGGCAGGCCATTGTGGCCATCCTCGCCAGCGCCTTTGTAATGAGCTTTTTTATTCCGTTCTGGGGCTATATGGCCGACCGCTACGGTCGGGCGAAGATCTTCGCCATGGGCGCCACGCTCTCCGGCCTTTCTGCCTTCCCGGCGTTTGCGCTGATGCACGGCCATGCGGATAACATCTGGATTATCTGGGCATCGATTGTTATCCCGTTCGGCATCTTCCATGCGGCGGTCTTCGGCACGCTGTCGTCGGTGTACTCGGACTGTTTTGACGCCTCGATTCGCTATACGGGCATCTCCTTTGCCTATCAGATTTCCGGCGTCTTTGCCGGCGGACTGACCCCGGTGCTGGCGACGATTTTCTCCGAAATGCTCGGTGGGAAACCGTGGCTGATCTGCGCCTATGTCCTGATTATCGGTCTGATCAGCGCGGCCTGTGCGCTCTATTTATGGCGTCGTACCCACGGTGCCGGTCGTCTGGCGATGGGCCAGACCTTAACGATGAAGTGAGGAACGATGAAAGCATTAGTTTATACCCAACCTTACCGGGTCAGCGTTGAGGAACGCCCTTATCCCCAGCTGGAGGACGGCAGCGAGCTGGTGCTGATCCGCATCGGTGCCGCCGGGATCTGCGGCTCGGATATGCACGCGTTCCACGGCAGCGATCCCCGTCGTCAGCCCGGGCTGGTCCTCGGCCATGAACTGGCGGGTGAGGTGGTGGAAAGCCAGTCCGCGCGTTTCCGCATCGGTGACCGTGTCACGGCCAATCCGCTGATTACCTGCGGGCAGTGCGAATTCTGTCGCCAGGGGCGCGATAATCTGTGCAGCGACCGCCATATGGTGGGCATGGACTGGGCGGGCGCGTTTGCCGAGTTTATGAAGATCCCCGCCCGTTCGGTGGTGAAGTTGCCCGATTCGCTCTCCGTGCAGCACGCCGCCCTGACGGAACCTGCCGCCACGGTAGTTCACGCACTAAAGCTGACGCAGCGAGCGTTAACCCTGCTGCTGGCGGAAACGCGGGCGCTGGTAATTGGCGGCGGGGCTATCGGCCTGCTGACGGTGCTGGTGCTGCGCGCCTGGGGCTGCCGGGATATCACTCTGGCGGAAACCAACGGCCTGCGGCGGGAGGCGGCGGTGCGGCATACCGGCTGCGTCGGCATTAATCCGCTGGAAACCCCGGTTGAAGAGGCGCAGATGCAGCTGGTTATCGATGCGGTGGGTGCGGCCCCGACGCGGCAGATGGCGCTACAGGCGGTGAAACCCGGCGGGGTGGTGATGCACATCGGCCTGCAGGCGTGGGCCAGTGAAATCGATATGCGCAAGCTGACGCTGGCGGAAATCACCCTGCTCGGCACCTACACCTATACCATGGATGATTTCTGCGTCACGCTGAAAATGCTGGGGGAAGGGGCGCTTGGGCCGCTGGACTGGGTGGAAACACGCCCGCTGGCGGAGGGCCAGCAGGCGTTTGACGATCTGGAATCGCAACGGGTTTCGGCGGCGAAGATTCTGTTGATCCCCTGAGCCAGGGGATCGTTCTTTCAGGCAATCAGAATCGCGCGGATGTCGTTAACGTTGGTCAGCGTTGGGCCGGTGATCAGCAGATCGCCGGTGGCGTGGAAATAGCTGTAGCTGTCGTGGGCATCCAGATAGTCAGAGGCATTCAGCCCGCGCGACCTGCCGCGCGCCAGCGTGTCGGGGCTGATGATTGCCCCGGCGGCATCTTCGGTGCCGTCGATGCCGTCGGTGTCCCCGGCGACGGCCCAGACCCCGTTTTCCCCCTTCAACGCGCAGGCCAGGCTGAGCAGAAACTCGGTATTGCGCCCGCCTTTTCCTGCCCGGCCATTGGCCACCGTCACCGTGGTTTCGCCCCCGGAGAGCAGTACCGCAGGGCCGGAAAGCGGCTGCCCGTACTGCTTGACCGATTTGGCGATCCCGGCCATCACGATAGCGGCCTCGCGGCTCTCTCCTTCAATGGCGTCACCGAGGATCAGCGGGGTTAAGCCCAGCCGTCGGGCGGCATCAGCGGCGGCGTTGAGCGCCATCGCCGGCGTGGCAACCAGTTTAACCTCACTTAATGCCGCCGAATTATCGCGCAGCGTCGGGCTGTGGCTTTCGCTGCCTGCCCGATCCCCGGCGTTCAGAACCTGACGCACCGCCTCAGGCACCGCAATACCGTAGCGCTCAAGCACCCTGAGCGCATCCGCAGGTTGGCTGCCGTCGGCCACCGTCGGACCCGAGGCGACGTCGGCCGGATTGTCGCCGGGAACGTCGCTGATAATCAGCGATACCACCCGTGCGGGATGGGCCATCGCCGCCAGCCTGCCGCCCTTCACGGCGGAGAGATGGCGACGCACCAGGTTCATCTCGCTGATGCTTGCTCCGCTGTGCAGCAGCGCCCGGGCGATCGCCTGCTTGTCGCCGAGCGTCAGGCCCGGCAGCGGCAGCGCCATTAAGGCGGAACCGCCGCCGGAGATCAGCGCCAGCACCAGGTCGTCGGCGGTCAGCCCGCGCAGGGCTTCAACGATCTGCAGCGCCGCCGTTTCGCTCATCGCGTCGGCTACCGGATGAGCCGCTTCGAGGATGCGAATGCGTCCAGCGGGAACAGCGTGACCGTAGCGGGTGACCACCACGCCGCTGAGGTCAACATCCGGCCAGGCCGCATCCACCGCCGCCGCCATGGCGGCGGAAGCCTTACCGGCACCGATCACCACGCAGCGCCCAGCGGGTTTAGCCGGCAGCGCGGGCGGGATAACCGGCCCGGGGCGGGCGCTGTCGACGGCCCGAATAAAGATCTGCCGCAGCATCTCTGCGGCCTGTGGATTGGTCATCGTTATGCGCTCTCGGCGATGGGGGCTTTGGCCGTAATAAAGCTGACCAGCGCCCGGGTAACCTCGGCGGTCGTCGCGCTGCCGCCGACGTCCGGGGTCAGAATGCCTTTCGCGCAGACGTCTTCGATGCCCTCCATTACCAGCGCGGCGGCCTCGCGTTCGCCCAGGTGCTCCAGCATTTGCACGGCGGTCCAGAAGCTGGCAACCGGATTAGCGATGCCTTTGCCGGTGATATCGAATGCCGAGCCGTGAATCGGTTCGAACATCGACGGGAAGCGGCGCTGCGGATCGATATTGGCTGTCGGTGCCACGCCCAGACTGCCCGCCAGCGCCCCGGCCAGATCGGACAGAATATCGGCGTGCAGGTTGGTGGCGACGATGGTATCCAGGCTCTGCGGATGCAGCGTCATGCGGTGGGTCATCGCATCCACCAGCATTTTGTCCCAGTTGACGTCCGGGAACTCCTGCGCCACTTCAGCGGCGATTTCATCCCACATCACCATCCCGTGCCGCTGGGCGTTGGATTTGGTCACCACCGTCAGCAGTTTGCGCGGGCGGGACTGCGCCAGGGCAAAGGCATAGCGCATAATGCGGGTCACGCCGACGCGGGTGAAGATCGCCACTTCGGTGCCGACCTCTTCCGGCAGGCCACGGTGCGCGCGGCCGCCGTTACCGGAATACTCTCCCTCTGAGTTTTCACGCACGATCACCCAGTCCAGATCGCCCGGTCCGCAGTTGCGCAGCGGCGGGATAATGCCGGGCAGGATTTTGGTCGGGCGGACGTTTGCGTACTGGTCAAAGCCCTGGCAGATCGGCAGCCGCAGTCCCCACAGGGTGATATGGTCCGGCACATCCGGCGCGCCGACCGCGCCAAAGTAGATGGCGTCGAACTTTTTCAGCGTCTGCAGGCCGTCCTCCGGCATCATCACCCCGTATTGTTTATAGTAATCAGAACCCCAGTCGAAGGTTTCAATAGCAAACCTGAGCTGCGGGTTTTGCTGTTCCAGCGCGCGAAGCACTTCAACGCCGGCGGAAATCACTTCAGGGCCGATACCGTCGGCGGGAATGGCGGCAATAGAGTAGTTACGCATGTTGTTTCTCCAGTTTGATATCAGTGAGTACGGGGATGCGGGGCATCAGCTGCCTGCGCCTGCGGTTTTTTTGCCGACAGGATAAGAACGGTGATGGCCGAGATAGCAAGCAGTCCGGCGACGAAATAGAGTCCCCAGGTGTAGCTGCCGGTCTGCTGGCGGATCACGCCAATCATCATCGGGCCGACGAAGCCGCCGAGATTGCCGATGGAGTTAATGGTGGCGATGCCTGCGGCGGCGGCCGGTCCGCTGAGGAACAGCGTTGGCATACTCCACAGCGGCGGTTTGGAGGCGCTGATGCCCACGGTGACCAGCGTCAGGGCGAGGATCACCGCCAGCAGTGAGCTGACGTTACCGGCGTAGATCAGCCCGGCGGCGGCCAGCAGGCAGGCGGCGATCACGTGCCAGCTGCGTTCATTGGTGCGGTCGGAATGGCGCGCCCAGAGGATCATGGCGATGACGCCCACCACGGCCGGAATGGCGTTCAGAAAGCCCAGTTCCAGCGATGAAGCGCCAAAACTGTGAATAATCTGCGGCGACCAGATGCCCAGCGTGTACAGCCCCGCCGAGGTGCCGAAATAGACCAGCGCCAGGGCCAGCACGCGGCGGTCGGTCAGGCCGCGCCATGCGCTGCTGTGGCTCTGTTTCGCCGCCCGCGCCAGCTCTTCCTGCTGCATGGTATTTTGCAGCCACTCGCGTTCCTCATCGGTCAGCCATTTCGCCTTCGCCGGGCGGTCGGTCAGCCAGAACAGCACCACCACGCCCAGCACCACGGCCGGTATCGCTTCGAGCACAAACATCCACTGCCATCCGGCGTAGCCGAACAGCCCGTGCATCTCCAGCAGCGCGGCGGAAATCGGTGAACCCAGCGCGGTGGAGAGCGGTGCCGCAGCCATAAAAATAGCGGTCACCTGGGCGCGCTTCGCTGCCGGGAACCAGTAGCTGAGATAGAGAATGATCCCGGGGAAGAATCCGGCTTCGGCGACACCGAGCAGGAATCGCAGCGTGTAGAAGCTGGTGGTGCCCTGCACAAAGGCCATGCAGCCCGATACCAGCCCCCAGGTGATCATCACGCGGGCAATCCAGATACGGGCACCAACTTTATGCAGGATCAGATTGGAGGGCACTTCGAAAAGAAAATAACCGAGAAAGAAGATCCCCGCGCCCAGACCAAATACCGTGGGCGAAAAACCTAAGTCCTGATTCATCGTTAAAGCGGCAAAACCGATATTCACGCGGTCGAGAAAAGCGATGAAGTAGAGCAGGATGATAAAGGGCACAATGCGCAACGTCACTTTACGCATTACCCTTTTTTCGAGGGACGTGTTCATAGATAAGTGCTCCGGATTGTGTAGGGGGTGTTATTATTTTGTAATCAAGTTCAGTATGCTGATTTGTCCGGGCAGATCATCAGGGCAGGATTATATAAAGTATTTGAATAATCTTTTGGCGAGGGGAAAGTGGATATAAATCAACTACGTTGCTTTGTTGCAGTCGGCAAAGAGCTGCACTTTGGCCGGGCGGCCCAAAGAATGGAAATGATGCCTGCGTCACTTTCTCGCTTTATCAAACTGCTGGAAGAGGACCTCGGGGTACGGTTGTTGAATCGCTCAACGCGCAACGTTTCATTCACCGCCGAGGGGGCAATATTTTTCGACGAAGCCAGCAATATTATCGATCGGTTTGATGCGCTGGCGGCGCGATTTAAAGTCGGAATAAAAGACGATCGCCGAACGTTAAGAATCGGCGCGATGGATACCGCCGCCAGGGGATTAGTTCCGGCGCTGCTGAACTTATTTCTGGCGCAGCATCCCGATACCGATATCCATATTATCGAAGATAAAACCATTAACCTGCTGCCTAAATTAAAATCCGGCTGGCTGGATATGATCTTTATTCGCGCACCGCAGACGCTGGATGCCTCGCTGGCGGTGCGCTTTATCACCCGTGAGCACTGCGTGCTGGCCGTGCCGGTCAGCCATCCGCTGGCGGCAAAGGGCAGCGTCTCGGTGGCGGATTTCAGCCAGGCCGCGATGATTATCGCCGACCGGCGAACCCGCCCGCACAGCCACGATCTCACCATGAGCCTGTTTAAACATGCCGGTTTTACGCCGCATATCGCGCAGTATGCCGAAGAGAAGCAGACCATTCTGAGCCTGGTCGCTGCCGGTCTGGGCCTGGCCGTGGTGCCGGCTTCCTATAGCAATATGAACGGTGACAAGGTCACGTATATTCCGCTGATCCTGGACGAACAAAGCAAGGGGCTCCCTTTAAGCGTGGCGTGGCAGAAGGGGAACGAGGATGAATATCTGCGGGATATGCTGCGGCTGCTGAACGAGCACAAAGGGGCGTTGACCGGGGGGCTGTAACATCATAGATATCGGTGAAATCTTCAGCCGCACGTCGGGTGAGTTTATACACGATGCTTTAACTTCCTTTGTTCTGCAATTTCCTTCAGCGTCAGTTCGCTTTCGCCGCTTTCCAGCCCGGCAACAACGGCCTGGCGGAGCAGTTCATCGCTCGCTTCTGAGTGTGACCCTTATCACGTAAAAGCAATTTTTAACCATTAGTGATGTAACCCTGACTGTCTAAATCAATCATTTCATCATCTTAGCGTGATACCTGCCACAACTTCCCGCCTTGCAACTTGTGCACATTCATAGAGAATAAACCCGACCCTGCCAGCGTTCCGCGCTGTGAAAATAATACTGTGAGGCTGTTATGCTGACCCACTGCCAGGATGACGTCACCGTCTATCCCGATTACGCCGCGCATACCGCGCCGAAACTGCTGTTTGTCTGTAAAACCCAGGGCGAAGAGTCCGCCATCCCGCGCGTTATGCATAAGCATGACGACCGGCTGGAAATCATGTTTGTTGCCAGGGGCAGCGGCCAGTACCTGATCGGCGGCCGCCAATATCTTGCGCAGCAGGGTGATATCCTGATTTTTAACCAGGGCGTGGTTCACGATGAACGTCCCCACGTCAGCGAGGATTCGCTGATCTACAGTTGTGGTATCAGCCAGCTGCACATCGACGGGCTGCCTGAAAATCACCTGATCGGTCGCGATAAAAGCGCGGTGATTGCGGCAGGTGAGCAGAGCCAGGCGCTGTGCGGCCTGTTTGATGCGCTTTGCGCGCAGATCTTCAATCACGAGCGTCACCATGGCGTGGTCACGCATCACCTGCTGAATGCGATTGTGGTGATCTGTCGCAATATCTGCCTGGCGCGGCACGAACAGCTGGAAAAAACCGACGCCTCGCTGGGACTTTCAATCAAGCAGTTTATTGACGAGCACTATAAAGAGCCGATTAACCTGGAGTCGATTATGGCGGCGTCCGGGATCACCCGCTTCTACCTGATCCACCTGTTCAAGAAGTTCTCCGGCTACACGCCGAAGCAATACCTGATTCGGCGACGGGTAGGGGAAGCGCAGTCGTTGCTGGTGAACACCGATATGGACGTGACCACCATCGCCGGCGAGGTGGGCTATGAGAGCGTCAACAACTTCCATCGGGTGTTTAAAATGGTGGTCGGTATTCCGCCTACGCAGTACAAAAAGCTGTGGATGGAGGGGATTCAGGTGAAGGCGGGATAACGATCAAGCCCGCCGGACGGCGGGCTTGAGTGCAGCGGCTGTTTGTCGATCAGATAGCCGGTAACAAGTAGTCGGACTTCTCAATGGTTGCCGTGCGCTTCAGCAGATTCACCGATTTGATCACGCCTTCCATCCGCGACAGGTTCATATCTTCATGCTCGATGCTCAGGGTCAGGTCCGGGCTGGCAAAATGCGCCAGATGGTAGCAGAAGGCATTCCACCACGGTTCCGTCTGGCCGTAGCCCAGCGTCACGTAGGACCAGCTGCGTTCGCGGCTCTGCGTCATCGGGCGGTTATCCAGCGCCGTGGCGGTGGCGCGGTTAACCGTATCGATAAAGGTATCTTTGGCGTGAACGTGATAGATCATGCTGCCCGCCTGGCGGATAAACGCCAGCGGATCGCCGCCCATCCACATAATGTGGCTCGGGTCGAAGTTCAGGCCCACCACGTCACCGGTAATCTCCCGCAGCTGCAGGAAGGTCGGCAGGTTGTAGGCCAGCTGCTGGCCGTGCAGTTCGATGCAGATTTTCACGCCGTAGGTACGCGCCGCCTCGGCGGTTTTGCCCCAGTAGCCTTCGGCCACTTCCCACTGATGTTTCAGGATGGTCTGCGTTTCCGGTGGCCATGAGGTGACAATCCAGTTGGGATAGCTGTCGCCCGGCGCGCCCGGCAGGCCGGACATGGTGATGACGTTTTCCACGCCCAGCAGGTTAGCCAGCTCCAGGGTTTTATACAGGCAGTCGGAGTGAATTTTCCCGGTTTCACCCGGATGCATCGGGTTGCCATTAGCGTTCAGCGCGGAGAGCGTCAGCCCGTTATCGTCCAGCCTGCTCTTCAGCTCCGCCCGGGCGTAGGTGCTGGAAAGCAGCTTTTCCAGGTTGAGGTGCGGGGCCGTTGACCAGTTGCCGGTGGCGAACTCGATGCAGTCCAGCTTCAGCTCGGCGGCGGTTTTGATCACCTCATCCACCGGGAGATGGGCCAGGCTGTCAGACACTAATCCGATTTTCATCTTTTATCCCTCCAGGTTAACGCTAACGACTTTCTGCGTTTTAAATGATTCGATCGCCGCTTCGGCCAGCAGCAGCGCGCGTAGCCCGTCGTCCGCGTTGGTGGGTACCGGACGATTGTCTTTCAGCGCGGCAACAAAGGCTTTCCACTGCTCGCTGAACGCCTCCTGATAGCGCTCAAGGAAGAAGTGCAGCGGCTTTTGCGCCTGCGCGCCAAACTCTTCGGTCACTTTCACCAGCGTGGTGGTCGGCACGTTGTGAACGTACAGACAGCCTTTCTGGCCGTGCGCCTCAATGCGCTGATCGTAGCCATAGCCTGAACGGCGGCTGTTGTTGATCACCGCAATCTTGCCGGAGGCGGTCTGCAGGGTGATCACCGCCGTATCGACATCTCCGGCCGCTTTCACCGTCGGGCTGACCAGCGCGGAGGCGATGGCCGACACCGATACCGGCTCTTCGCCAAGCTGGAAGCGCGCCATGTCGAAATCGTGAATGGTCATATCGCGGAACATACCGCCGGAAATCAGCAGGTAGTCGTCCGGCAGCGGCGACGGATCGCGCGAGCAGATTTGCAGATGTTCCAGTTCACCGATCTCGCCGCTGCGCAGGGCGCGGTTAAGGTGGGCGTGGTTCGGATCGAAGCGGCGGTTAAAGCCGATCATAAACGGCACGCCGAGCGCTTTGATTTCGGCCACGCAGGATTTCACGCGCTGGATATTCAGATCGACAGGCTTCTCACAGAAGATTGCCTTGCCGGCACGGGCGGCCTGCAGGGAAAAACCGGCATGGGTATCGGTGGAGGTGGCAACCAGCACCACGTCAACCTGCGGGTCGGCAATCGCTTCATCTGCTGAGAGTACGCGGGCGGCATACTTTTCGGCGAGGGTTGACGCAGCCTCCGCGTAAATATCCGATACCGAATAAAGCGTGGTATCCGGATGGTCGTGAATATGGCGAGCGTGAACCTGGGCAATGCGCCCGGCACCTAATAAAGCAACTTTTAGCATGTTAAACCTCAGCAGAATGAAATTAAGTGCAAAAACGTTTGCCCGAAGAGCAATTTTTAATAGTGAGAGAAAGAACGGCGGTAAATCCTACTTATTCCTCCCTGGTGCACAGACCCAAGAATATATCTGTGAATTTTACGTTTCAATATATTTGTGTGTGGAATTTTTATTTTGTTATACAGGTAACATTTCTCACCGGGTGCGAAAAGTTGCTGCGATATAACTTATTGTTAAATATATAAAAACTTATATCATTGTCGTGAATTTGTCCTAAGTCCTTACTGATGTGAGTGTTAAATGGGCGTTTCAATGAGGAATTATTTGTGAGGTAGATGTTTATTTTTAGATCTTGAAATCAGGACGCTTACCTATAAATTGGATTAAAATCAAGGCATTGTGTTTTTAGTGGATTTGGCGATTTTTTGTACACAACGCCGATCTTTGTGAAAGGCCTCACAGCTCTTCACGGCTATCCGTTGCAGAGCAACTTCCGGCATTGGAATATAAATTTCATTCGTGATTAATAATAGAACAAACGACGCAGGGGTGTGCGGCGTTTAAAAACGACTTATTGACGTTGGTGTTTGTACCTGAAAACAGGCAGCCATTAATTACCTCAATACGCTGCCTGATATTATCTGACTACCAGGATGAGATAATCACGATGGAAGAAAAACTGGCTCGACAGAATACAGCCGTGCAGGATCAATCCTCCGGGAAAAATATAAAACGCATTACGCTGGTGTCGACGATTGGCGGTTTATGTTTTGGCTACGATACCGGGGTGATTTCCGGTGCCTTACTGTTTATGAACCGCGATCTGGGGCTTAGCCCGGCAGCGGAAGGGTTCATTACCTCTTCGCTGCTGTTCGGTGCGGCGTTTGGCTCGCTGTTCGGCGGCATGCTGTCCGACCGCCAGGGACGCAGGAAAAATCTGCTGTGGGTGGCGATTATCTTTATCTTCGGCGCGCTGGCAACGGCGGTGGCCTGGGACGTTCCCTCCATGCTGGCGGCGCGCTTTATTCTCGGGCTGGCCGTGGGCTGCGCCTCGGTGACCGTGCCGGTCTATATTGCTGAACTGGCCCCGGCCAACCAGCGAGAACGGCTGGTGACGGTTAACGAGCTGATGATCGTGACCGGCCAGTTCCTGGCCTACTCGGTGAACGCCGGGATCGTCAACGCGTATCCGGAACTGAGCCACAACTGGCGCATTATGCTGGCTATCCCGGCGATCCCCGGCGTGCTGCTGTGGTTCGGGATGATGATGATGCCGGAGTCACCGCGATTCTTCCTGCAGCGCGGCAAAGAGAAAGAGGCGCGCAGGGTGCTGTCGATGGTGCGCCAGCCGGAAGAGGTGGAGAAAGAGATTGCTGATATCCGCCAGATTATCGCGCTGGATGCCAGCGGGCCGAGTATTCGCGAGGAGCTGAGCAAGAAATGGGTGATTAAGCTGATCCTGACTGGCCTGATGATCGTGCTGGCGACGCGCGTTACCGGGGTTAATACCATCATGTATTACGCACCGAGCGTGCTGAAATCGACCGGACTGGGCGATGCCGCCGCCGTTACCGCCGCCGTTGCCAATGGGCTGATATCGATTATCGCCACCGTGCTGGGCATGGCGATTATCGGCAAAATTCCCCGGCGCAAAATGTTCCTCAGCGGCCAGATTGCCGTGACGCTGGTGCTGGTGATGATTGGCCTGGCGTTCAAACTCTGCTTCCACTACGAAGAACATAACGGGGTGAGCATACTGCAGGGTAACTTTGCCGGTGCCAGCTACATTATTCTGGCGCTGATGTCGCTGTTCCTGGTGTTTATGCAGGGCTGGATTGCGCCGGTATTCTGGCTGATGCTCTCGGAAATCTATCCGCTGCGGATACGCGGGCTGGGGATGGGCATTGCGGTATTTGGCCTGTTCGGCTTCGACTTTATTATCCAGTCGCTGTTCCCGATTATGCTCAACGCCTGGGGCGGCGGCTCAACCTTCGGCGTGTTTGCGCTGTGTAATGTGGTGATGCTGGTGCTGCTGTTTAAGTATTTGCCGGAAACGCGCGGGCTGTCGCTGGAAGAGATTGAGAGGAAGTTCAGGGAGTAGGGTAGAAGGTACGATGTAGCTTGTTGATAGACCTAACATCTTTGGCACGGTTTGGGTAAAGCACCCTCTGCGTTATAAAGTTACTTTATAGTGACAAAAAACGTCCAGTAAGTTCGCT